>JAOPYL010000361.1 GCA_025964625.1 Actinoallomurus sp. | reverse complement strand
GGCGTCCAGGCGGCCGGTACGGCGAGCGCCGCGAGGGTGAGCGCCGTGAGGGGCGTGCGGGCGAGCGTCACGACGGAGGCCCGCAGCGCCGCGACGGCCGCTCCGGCGGCGGGCGTTACGACGACCGCCAGGACAGGCGGCACGAAGGCCGCCCGCCGCACCGCGAGCCGGCTCAGTAGCAGTCAGTAGCACCAAGGGGCCCCTCACCTTCGTGGTCAGGGGCCCCTGATTATTTCCAAGATCGGGTCAAGCCGGGCGAGGGCACAGAATCGACACCGGTATTGTTTCCCTTATATGAGCGCACCGATTCCACACTGGCCGGGGGAACTGATATCCCTCGGTGACCGTGAGGTGTTCGCGCGGACGGCGCCCCCGCGCAGCGATGACGCTGAGCCGGCCGTCTTCGTCCACGGGCTGGCGGGCTCCGCGTCCAACTGGACCGATCTCATGGGCCTGCTGACGGACGAGCTCGTCGGTGACGCGGTGGACCTGCCCGGGTTCGGCTACTCGCCGCCTCCTCCCGACCGCGACTACTCGATCGACGCGCACACGCGCAGCGTCGTACGGCTGATCGAGAAACGTGGCCGCGGCCCGGTCCACCTGTTCGGCAACTCGCTCGGCGGAGCCATCGCGACGCGCCTCGCCGGCACCCGGCCGGACCTGGTGCGCACGCTCACTCTCATCTCCCCGGCCCTCCCCGACCTGCGGCCGAGGTACGGCCCCGCCCGGATCCTGGCCGCGACCATGCCCGGCTTCGGCCCGTGGGCGATCCGCCGGCTCACCCTGCTCTCCCCCGAGCAGCGAGTCCAGAACACGCTCGAGATGTGCTTCGCCGACCCGGCGAGCCTTCACCCCGACCGGCTGATGGACCTGGTCGCGGACACACGGCGCCGGGACCAGCTGGCGCACAACGCCGAGGCGATCATCGCGTCGTCACGGGCGATCGTCACCGCCTACATGCGGCGCTCCCTCTGGCGTTACGCCGCGCGGGTCTCCGCGCCGACACTTCTCATCTACGGCCGCCACGACCGGCTCGTCGACGCGAGGATGGCGGTACGCGCGGGCCGGGTCTTCAGGCGTTCCCGCGTTGTCGTCCTCCCCGACGTCGGGCACGTCGCCCAGATGGAGCGGCCCGAGGCCGTGGCACGTGAGTTCCGCGCCCTCCTGGAGGACACACGGATGCCGCAGGACGCCCCCGCCGCCGGTTGACCAGGGGTCGACGAGGGCGCCCGCGGTGGTGATCACTTCTTGAAGCTGTCGCGGACATTCTTGCCGGCGTCCTTCACGTGCTCGCCGGCCTGCTTGACGCCGCCTTCCATCCGGTCCCCGCGGCCTTCCGCCTTGAGGTACGGGTCGCCGGTGGCGCGGCCGGCCTCTTCCTTGCCGCGCCCCTTGCTCATCTGCAGCTTATTCTTGATCTTGTCTATGAAGCCCATGGTGTGCATCTCCTTCGTGAGGACGTACGGCTGCCATGTGCCCGTTATTTAGCGATCTATGCGGTTGGGGACTTTGGCTGCCGGGCCATGCTGCGGGAATGCGGAAGGCGCATGGGAGAGTTGTCGGGTGGATAGGACCCAGAGTGTCCGTATCGAAAAAACCCGAGCACGCACAGGAGACACCGTGTCGTTGCCACCCCTGGTCGAGCCCGCGGACGGGCTCACCGTCGACGAGGTCCGGCGCTATTCGCGTCACCTGATCATCCCGGATGTCGGGATGGCCGGGCAGAAACGCCTGAAGAACGCGAAGGTGCTGTGCGTGGGCGCCGGGGGCCTCGGGTCGCCAGCGCTGATGTACCTCGCCGCGGCCGGCGTGGGCACGCTGGGCGTCATCGACTTCGACGTCGTCGATGAGTCCAACCTGCAGCGCCAGATCATCCACGGCCAGTCCGACATCGGCCGCCCCAAGGCGGAGTCGGCGGCGGCCACAGTCCGGGAGATCAACCCCCTGGTGGAGGTAATAGTCCACAACGAGGCGCTGTCCAATGAGAACGTCATGGACGTCTTCGGCGGCTACGACCTGATCGTCGACGGCACCGACAACTTCGCCACGCGCTACATGGTGAACGACGCCGCGGTGCTGCTCGGCAAGCCGTACGTCTGGGGCTCGATCTATCGTTTCGACGGCCAGGCCTCGGTGTTCTGGTCCGAGCACGGGCCGTGCTACCGCTGCCTGTACCCCGAGCCGCCGCCCCCCGGGATGGTGCCGTCCTGCGCCGAGGGCGGCGTGCTGGGCGTGTTGTGCGCCTCGATCGGCTCCATCCAGGTCAACGAGGCGATCAAGCTGATCACCGGGATCGGCGACTCACTGGTCGGCCGTCTGATGATCTACGACGCCCTCGAGATGAACTACCGCAGCGTCAAGATCCGCAAGGACCCCGAGTGCCCGCTGTGCGGCAAGAACCCCACGATCACCGAGCTGCTCGATGACTACGAGGCGTTCTGCGGAGCGATCTCCGAGGAGGCGGCCGACGCGGCCAAAGACTCCACGATCACGGCGACCGAGCTGCAGGCCATGCTCGAGGGCGACGACATCTTCCTCGTCGACGTCCGGGAGCCCAACGAGTACGAGATCGTCAGTATCCCGGGGGCCACGCTGATCCCCAAGGGAGAGTTCCTGTCCGGCGCGGCGCTGGAGAGGCTGCCGCAGGACAAGAAGGTCGTGCTGCACTGCAAGTCCGGCGCACGCAGCGCCGAGTGCCTGGCGATCGTCAAGGACGCCGGTTTCTCCGACGCGGCGCACCTCGGCGGCGGGGTCCTGGCCTGGGTGAACCAGATCGACCCGTCCCAGCCGACGTACTGATCACGTGGACCGGCCCACCATGGCGGGCCGGTCGGCACACCTCGACGCCCCGGCCGCGCACGCGGCCGGGGCGGTCTCATTCGTGCCAAGGCCGGCAGGCGTCCCAATCTTTGACAAGGCGTCGAGGAAGGCCAAGTAACCTTGTCAGATATGGCGCAAACCTCCGGGCCGGGCTGGCCCGCACTCGGCCCCGGCGAATCGGGGTCGTGGCGAGGACCGGAGGAACCACCGCCCGAGCCGGGGCCGTGGCATGAGAGGCGCACGCTCTGGCTGGTCGTGGCCGTGATCACGGCGGTCGGTTATCTCGCCGTCGGGATCCTCGCCACTGGCCGGGTCTACTGGGAGTTCCACCGCAAGCCCACCAAATGGGAGCTCTACCGGGCCGCCACGGAGGAAGTGGGCGACCGCTGGCGCACCTGGCCGGCCGACAGGATCTTCCCGAACGCCGTGCCGTACACCGCCGAACAGGGCGGCGTGGAACACGCGCAGCGGGTCGGCGTCGCGCCGGAGAAGGGCTGCACGACCGGCATCGACCCCGCACCGGCTGCCGTGCTCATGCGGTACGGCTGCCGTGCCCTGCTGCGGGCCACCTACGTTGACCAGCTGCAGGGCATCGTCCTCACCGTGGGCGTCGCGGTCCTGACCGACGAGCGTGCCGCGAGCGCGGCGAGGGAGGCCCTCGTGCCCCCGGATCCGACCACCGCCGGCGCCTCCCTGCACGCGCTGGCGTTCCCGCAGACCGTGACGTCCCGCTTCGACGACGCCGCACGGCAGTACGTCTCGGCCGGTCAGTCCGGGCCGTACGTCGTACTCACCGTGGCCGGGCAGACCGACGGACGCCCGGCCGCCGCCGTGCTGGAGAAGCACACCGGCGCCTTCCTGCTCGCGCCGGAGGTCGGCGGCAACATCGTCGAGGCACTGGCTCTCCCAGTCCAGCCCGACTGCTCGCAGAAACGGGAGTGGACGTGCTGAGGGGCGCGGCGGCCGCGGCCCTGGCGCTCGCGGCGGTGTTCACCCCCGTCGCCGCGCACGCGGACATCATCCGGGACAAGCAGCAGTGGGTGCTGGACGCGGTCGCGGCCGAGCAGGCGTGGCACATCACCAAGGGCAGAGGCGTCACCGTCGCCGTGCTCGACACCGGTGTGGACGGCTCGCATCCCGACCTCGCGGGGTCGGTCACCACCGGCCCGGACCTCATCCGGGGCATCGCGCCGGGCCCTGGCCGGTTCCACGGCACCTGGATGGCCTCGCTGATCGCCGGGCACGGGCACGGCTCCGGCGCCGGGATGATCGGCATCGCACCCGAGGCCCGGCTGCTGTCCGTGCGGACCATCGCCGACCCGGACGAGGCGGGCTACAGCTTCTTCCGCACCCGGCTGGATTACGCGATGGCGCTGCCCAAGGCGATCCGCTATGCCGCGGACCACGGTGCCGACGTCATCAATATGTCACTCGGCGGCCCCGGCGCGACGATGGAGGAGCGCGCCGCGGTCGCGTACGCGATCTCCAAGGGGGTCGTCGTGGTGGCCTCGGCGGGCAACGACGGCGACTCGAAGGACCCGAAGAAGGTCGACAAGGACGGCGTCGCACAGCTGTCCTACCCAGCGGGCTTCCCCGGCGTCATCGGCGTGGCGGCCGTGACGCGCGACGGCGCGCCGATGAAGTTCTCCGACCGGAACTCCAGCGTGCTGGTCGCGGCACCCGGGACCGGCGTGTTCAGCACCGGTTCGAAGACCATGTACTGGACCGGGGAGGGGACGAGTCAGGCCGGCGCGGTCGTCTCCGGCGTGGCCGCGCTGGTCAGAGCGGAGTACCCGCGCATGGCCCCCGCCCTCGTGGCCCAGGCGATCGCCGCGGGCGCCGACCGCCGGCCGCCGGCCGGGTACAACGAGTCGGTCGGCTTCGGTGAGGTCAATGCCGCCACCGCGCTCGCCGAGGCAGGCCGGCTGCGGGGCTACCGACTGGTGGCCGGCGGCAGGACGGGCCGGTTCGACACCCGCCCGGTGCGGCCGGTCCAGGTCGAACGCCATCCACCGGGGCTGGTCATCCTCGGCGGCTGGGTCGGCGTCGCGGCGCTGTTCGGCCTGGCGGGGGCGCTGACGACCACCGTGCTGCTCATCCGGCGCGTCCGCGCCCCCCAGGAGCCCGATCCGGGCGCCGGCCGTGCACGGTGACCCTACGCGGTTCGCCGAGCGGGTGCTGGACGTGGTCGAGAGCATCCCGCCCGGCCGCGTCATGGCGTACGGCGACATCGCGGAGTTTCTCGGCGAGGGCGGACCGCGGCAGGTCGGCCGTGTGATGGCGCTGTGGGGCGGTGGCGTGCCGTGGTGGCGGGTCGTCCGCGCCGACGGCTCGCCCCCCGTGTGCCACGAGCGGCGTGCCATGAAGCACTACCAGTCCGAGGGCACGCCCCTGCGCGGCGAACGCGTCGACATGCGCCTCGCCCGCTGGGACGGCGGCGACCGGCCGGACCCGGTCACATGACGCGGTCGCCGTACATCTCGCCGAGCGGGTCGGCGATCAACTCGAGGCGGGCGCCGTCGGGGTCGGCGAAGTAGATCGACGTGCCGCTCTCGGACTGGTAGTCCACGCCGGCCGCATCGAGGTTGGCCCGCAGCCGCCGCCAGCGCGACGGCTCTACGGAGATCGCGATGTGGTGCAGACCGCCGAGGACCTCCGTGTACGGCCTCAGGTCCAGCCCCGGGAAGTCGAAGAACGCCAGCAGGTTCCCGTTGCCGATGTCGAAGAAGAAGTGGTTCGAGCCCTTGTAGTCGCGGTTCTCGAAGATCTCGGTGAGCGGGAACTCCAGCACGTCCTGGTAGAAGCGCACGGTTCGCTCGACGTCCGATGACAGCAGCGCCACATGGTGCACGCCCCGCGCGGAGCTGGCCGGCCGGTCCTCGTGAAGGTAGGTGTCCCGGATGCGGGTCCGCTCGGCCTCGATCGCGGCCAGGTCGATGTCGCCCATGTTCGCCCCTCAGATCCGGAAGCCGATGGTTGAATTCTGAATGACCACTCGCTACCGAGAGCGTAGGCCCGGTGCGGTGGCCGTCAAGGACCCCGGCCGCCCGCTGTGCGTGGTCCTCGGACGGCGCCGCGAGTCCTGAGCGCCAAAGTCACAACCGCGACATGCCGTCACTGTGTCACGATCACCCCCGATGATCTGCTGGAATCACATGTGTGTCAGCAACCTCCTATCGGCTCGTGCGGCGCGCCGGCCCGGCGCAGTCGCCGCCTCCCGTGCTCGACGAGCACCAGCGGCGGGTCGTCGAGCACGCCGGAGGGCCGTTGCTCGTGCTGGCCGGGCCGGGCACCGGCAAGACCACCACGATCGTCGAGACCGTCGTCGACCGCATCGAGAACCGCGGCATCGACCCGGAGAGGGTGCTGGTCCTCACTTTCGGCCGCAAGGCCGCCGGTGAGCTCCGGGAGCGCATCACGGGGCGCCTGAAGCGCACCACCCGCACTCCGCTGGCACTGACCTTCCACTCCTACGCGAACGCGCTGGTACGCCGCGAGGCGGCCCTGGCCGACGACGTTCCGCCACGGCTGCTGTCCGGGCCCGAGCACCTGCTCGAAGTCCGCCGGCTCCTCCACGGCGAGGTCACCGACGGCGCGCGGCAGTGGCCGTCCCGCCTCCACGAGACGCTGAAGACCCGCGGGTTCGCCGAGGAACTGCGCGACTTCATCCTCCGCGCCACCGAGCGCGGCCTCGGCCCGTCGGAGCTCATCGATCTGGGCCGGGCGCACGGCCGCGACGACTGGGACGCCGCCGGCCGGTTCCTGCACCGCTACGACGAGCGCTTCGACGTCGACCCGGTGATGGCCTACGACTACGCCGAGCTGATCCACGCCGCCGCCGGCCTGCTCACGGTCGAGGAGGTACGCCGGCGCGAGCGCGCGGCGCACGACGTCATCCTCGTCGACGAGTACCAGGACACCGACCCCGCACAGGAGCGCCTCCTGCGGCAGCTGGCCGACGGCGGGCGGGAGCTCATCGTCGTCGGCGACCCCGACCAGTCGATCTACGGCTTCCGCGGCGCCGACGTCGCGGGCATCCTGGAGTTCCCGCGACGGTTCCGCACGGCCACCGGCGGCGAGGCGCCCGTCGTCTCGCTGCGGACCTGCCGACGGATGACGCCGGTCATCCTGGAGGCCTCTCGCCGGGTCGCCGCGCGCCTTCCCGTCGGCGGCCTGACGAGCGAGCACCGTGTCCTGCTGCCCGCCGAGCGCGCGGACGAGACCGCGGAGGCGGGCTCGCCGTCGGGGGCCGGAGACGGGCAGGCGGTCCGCGCCGTCGTGGCCGACAGCGCCGGCCAGGAGGCGGCTCTCATCGCCGACGAACTACGCCGCGCGCACCTGCTGGAGAACGTCCCCTGGTCGCGGATGGCCGTGCTGGTCCGCTCCGCGGTCCGCCAGGTGCCACCGCTGCGCCGGGCGCTGGCCGCCGCGGGCGTGCCCGTGATCGTCGCCGGGGACGAGGTGCCGCTCGTCGACGAGCCCGGCGCGCGTCCCTTCATCATGCTGCTCCGCTGCGCGCTGCGGCCCGTGCTGCTCGACGAGGAGGCAGCCGAGGAGCTCGTCCTGGGCCCGATCGGCCGCGCGGACGCGCTCGGCCTGCGGCGGCTCCGGCGCGTCCTGCGCGACCTGAGCTCGCTGAACGGCGACGAGGCCGCCGAAGGGCTGCTCGTCCGCGCGCTGAACGACCCACGCGAGCTGCTGCTCATTCATCCGAAGGTCCGGGCGCCGGCCGAGCGGGTCGCCAGGCTCATCGCCCTCGCGAGGAAGGTGACCGGGCGCGGCGGCGACGCCGGGGCCGTGCTGTGGGCGGTGTGGCAGGAGAGCGGCCTCGCCGACCGCCTTCTCGAGCACAGCGCCAAGGGCGGCGCGCGGGGGGCGGCGGCCGACCGTGACCTGGACGCCATGGTCGCGCTCTTCGACATGGCCGCCCGGTTCACCGACCGGATGCCGCAGGCCGGCCCCCGGCTGTTCCTCGACGACCTGGCCTCGTATGAGATCCCCGGCGACAGCCTGGCCGAGCGGGCCCCCGACGGCGAGGCCGTGCGCATCCTTACCGCACACCGTTCCAAGGGCCTCGAATGGGACGTCGTCATCGTCGCGGGCGTGCAGGAGGGCGTCTGGCCCGACCTGCGGCTGCGCGGGTCGCTGCTGGGCAGTGAGGAGCTGATCGAGGCCGCGACCGGCGTCGCCGAGCCGGGCGCCGGCCACGCCGACCGAGCGGACGCCGCCGACGGGGGGCGCGGGGTGCCCACGGACGTACGAGGGGGGCGGCGGGACGAGGCCGGCGCGGTGCGGGCCGTCTCCCTCGCGGCCAAGATGCTGGAGGAGGAGCGCCGGCTGTTCTACGTCGCGGCGACCCGGGCCCGCAGGCGCCTCATCGTGACCGCGGTCGGCGGTGAGGACGCCGAGGAGCGTCCCTCGCGGTTCCTCCGCGAACTCCTGCCGGCCGCCGCCGAACAGGCCCAGCTCGACGAACGCACCCGCTGGCTGTCGCTGCGGGCCCTCGTCGCGGACCTGCGCTCGGTGCTGACCGACCCGAAGACATCGCCACCGCTGCGGCGCGCCGCGGCCGGGCACCTTGCCCGCCTGGCCCGCGCCGGTGTGCAGGGCGCGGACCCGCGGAGCTGGTACGCACTGACGGACCTGTCGCACGAAGGGCCGGCGTTCGCCGAGGACGAGCCGCTCGTGCTCTCGCCCTCGCAGGTGGAGACGTTCGAGAAGTGCGGGCTGCGCTGGCTGCTGGCGGCGTGCGTGGGCGCCGAGGACGGCGGCGCGGGTGAGTTCGCCACGATGGGCAAGGTGATCCACGCGGTTGCCGAGCTGGTCGCGAACGACGAGGCGGCGACCGACGTCGACATCGCCAAGCGCCTCGACGAGATCTGGGACGACCTGGACTTCCGCAGCGTGTGGTACTCCGAGAAGCAGCGCGGGCAGGCCGAGACGATGGTGGCCAGGTTCATGGCCTGGCACCAGCGGCCCGACGCCCGCGAGGTCGTGTCCATCGAGGAGTCCTTCAAGATCGACCTGGGCCGGGTGGTGATCCGCGGGCGGATCGACCGCGCCGAACGTGACGGTGACGGGCGCGCCTGGATCGTCGACATCAAGACGTCCAACGCCGCGGTGCGCGAGGACGACCTGGCGCGCCATCCGCAGCTCGGCGTCTACCAGCTGGCGGTGATGCTCGGCGCGTTCGCCGACAAGGGCCTGATCGAGCCGGGAGGAGCGGAGCTGATCCAGGTCGGAAAGGGCGCCTACACCGCGCGGGTGCGCGTCCAGACGCAGGCCCCGCCGTCCGCGGACGAGGATCCCGAGTGGCCGCGGAAGCTCGTGGACAGGGTGGCCGAGGGGATGGCGCTCCCGGTCTTCGTGGCCAAGCGGGACGACCACTGTCGTACCTGCCCGGTGCAGAGCTGCTGCCCCGCGCACCAGAACGGCGGACAGGTGACATGACAGACGTCCGTGAGGCGGCGACGAGGCGGTGGCCGGTGGGCGGTCGGAGTGCGGCAGGTGAGGCACGGTGATCAGCCCGCAGGAGCTGGCCGACCGGCTCGGCGTCCCCGAGCCGACGCCCGATCAGGCCGCCGTCATCGAGGCGCCGCTCGCCCCCATGGCGGTGATCGCCGGGGCGGGGTCCGGCAAGAGCGAGACGATGGCGGCACGCGTCGTCTGGCTGGTGGCCAACGGCCTGATCCGCCCGGAGCGGGTGCTCGGGCTCACGTTCACCCGGAAGGCCGCGGCGGAGCTGTCCGACCGCGTCCTCCGGCGGCTCGGCCAGCTCCGCGAGCACGACGACCTCATCGCCCCGGAGATCCTCGACGGCGAGCCGACCGTGTCGACGTACCACGCCTACGCCGCCCGGCTGTTCGGCGACCACGCGCTGCGGGCCGCGCTCGAACCGACGATGCGGCTCGTCACCCCCGCGGTGGCCTGGCAGATCGCGGCCCGGGTCGTGGACGCCTACGACGGGCCGATGGACGACGTCGACTGGGCCCCCGACACCGTCACCAAGGCGGTGATCGCGCTGTCCGGGGAGCTGTCGGAGCACCTGCGGACGCCCGAGCACGTCCGCGGGGTCGGCGCGTGGTTGAACGAGCGGTTCGCCGAGGTCGAGAAGCCCACGAAGAAGCACCAGGGTTCGGTGCTTGCCTCGCAGGCCGCCCGGGAGCAGCTCCTGCCGCTGGTGGAGGCGTACCAGCGGGCGAAGGCGAAACGGGAGGTGCTGGACCACGGCGACCAGATGGCGCTCGCCGCCAAGATCGCCTCCGGTCATCCCGAGGTCGGCCTCATCGAGCGGTCCCGGTACGCCGCCGTGCTGCTCGACGAGTACCAGGACACCAGCCACGCGCAGCTCGTACTCCTCACGTCGCTGTTCGGCGGTGGCCATCCGGTGACGGCCGTCGGCGACCCCTGCCAGTCGATCTACGGATGGCGGGGCGCCAGCGCGGGCAACCTCCTGGGGTTCGTGCGCGACTTCCCCGAGGGCGACCGGCCCGCTCCGATGCGGCAGCTCTCGACCAGCTTCCGCAACGGGGAGAAGATCCTCGACGCGGCCGCCCACATCCAGGGGGAGCTGCGCGAGGAGGCCAAGGACGTGCCCCGGCTGTGGCCCGGGGCGGCCCAGCAGGATCGCGGGCGCATCGAGTGCGCCCTGCTCGACACCGTCGAGGACGAGGCCGAGCGGCTGGCCGTACGCCTCCTCCACCTGCTGCGGCAGCCGAAGGAGACGGCCCCGGACGGGTCGCCGTGGGAGAGGACCGGCCGTCACGGCGCGGGGCTGCAGCCCTCCGACATCGCCGTGCTGGCCCGCAAGCGCTCGCAGTTCCCGCTGATCCGGGCGGCGCTCGAGGCGCGCGGCATCTCGGTGGAGGTCGTGGGGCTCGGCGGCCTGCTCACCGTGCCGGAGGTGCAGGACGTCGTCGCCACGCTCAAGGTCATGCACGACCCGTCCGCGGGGGCGTCCCTGGCCCGCCTGCTCACCGGGCCGCGCTGGCGCATGGGCCCGCGTGACCTCGTGGCCCTCGGCCGCCGCGCCCACGACCTGGCCCGAGAGGCCGCCCGCGACGTCCACCCCGACGCGGGACCCCTGCCCGAGCGCGTCGCCTCGGATCCGCTGAGGCAGGTGGTGGCCGAGCTGAACGACGAGAACGGCAGCCTCGTCGACGCGCTCGACGACCTCGGGCCCGCCGAGAACTTCACCGAGCGGGGATACGCACGATTGGAGCGGCTCCGCGACGAACTGCGGACGCTGCGCGGGCAGGTCGGGCTCGCCCTGCCCGACCTGGTCACCGAGGTGGAACGGACGCTCGGCCTCGATATCGAGGTCGCCTCACGCGCGGGCCTGGACCCGGTGACGGCCCGCGCCGACCTCGACGCGTTCGTCGACGCCGCGGCCTCCTTCGCCGGCGACGCCCAGGACCCCACGCTGGGCGCGTTCCTCGCCTATCTGAAGGCCGCCGAGTCGGAGGAGTACGGGCTGGAGGCCGGGCGGGTCGGTGAGACCAACAGCGTGAAGCTGCTGACCGTGCACGCCGCCAAGGGCCTCGAGTGGGAGGTCGTCGCGATCCCCGGTCTGGTGTTCAGCCCCACGAAGGAGGGCGCTCCAGGGGCCGGGTCGGTCTTCCCCTCGCGACCGCAGAACTCCAGGTGGACGACGAACGCGCGTGTCCTGCCGTACCCGCTGCGCGGCGACCGGGCCGACCTGCCGCCGCTCGCCGGGCTGCAGAAAGACGACATCGAGACCTTCAACGGCGCGACCGCCGACCGCGACCTGCGCGAGGAACGCCGCCTGGCGTACGTCGCCGTCACCCGGGCCAAGCACCTGCTCATCGCGACCGGCTACCGCTGGGGCACCTCCAGCAGGCCACTGCATCCCTCACCCTTCCTGGACGAGATCCGGGAGGCGTGTGAGGCGGGCGCGGGCCAGGTCGGCTACTGGGCCGAGGATCCGGTGGGAGAGGAGAACCCGCTGCTCGCCGAGCAGGAGACCGCCTCGTGGCCGGTCACGCCGGAGGGCGAGCGGTACGACGCGGCGGCCGAGGGCGCCCGCATGGTCGACGACGCGATGCACGGCCGGCTCCGATGGGGCACCGCGGCGTACTCCGCGCTGCCGTCGCGCGACCGCGGACGCGTCTCCGGCTGGGCCCGCGACGTCGAGCTGTTGCTCGCCGAACGCGACCGGTCCCGCGGCGTGGACGGCCTCGCCGTGGAGCTCCCGGCCCACCTGTCGGTGTCGTCGCTGGTCGGGCTGGCCCGCGATCCCGCCGCGCTGGCCCGCCAGATCCGCCGTCCCCTGCCCCAGCCGCCGGCGCCGTACGCCCGGCGCGGCACCGCCTTCCACCGCTGGCTGGAGGCCCGCTGGGGCCAGCAGCGGCTGATCGAGCTCGACGATCTGCCCGGCGCCTCCGATGACGGGGCCGCCGCCGACGAGCAGCTGGAGGCCCTGCAGGCCGCGTTCGAGGCGAGCGCCTGGGCCGACCGGGAGCCGCACGACGTCGAGGTACCATTCGAGACCCCCATCGGCGACCGGCTGATCCGCGGCCGGATCGACGCGGTCTTCCGCACCGGCGACGGCGGCTACGAGGTCGTCGACTGGAAGACCGGCCGCCCGCCGTCCGGCGACGAGGCGCGCGCGGTGTCCGTGCAGCTCGCCGCCTACCGTCTCGCCTGGGCACGGCTCGCGGGCCTCGGCATCGAGCAGGTCAGCGCCGCCTTCCACTACGTCGCCGTCAACCGGACCGTCCGCCCCGCCGACCTCCTCGACGCCGCCGGCCTCACCGCGTTGCTGGAGCGGATTCCCCAGGCCTGAGCACGGCGGGCGCACAAAGCCCGGCAACCGAAGACGAAGAGCAGCGACGTCGCTTCTGGTGGCGTATCGCGAAGTATTCGTACACTCCCCAGCGCCGACTGCGAGCTGACCGAGGTCAACGAGACCGGAGAGATCACCAGTCGAGGGGAGGTCGTCGCCCGGCTCATGCCGATGTCACCCGACGAAGCGCTGATGCCGAAGATGATCGCGCGCGGCGAGATGCTCCCCGCTCCCGGCGAGGGAGACCTCGCGGACGTCGTCCCTCTCCCTGCCCTTCCCGATGTCCCCGTCCTGAGCGACACCCTTCTCGTCATGCGAGAGGAGCAGCGCTGGTGATCTATCTCGACACCTGGGCGTTGGTCAAACTGGTCCGAGAGGCACCGGAGACGCGCGCGCTACTTTCCTACCTCCGCTCTCATGCCGGCACTGCCCGGGTCAGCCAGAACGTGCCCGGGCGGAGATCGTACGCGCCAACTGGCGTAACAGCCATGATGACCAAGGCCGACTCATCGATCCTGGTCAGACCGAGGACGCGATAGGCAAGATCGCCGAGACGATGGAGCACGTGAATGTCATCCCGGTCAGCTCCCACATACTGCTGAGCGCGGCGGCACGGAAGGAACCGTTCCTGCGGACCCTCGACACGATCCATCTGGCCACTGCGGCACGGTTGGGCGGCAGGCTGACGGCGTTCACCACCTATGACCGGCGGCTCGCGGCGGCGGCGGCCGATTCGGACCTACCGGTGGTCGCACCCGCCTGAGAGGGCGTCGGACCGAGAGGCGCGGTTATTCGTTCACGTAGACGAAGGCCGGTTTCGGGTGCATCAGGAAGTCGTGATGGGAGATGTTCCAGGCGTACGCGCCGGCCATCGCGAAGGCCACGACGTCGCCGATGGCGATGCGCTCGACGGGCGCCCGCCGGGCGAAGACGTCCTTGGGCGTGCACAGCTGGCCGACGAGCGTCACGGGGCCGCTCGCCGCGGGACCGCTGCGGGTCGCCAGCACGGTGAGCGGCTGGTCGTGGCCCTTCGCCGCCGGTGTGCGGAGGTGGTGGGTCCCGCCGCGCAGGACGGCGTACCACTCGCCGTGCGACCGTTTCACGTCGAGCACGTCCGTGACGTACCACCCGCAGTACGCGGTGACCGCGCGGCCCGGCTCGATCCGCAGGGTCTCGCCGGCCTGCCGCAGTGCCGCGAGCCCGGAGCCGTACGCCGCCCAGTCGAAGCGGTCGCCGGGGTTCCGGTAGTCGACGGCCATGCCGCCGCCCAGGTTGATCTCGCTCGGGCCGTCCAGCCAGGAACGTGCCCAGCCGAGTACCTGGGCCGACACGCCGAGCGACTGCGCCGCGCCGAGGCCGGACGCCAGGTGCGCGTGCACGCCGCGCAGCCGGAGCCACGGCGTCCGCGCCAGCAGGTCCAGGCAGGTACCGAGGGCCTCGGGGTCCATGCCGAACGGGCCGTCCATGCTCAGTGCCGCGCCCGTGGCCGCCACCGGCAGGTTGACGCGCAGGAGGACGTCGCGCTCCTGGCGCAGCGCGGCGAGCCGGCGCAGTTCGTGGGGGCTCTCCACATGGATCCGGTATGCCGGAAGGGCCAGCTCCTCGTCGGTCTTGCCCGGACCGCCGAAGGCCAGTCGTGCCCCGGGCAGCGTCTCGCGCACGTGGGTCAGCTCGCCGCCGGACGACACCTCGACGCCGTCCACGTACGGTTGCAGGGCCGCGAGGATCCGCGCGTCCGGGTTGGCCTTGGCCGCGTAGAACACTTCGGCCGGGACCGAATCACGGATCGACGCGGCATGTGACCGCAGCCCGGCCAGGTCGTAGACGTACGCCGGCAGCCGGGCGGACAAGGCCCGATCCCGTACGGCTTCGGGGAGCATCAGAGCGCCGATCCCGAGGTCGGTGGAGCGGTCGCGCCGTTCGGCGCGGCGTCGGCGCCGAGGTCGGCGAGGGGGTTGGGCACGGAGACGTAGGCCGCCTCCCGGTCGGGATCGCGGGCCCAGCGGGTGCGCAGGTTGGACTTGGCGGGCAGCGGGACACCGGCGAGCAGCGCCCGGAGCCGGCCGGCGCCACCGGGCACGGCTGAGGTCTCCCCGGCACAGCGCGCGACGTGGTGCCGGGCGAGCCGCCACAGCTCCCGCTCCAGTGCCGGGCACAGGTCGGCGACGGCGGCGGCGACCTCGGACAGGTGGTTGACGAAGAGGCAGTAGACCACCCTGTCCCAGCCCCGGCCGGGGTCGTACGTCATGGCCTGCGCCACCGGACCCGGCAGGTCCGCCAGGAACGACGCCCAGGGACCGGGCAGCAGCTTGGTCCCCTCCAGATCGCGGAAGATCGCCTGGATCGGCATGCCGTCGTCGTCGACCGAGACGAGGACGTTCTGCAGGTGCGGTTCGAGGACGACACCGTGCGCCAGGTACGCCCGCAGTACCGGCGGGGCGACGTGGCGTACGTACGCGTCCCACCAGGCCAGCAGGTGGTCCGGTGACGCATCGTGGAGCAGGCGCGCGACCGCGGCGTCGCTGCGGCCGTACGGGTCGGCGATGGCGGCGGCGAGCAGTGGCGTGCCCGCGAATCCCGTGACGCCCTCGCGTACGATCACGCTGAGTCCTTCGTGGAGCCGGGGGCCGCCGGCGGAGACCGTCCGGTAGCCGGGCTCGCCCAGCAGGCCGGCCGGCAGCCCGTCGAACACCGGCCGCAGAGCCCGCGTCAGCGCGACCGCGCCGGCCAGTTCGTACCAGGCGTTCTTCCGCACGCAGTTGGTGATGCGGACGTCGAGGCTGAACTTCAGGAAGGCGTCCGGGACGTACACGGTGCGGACCGACGATGTGGGCACGGCCTCCGGTCCGTACGGCCCGAGGTCGATGACGGCCTCCGACTCGGGCCGCAGCAGGGAGAGCTGCCAGGGATGGGCGGGCAGCACGCGGTAGCCGTCCCGTACCGGCGGGCCGAGCCGGTCCAGCAGCGAGACGTCGCCCTCTTCGGCGATCGCGTCCTCCCGGACCGCCAGCCAGTGCAGTGGGAAGCGGGCGCCGGTCTCGGGGGCGTAGCGCAGCCAGTCCGCGCCCTGCCGCGACTTGGGCGACGGATGGAACCGGTGTCCCACCACGAGGGACTGCTCCGACTCCAGGTAGAGATCCGCCTGCTCACGCGGCCACCGCCCTTTGCGGATCATGATCGCCATGGCGTCGTGGCTCGCCGTGACCTGGGCGGTGAACTCGGGGTTGGCCGCGCCGGTCAGCAGCTCCAGCTCCGCGGCGATCAGCCCGGCGAGCCGTCGCCAGCCCAGAGGGGTCCAGCCGTCGCGCAGCTCCTCGATCGGGCCGGTCAGCCGCGGGGTCATGACCTGCGGGCGCAGCAGCCGGGCCCTCAGCGTCACGTCCACGCGGGGCAGCCGCACGACGAGGTACGGTTCCACCGGCCAAAGCTGGTGCCCGGGCGCGCAGATCTCCCGGACCGCGCAGTTGAGCAGGGCGAGGGCGGTGACCTCGCCGGCGTCGAGCCGTGGGGCGGCCCGTGGCCGCGGAGGGCCGGTGGGGGCGGGCGGGCATGGCCAGGAGGGCGCGGGTCGCGCGAGCGACGTCAATTGGCAGACCTCTTCAGGTAGTTGGGCCCAGGTGGGCCGTAGTGCTTGTTGATGTCCTCGGCCCCGGTGCGGTCCTTGCCGACGAGCGTCCCGGCGGTGATCATCGCCTTGCCGGGCAGCCGGTCGGCGTCGAGCGTGCGCGATCGCAGGAAACCGGAGTCGTCGTGCGCGTCGAGCGCCGCGCCGAGATGATGCCTGATGAGGCCCAGACCCGTGCCGAGGGGGAGCAGGTCCCGCTCGGCGAGCCCGAAGGCGATCGCTCCGGCGCACAGGTGCACGGTGATCGTGATGAACACCCGGGCCAGCGCCTCCGGGTCCGCGGTGAGCAGCCGGTGGTCGCTGAAGTCCTCCGGCTCGGGCGCCCAGCCCAGCGAACGGCCGAGCCGCCGCAGGTCGATGAGCGCGCCGTCGTTGTCCTTGAGCATCAGCCGCAGCGGCCGGTCCGGCGCGATCGAGACGTTCTGCTGGTGTGCCTCGAGCGCGATGCCGTACCGGGTCAGCAATGTGACGTTCCAGCCGAACAGCACGCTGAGGTAGCACCCGAAGAAGGACTCGACGTCGTCGGTCAGTTCCTCGACGACGTGGCGACCCTCCGGCGTGCGGGCCAGCAGTGCCGCGACCGGCACGCCGTCGGCGGGCAGCCGCCGGACCAGGTAACCGCGCAGCGGGTCGTCCGCGTGGCCGTAGGTCTGCTCGTCGGCCAGCAGCACCGGCGGCCGCTCCCGCTCCAGCACCGCGCGGAGCACCCGTTCGACGAGGGCGCCGTCGGAGAGGGTGCCCGGCACGATGACCCGCCGGTTCCGCAGGCCGAGGGTGCTGGTCGGCAGTGGCAGCTTCAGCTGCTCGCGGCCTCCGATCGCGACCGTGCGCATCGACAGGGTCGGCCGGACCTCGACGCCGGGCCCGGGCACCGTCGGGATCAGCCGGGCGGTCAGCGGATGCACGGGGAACACGTCGTGGCCCGCGGGCAGGCCGAGGTCGCCGGGAGAGGGCCACCAGGCCGGGCGGTGGCCCTGGCAGGTCGAGTGCGGCACTCCGGTCCACCGCAGCCGGAACGACGGGCAGAACTCGGGCGCGTAGGCCAGCAGGTCGCGCTCGTCCAGGCCGAGCCGGCACCGTGCGGTCGGGTAGACGGGATGGTCGACGGTCGCGGCCAGCGCGTCGTACCGCGTGACCCCGCCCGGGCGCGGCCGTACGGCGTCGTGCAGCCGGAGCGCCCGCAGGGTCTCACGGCACTCGCGTTCGAAGGCGGCCACATCGTCACGCGGGTCGGCCAGCGCCCGTACGGCGGAGAGCACCTCGTTCAGCGTCACGACGTCGTCCACCACCAGCTCGGCGAGAAAGCCCGGGTGCCGCCCCCGGTGAGCCGCGGGATGCTCGTCGGCGCCCGTGAACTCCCCGCGCGTCAGCGAGACCGTCCGCCCGCCCGGCAGCGTCAGCCGGTCACCCGAGACGCGCTGCGACAACCCGCCGTAGTCCTCGCGAAGTAGCGTGTCGAGCACCCGCCCGGCGAGGTAGGCCTCCTGTCGAGTGCGGGAATATCGCCCTCCCGCGGCCGAGAAGGGCGACGATCCCGACGTCAACGTCTCTTCGCTCACGGGGTGATCTCCCAGTGGTGCCGGGCGCGGAAGTGCCCGATCGCCGCCTCGACCTCCGCGGAGCCGGGGCCCACGGCCCGGATCGTGCCGACGTAGTCGCGGTTGGTCCGGCTGAGCGTGATGGTGTCGCCGGTCGCGCGGAGCGGCCAGTACGCGAGCCGCACCCCGCCGGCCTCGTACTCCTGCCGGCCGGGCGCGGCGGTCAGGGTGCCGGACCGATCGGCGATCACCGAGTCGACGGTGGCGTGTCCGGCTGCGGCCGGCGGGTCCGGAACGGGCTCTCCGAGATGGGCGCGGAGCACCCAGTCGAAGATCGGGACGCCGAGCAGGTCGGCGAGCAGGAAGTCGCAGTGGTCGCCGATGATCCGGTAGTTGACCTCGATGATCCGGGCGCGGCCCTCGTGCATGACGTACTCGGTGTGGCAGGCGCCGAAGCCGACCCCGAGCGTACGGAGTCGCTCCAGAACCTCGCCGGCGCAGGGCGGTGGCGCCCAGTCGAGGCGTTCTTCGACGAAGTGCGGCGGGGGCGAGACCGTGGTCCGGAACGCCCCCATGACCCGGCCGTTCAGCGTCTCGAGCGTGTGCAGATCGCCGGGCAGGTACTCCTCGGCGACGAGCTCGCCGGGCCGTCTGGCCCAGATCTCCCGGCAGCGCGCGGCGAGCTCGGCGGCGTCCCCGACCAGGAAGACGTCCTCGCTGGCCACGCCCTCGCGCGGCTTCACCACGAGCGGATAGGGAGCGTCGCCGGGCGGCCGCTCGCCGGGCTGGAGCTCCACGGCGAACACCCCGCCCAGCGTGCGGCGCATGAGCGCCTTGTTCTTGGCGCGCAGCGCCGCCCGCCAGTCCTTGCCGGGCAGCCCGAAGTACTCGGCGGCCAGGGCTGTGGGTGCCTGCAGGTGGTCGCTGTTGGAGAAGATCGCTCCGGGCGGCTCTCGCCGGGCGATCGCCGCGATGACCGCACGGAAGTCGGTGACGTCGCAGCGCACGGTCTCCACCGGCCACGCCCGGTCGGTGAGCAGGGTGACGTCGAGGCCGAGTGCGGCGGCGGCGGGCAGGAAGCCGTGAGTGACCGAGTCGGTCTGCTTGCCGGCCGTGATGTAGAGCCGCACGAGTCTCCTGGGCAATGAGGTAAGGCTTACCTAAGTACAGCTCGACCATACTGGCGCGGGCCCGGCCAGGGGTGCAACCTCTTGGCTCTCGCGTGTCTTCGGTAACCTGCCTCGCGATGACTGCTGTACTCCGCGTAGAAGATGTCCGATTCGTCCGGGACGGCCGAGCGCTGCTGGACGACGTCTCGCTGAACGTGCGCGAGGGCGAGCACTGGGCGCTGCTCGGCGCCAATGGGGCGGGCAAGTCCACCCTGCTCAGCCTGCTCGGGGCGTACCAGCATCCGACCAGCGGGCAGGTGCACGTGCTCGGCCACCGGCTCGGCCGCGTCGACGTCCGTGAGCTGCGCGCCCTGATCGGGCACGTCAACCCGCACCATCCGCTGCAGTCCGCGCGCACCGTGCACGAGGTCGTCCTCACCGGCGCGACCGGCAGCATCGAGCTGGTGCCGCACTGGAAGCCCGAGCCGGAGGACCTGGACCGTGCGGACGAGCTCATCGAGCTGCTCGGGCTGGCCGCCCGCCGGGAGGCCCGCTGGCTCACGCTCTCCCACGGCGAGCGCGGCCGCACGCTGATCGCCCGGGCCCTGATGGCCAGGCCCCGGCTGTTGCTGCTCGACGAGCCGGCCACCGGGCTCGACGTCGCCGCCCGCGAGCAGCTGCTCACCGCCATCGACCAGCTCCGTCGCGCCCAGCCGTCGCTGACGAGCGTGCTGGTCACCCACCATCTCGAGGAGCTGCCGGCCAGCACCACCCACGCGATCCTGCTGCGGCAGGGACGGGTGCTCGCCTCCGGCGCGGCCGACGGCGTCCTGACCACCGACCTGATCAGCACGTGCTTCGACCACCCGATCGCCATCGAGCGGGCCGGTGGACGCTGGAGCGCGAGGGCCTCCTGATGGACCTCCTGCCGCGCTGGTCCGGCCCGGATGTGATCGGCGCCGGCCTGCTGCGCCGGTACGGCGAGCCGCACCGCCGCTATCACACGGCCGTGCACCTCGCCGACGTGCTCGACCACGTCGACGAGCTGGCCCGCGAGGCCGAGGACGCCGACGCGGTGCGGATCGCGGCCTGGTTCCACGACGCGGTCTACGACCCGTCGCGGGGCGACAACGAGGAGCGCAGCGCGGTGCTGGCCGAACGGATGCTCGCCGACACCGACCTGCCGCCCGAGGTGATCGCGGAGGTCGCCCGGCTGGTCCGGCTGACCGCGACCCACGAGCCGGAGGCAGGCGACCGCAACGGCGCCGTCCTCTGCGACGCGGACCTGGCGATCCTCGCCGCCGGCCCGGATCGCTACGCCGAGTACGCCGCCGCCGTGCGCGAGGAGTACTCCACCGTGCCGGACGACGTCTTCCGGGAGGGCCGCGCGGACGTGCTGCGGAGCCTGCTCGGGCTGCCCTCGCTGTTCCGTACCGGACCGGGCCACGACCGATGGGAGGCCGCGGCCCGCCAGAACCTCCGGACCGAGCTCATGCTCCTCGGCCGTTCTTCCGGCGGCGCAGGCCGGCCCCGGTGAGCCGGGCCACGAGCTCCTGGGAGCCGATCGGCTCCGCGCCGAGACCGAGAGCGGAGTCGTACAGCACCGAAGGCACGTCGTAATGGTCGCGTTCGAAGGCGCGGGACGGCATGCCGAGCCGCCCGGCGAAGGCGTGCAGCTCCTCGAATGACGCGTCGCTGACCATGTGCGACCACAACCTGCCGCGTGCGGGCCAGAGCGGGCGGTCGATGAAGATGGTCACGGCACTAGAGTGCCAGATGAAGATCTACCTGCGAGGAAGCAGCTGATGGACGTACGCGAATACATCGAGACCAACGCGAGCGGGTTCTTCGCCGCGCTGAAGCAGTGGCTCGCCATCCCGTCGATCTCCGGTGATCCGGAGCGATGCGAGGACGTGCGGCGCTCCGCCGAATGGCTCGCGCGGCATCTGCGCGAGACCGGCTTCCCGACAGTGGAGATCTGGGAGACGGGGAGCGAGTCCGGGCGAGGCCTGCCGGCCGTGTTCGCGGAATGGCCGGCCGAGGACCCGGCCGCGCCCAAGGTGATCGTGTACGGGCACCACGACGTGCAGCCGGTCGAGCCGCTCGACGAGTGGGACACCGACCCGTTCGCACCGGTCGAGAGGGGCGAGCAGCTCATCGGCCGGGGCACGTCGGACGACAAGGGGCAGATCTTCTTCCACACGCTGGGCCTGCGGGCCGGCCTCGCCGCGAGCGGCCGTACCGCGCCGCCCGTCACGATCAAGATGCTGATCGAGGGCGAGGAGGAGTCCGGCTCGCCGCACTTCGCCGAGCTACTGCGGGCCAAGAAGGACCGGCTGGCCTGCGACGCCGTCGTTATCAGCGACACGACCATGTGGGGCGCCGACGTCCCGTCGATGTGCACCGGCATGCGTGGCCTGACCGAGGCGGAGATCTCCCTGCACGGCCCGTCCGTCGACCTGCACTCCGGCTCCTTCGGCGGCGCCGTGCCCAACCCGCTGCACGCGATGGCCCGGCTCCTCGCCGGCCTGCACGACGAGAACAACCGCGTCACGCTCAAGGGCTTCTACAACGGCGTCGTCGAACTCACCGACGAGGAACGCGAGCTGTTCGCCAAGCTCCCCTTCGACGAGAAGGAGTGGCTCGCGACGGCGGGCGGCAGCCGCGCCGCGTACGGGGAGGAGGGCTTCACCACGCTGGAGCGCATCTGGGCACGTCCGACCGCCGAGATCAACGGCATGTGGGGCGGCCACACCGGCCCCGGAGGCAAGACGATCGTGCCCCGTGAGGCGCACGCGAAGGTCTCGTTCCGGCTCGTCGCCGGCCAGGACCCGCGATCGGTCCAGGAGGCGTTGACGGCGTACGTCGCCGAGAACACCCCGCCCGGCATCGCGGCCGACGTGCACATCCCGGGACCCGGCGTACGCCCGTGCTTCTCGCCGATCGACTCGCCGGGGGTGCTGGCGGCCAAGCGGGCGATGGAGAAGGCGTTCGGCAAGGAGGTGCTGTTCACCCGCGAGGGCGGCAGCGGCCCTGAGGCCGACCTCGCGGACATCCTGGAGGCGCCACTGGTGTTCGTCGCCGTGGGTCTCGACGAGGACCGCATCCACGCGCCCAACGAGAAGGTCGACATGCCGTTGCTGCTGAAGGGCGCCGAGGCCGCCGCCTACCTCTGGGACGAGTTGGCCAACAGTCTTTGAGAGGTGTTGCCGTCATTGAGAGGTGTTGCAGTGAGTGAACTTCCCGAAGGACTCGGCTGGCTCGCGCTCGCGCGGGGCACCCTCGACCGGGTCGGCGAGCGCCGCCGTGACGACGCGTGGGTCGCGGAGGCGTGGGCGGATCCGTGCAGTCGAGTGCTGGTGGTCGAGCAGGGCAGGGCACTGGTCCGGCCGAACCCCGCGCTGGTGCTGCTGAGCCCCGGCCAGGCTCCGGAGGGCGAGCGTTATCTGCTGGGTGTCGACCCCGGCGGGGTCGCCTATTTCGGCGTCTCGTCCCCGCTCCCCGCGATTGAGGGCACGGAGGCCGCCGACCTCCGCGCCATGGGCGCGGTGCTGAGCGACCGGGACGCCGGCCTGCTCACCCAGGCGGTCGCCCTGCAGAACTGGCACGACACGCACACGCACTGCCCGCGCTGCGGAGCCCGTACGACCATCGCGTCGGCGGGACATACCCGGATCTGCACGGCGGACGGCTCCGAGCACTTCCCCCGCACGGACCCCGCGGTGATCATGCTGGTGCACGACGATGAGCGCATACTGCTGGCCCGTAGCGCGCGATGGCCGGCCGGGCGCGTGTCGATCCTGGCCGGGTTCGTCGAGGCGGGCGAGTCACTCGAGCAGGCCGTGGTCCGTGAGGTCCGCGAAGAGGTCGGCGTGACCGTACGCGACTGCCGTTACCTCGGCAGCCAGCCGTGGCCGCTGCCGCGCAGCCTCATGCTGGGCTTCTTCGCCCGGGCCGACGAGGGCCAGGAGCTGCGCGTGGACGGCGAGGAGATCAAGAGCGCCCGGTGGTACACCCGCCCGGAGCTCCTCGCCGCCGCGGAGTCCGGCGAGATCCTCCTGCCGGGCACGATCTCCATCGCCCGGCAGCTGATCGAGAGCTGGTACGGCGGCGGGCTCCCCGGCGACTGGTGACCCGCGGTCCGGAGCGCGTCCGACAGGCGGCCCGGACCGGCCGACTGACGCACGACCGTTCGGGGTAGGAGCCGAATGGCCAGGTAGACGGCCGGCTGCTGAGCTCACGGGGGGATTTCGGATGGCCAGGCAGAGCATTGCCGATCAGTTGATCGGCATCCTCGTCCGTGCGGGCGTCCGGAGGGTGTACGGCCTCGTCGGCGACAGTCTCAACCCGATCACCGACGCCATCCGCCGTGCCCCGGGCATCGAGCTCGTGCAGGTGCGGCACGAGGAGTCCGCCGCCTTCGCGGCCGGCGCCGAAGCACAGATCACCGGCTGCCTGGCGGTGTGCGCGGGTACCTCCGGCCCCGGAAACCTGCACCTGATCAACGGCTTATTCGACGCGCATCGCAGTATGGCGCCGGTGTTGGCGATCGCCGCGCACATCCCCAGCAGCGAGATCGGTACCGGGTACTTCCAGGAGACCCATCCGGACCGGTTGTTCGCCGAGTGCAGCCACTACTCCGAGCTGGTCACCAATCCGGCCCAGATGCCCCGGGTCGCGCAGACGGCGATCCAGAACGCGATCGGCCGGTCCGGCGTCTCCGTCGTCACCCTGCCGGGCGACGTCGCCGCACGAGAGGCGCCCGAGCGGGCCACCGAGCTCGCCCTGGTCACCCGGCGGCCGACGATCCGCCCGGCCGACGAGGAGGTCGCCGAGCTGGCCCGGATGATCGATGAGGCGAACCGGGTCACGCTGTTCTGCGGGATCGGCACCGCCGGCGCACACGACGAGGTCATGGCCTTGGCCGAGCGCGTCAAGGCACCCGTCGCCCACTCCCTGCGCGGAAAGGAGTGGATCCAGTACGACAACCCGTTCGACGTCGGAATGTCGGGCCTGCTCGGCTACGGCGCCGCGTACGAGGCCATGCACGAGGCCGACCTGCTCATCTTGCTCGGAACCGACTTTCCGTACCCCGAGTTCCTGCCCAAAGACGTGCGGATCGCCCAGGTCGACATCGCTCCCGAGCGTCTCGGACGGCGGTGCGAGCTCGCCCTTGCGGTCTGGGGCGACGCTCGTGAGACGCTGCGCGCGCTCATCCAGATGGTGCGCGAGAAGACCGACCGGCGGTTCCTGGACCGGATGCTGAAGAAGCACGCGAACGCGCTGGAGGGCGCCGTCGCGGCCTATACCCGCGACATCGACCGGCACACGCCGATCCACCCCGAGTACGTCGCCTCGATCCTGGACGAGGAGGCCGCCCCGGACGCCGTGTTCACCGTCGACACCGGCATGTGCAACGTCTGGGCCGCGCGGTACCTCACCCCCAACGGCCGGCGGCGGATCATCGGCTCCTACATCCACGGGTCGATGTCGAACGCCCTGCCCCAGGCCTTCGGCGCCCAGATCGCCGACCGCGACCGCCAGGTCGTCACGCTGTCCGGCGATGGCGGACTGGCCATGCTCATGGGCGACCTGCTGTCCCTGGTCCAGTACGACGTGCCGGTCAAGGTCGTGCTCTTCAACAACTCCTCGCTCGCCATGATCGAAATGGAGATGATGGTCGACGGCATGCCGCCGTACGCCACGAGGTATCCCCACACCGACTACGCGGCGATCGCCCGCGCCGCGGGGCTGCACGGTATCCGGGTCGAGGACCCCAAGCGCGTGCGGGAGGCGCTGCACGAGGCGTTCCAGCATGACGGGCCGGCCCTCGTCGATGTGGTCACCGACCCCGACGCGCTGGCCGTGCCGCCCAAGATCACCGGTGAGCAGGTGGCCGGATTCGCGCTGGCGGCGAGCAAGATGGTGATGAGCGGCGGGGTCGGCCGCATGATCCAGATCGCCCGGTCCAACCTCCGCAACATTCGCCCCTGACCGGCCGGCCGGCCGGCCCTTCCGCCGTGCTCGGCGCCGCCCTGCGAGGCGTCCTCGCCGGTTGACGGCTCCTCTCACCTGATCACGAAACGGCCCCGTGGCCGTTTCGTGATCACGCATTCGCCTCCAATCCTTGACGGACGGACGCATGTGGGCGTAAACAAATGGAAACCAAAGCGAAACGGCGGTGAAGCAACACGATGTACGCCGACGAGGGGCTGAGAGAGATCTCGCGAGGGGCCCGTGCCGGGCG
Source organism: Actinoallomurus sp. (assembly GCA_025964625.1). Lineage (GTDB taxonomy): Bacteria > Actinomycetota > Actinomycetes > Streptosporangiales > Streptosporangiaceae > Actinoallomurus. The sequence continues at coordinate 38,829 of JAOPYL010000361.1, read as the reverse complement.
ATGCGTGGCGGGCCATCCCGGGCGGGCCGGGCACCGGGCGGTCACCGCATGATCGTCACACTGACGCTCAACCCGAGCCTGGACCGGACGATCGAGGTCGACCATCTCGCCAAGGGGACGATGACCCGCGCCACCTCGGCGCGGCTGGACCCGGGCGGCAAGGGAGTCAACGTCTCGCGCGCTCTGCTGGCGAATCAGGTGCCCTCGGTCGCCGTGGTCGCCGTCGGTGGGGCCGACGGTGAGCAGCTCATCCGGCTGCTCGAGACCGACGGGATCCCGATTCGGGCCGTCCGCGTCGCCGGCCGGACCCGGTCGAACGTCACCATCGCCGAACCCGACGGGGTGGTCACCAAGCTGAATGAGCCGGGAGAGCCGCTGTCCCGCGGGGAGCTGGACGCGGTCGCCGACGCGGTCCTCGCGGAGACGGAGGCCGCGAGCTGGGTCGTGACCTGCGGCAGCCTGCCGCCCGGCGTGCCGACCGGCATCTACGCCCAGTTCTGCGAGTTCTTCACCGCGGCCGGCATCCAGGTCGCGGTGGACGCCAGCGGCCCGGCTCTTCTGGCCGCGGTCGACGCGCGACCGGTACTCATCAAGCCCAACCGGGACGAACTGGCCGAGGCCGTCGGGCGGCCGGTCGACAGCATCGGGGACGTCGTCAAGGCGGCGGAGGAGCTGCGGAGCCGCGGCGCCCAGAGCGTGCTCGCGAGCCTGGGCGCGGACGGCGCCGTGCTCGTCGAGGACGGTGGGGTGATCATCGGCGAGGCTCCGATCGCCGAGGCGAGGAGCACGGTCGGAGCGGGAGACGCCCTGCTCGCAGGTTTCCTCGCCGCGGGAGCACGGGGGAGTGGTGCCCTGGCCGAAGGGCTGGCGTGGGGGGCCGCTGCCGTGTCGCTTCCCGCAAGCCGAATGCCGCGCCCGCAGGACATCCGGCGCGACATCGTCCGTATCAACGAGCGGCCGGATCTGGACCGGGCGCTCATCGCATGACCCGCTACGCAGAACACCGAACCCCCTAGGAGGCCCTCATGGCCACTGCGTACACCCCGAAGATCACCGGTAGCGGTCCCAAGGCGCATATCCAGCGCCTGGGCGGCTACCTGGCCGGGATGGTGATGCCCAACATCGGGGCGTTCATCGCCTGGGGCCTGATCACCGCGCTGTTCATCCCGACCGGCTGGCTGCCGAGCAAGCAGTTCGGTGCGCTGGTCGACCCGACGATCAATATGCTGCTGCCGGTACTGATCGGCTATACCGGTGGACGGATGGTGCACGGCCAGCGCGGCGCGGTGGTCGGCGCGGTCGCGACCATCGGGGTGGTCGTCGGCTCGGGCATTCCGATGTTCCTCGGCGCGATGCTCCTCGGCCCGCTGACGGCGTACGTCCTCAAACGGATCGACGCGTTCACCCAGGAGAAGACCGGCGCCGGCTTCGAGATGCTGGTGGACAACTTCACCGCCGGCATCGTCGGCGGCGCGGCCGCGGTGTTCGGCATGTGGGCGATCGGCCCGATCGTGCGTCATGTCACCAACGTGGCGGGGAACGGCGTGGAGTGGCTGATCCACCATCACCTGCTGCCGCTCGCCTCGGTGCTGATCGAGCCGGCGAAGGTGCTGTTCCTGAACAACGCCGTCAACCACGGTGTGCTGGGCCCGCTGGGCGTGGCCGAGGCGGTCAAGCACGGCAAGTCGATCCTGTTCATGCTGGAGTCCAACCCCGGTCCGGGTCTGGGCGTGCTGTTGGCCTATCTGCTGTTCGGCCCGCGAAGCCTGCGCCCGAGCGTGCCGGCCGCGATCGTCATCCAGTTCCTCGGCGGCATCCACGAGATCTACTTCCCCTACATCCTGATGAAGCCGCGCCTTATCCTCGCCTCCATGGCCGGTGGCGCCGCGGGTATCGGAACGTTCATGGTCACCGGCGCCGGCCTGGTCGCCACCCCCTCACCCGGCAGCATCTTCGCCTACGCCGCCGAGACCCCCAGGGGCGGATATGTCGGAGTCTTCGCCGGAGTGTTCATCGCCGCCGCGGTGTCGTTCGCCGTCGGCTCGGTGCTGCTCGGCTTCGGCAGGTTCGCCGGAGAGGCCGAGCCGGACGCCGGCCCCGACGCCTCCGGTGCCGAGACCGCAGACCAGCAGGCCGGCACGGCGCCGGCTCCGCAGACCGCACCTCAGGAAGCGTGATCGACATGAACGGTAAGGACATACGCAAGCTCATCGTGGCCTGCGACGCCGGGATGGGCAGCAGCGTCATGCTCGCGAGCCAGCTGCGCAAGCAGCTGAAGAAGTCCGATGTGCGGGTCGAGCACACGCCGGTCAACTCGATCCCCGCGGACGCCGACGTCGTGGTCTGCCATGAGGGCCTCGCCGCGCGTGCGGCGGCCGGCGCGCAGGGCAAGCCGATCGTGACGTTCAAGGTCTTCATCGGCGACCCCGCAGTGACCAAGCTCGTCGCCGCGATCAAGAACGGTGGCGAGGTCGGTGCCTGAGCTGCTCGACCGCGCGGCCGTACGCCTCGACGCGAAGGCCATCGGCCGCGACGACGCCATCCGCCAGTGCGGGGCCGCGCTGGTCGGTGCCGGAGCCGTCGAACCCGCCTACGTCGACACGATGCTGGAGCGCGAGCGCTCGGTGTCCACCTACGTCGGCGAGGGCGTCGCGATCCCGCACGGAACGCTCGCGGGGAAGGACGCCGTGCATCATGACGCCGTGTCCTTCGTGCGGTTCCCGGACGGGGTCGAGTGGAACGGTGAGCAGGTCGTCCTGTGTATCGGCATCGCCGCGCGCGGCGACGGCCATGTCCGGCTCCTGTCCGAGCTCGCCCAGATCCTGCTCGACCCCGAACAGGCCCGCGCGCTGCGCGAGACGAATGACATCGACGAGGTGGTACGGCTGCTCCAGCCGGCCGGAGAGGAAGTAGCAGAGTGAAGGTCGCACGTTTCCATTCGCCCGGTGACATCCGCATCGAGGAGGCCGCCGAGCCCGTCCCCGGTCCCGGAGACGTCAAGATCCGGGTCCGCAACTGCTCGACCTGCGGCACCGACGTCAAGATCTCAAAACATGGCCATCACCACATCCGGCCGCCCCGTGTCATGGGCCACGAGATCGCCGGCGAGATCGCCGAGGTCGGCGACGGCGTGACCGGCTGGCGGCAGGGCGACCGCGTGCAGGTCATCGCGGCGATCCCCTGCGGGCGGTGCGAGGAGTGCCGGCGCGGCCGGATGACCGTGTGCCCGAACCAGGAGTCGATGGGCTACCACTACGACGGCGGCTTCGCCGAGTACACGGTCGTGCCGGCCAAGGTGCTCGCCGTCGACGGCCTCAACCGGATCCCGGACGGTCTCGGCTTCGCCGAGGCGTCGGTGGCCGAACCGCTCGCGTGCGTGCTCAACGGCCAGGAGCTGGCCCGTGTCGGCGAGGGCGACGACGTCGTGATCATCGGCGCCGGGCCGATCGGCTGTCTGCACGTACGGCTGGCCCGCTCTCGCGGCGCGGCGCGCGTCTTCCTCGCCGACCTGAACACCGACCGGCTGGCCATGTCCGCCGAGCGGGTAGGGCCCGACGCGGCGATCCACGGGTCGGACCTGGTGGACCAGGTGCTGAAGCTGACGGACGGCCGCGGCGCCGACGTGGTCATCACCGCGGCCGCCTCCGGGGCCGCCCAGGAGCAGGCCCTGCAGATGGCGGCGCGTCAAGGCCGCATCAGCTTCTTCGGCGGCCTGCCCAAGGACAACCCGGTCATCGCCTGCGACTCCAACCTCGTGCACTACCGCGAGCTGACCATCGTCGGGGCCAACGGCTCCAGCCCGCAGCACAACAAGCGCGCTCTCGAGCTCATCGCCTCGGGCGCCGTACCGGTCGCCGACCTGATCACCGATCGCCTTCCGCTGTCTCAGGTGCTGGAGGGCATCGACATCGTCGGGCGCGGCACCGCGATCAAAGTCACCATCGAACCCTGAGGAAGGACCAGCCATGCCCGAGCGAACCGTGACGATCGCCTCCCGCACCGGTCTGCACGCGCGGCCCGCCGCAATATTCGTCAAGGCCGCCGCCGAGCAGAGCGTGCCGGTGCGCATCCGAGTCGGTGACGGCAGTCCCGTGCCGGCGGCCAGCATGCTCGCCGTGCTCTCGCTCGGCGCCGGGCACGGCACCGAGGTCATCCTGGACGCGGACGGGCCGGGTGCCGATGACGCGCTGGACGCGCTCGTCACCTTGCTCGCCCGCGATCTCGACGCCGAGGAAGCCGCCGATGCCTGACACGCTGCAGGGCATCGGGGTCAGCCCCGGTCTGGCGGCGGGCCTCGTCGTGCGGATGGGCCCGCCGCCGTCCCTCCCGGCGCCCCGCCCGGTCGCCGACCCGGACAAGGAGGTCGCCGTCGCCGTCAGCGCGCTGGAGACCGTCGAGTCCGGGCTGCGCGAGCGGGCCGGCGCCGCGACCGGCGAGGCCGCCGACATCCTGGAGGCCCTGGCTATGATCGCCGCCGACCCGACGCTCCGGCAGGACGCCGAGACGCGCATCCGGGCCGGCGCGGACGCCGCGCACGCGCTGCGGGAGACCTTCGACGGGCACCGCGAGGCCCTGGCCGCACTCGGCGGCTACCTCGCGGAGCGGGCGGCGGACCTGGACGACCTCGCCAACCGCGCGATCGCGGCCGCGCTCGGCCTGCCGATGCCGGGCGTGCCATCGCCGGGACACCCGTTCATCCTGGTCGCCGACGACCTGGCGCCCGCCGACACGGCGGCCCTCGATCCGTCGAGCGTGCTCGCGCTGGTGACGGAGCGCGGCGGTCCCACGAGCCACACGGCGATCCTCGCGCGCTCGCTGGGCCTGCCCGCCGTGGTCGGCTGCGGCGGCGCGCTGGATCTTCCGGACGGCGTCGCCGCCACGGTGGACGGCACCACCGGCGAGGTGCGGGCCGGAGTCGATGAGCAGGAGGTCGCCGAGGTACGCGCGCGGGCGGCCGTCGAGCGGAGCAGGCTCGAAGAGGGACGCGGACCCGGGCTGACCTCGGACGGGCACGCGGTCGACCTGATGGTCAACATCGGCTCCGCCGCCGACCTCGCCGGGGTGGATCTGAGCGACGTCGCAGGCGTGGGCCTGTTCCGGACCGAGTTCCTCTTCCTGGACCGCCACGACGCGCCGGGCCTGGACGAGCAGGTGGCGGCCTACGCCGAGGCCTTCCGTCTCTTCGAACGCGGCACCATCGTGGTGCGGACCCTGGACGCGGGCGCGGACAAGCCGCTGCCGTTCCTCGGTCTGCCGGAGGAGCCGAACCCGGCGCTCGGAGTGCGCGGCCTGCGCGTCGCGCGCGATCGTCCGGAGGTCCTGGACACCCAGCTCCAGGCCATCGCGCTGGCCGCCGCCGAGACGGCGGCCGACGTATGGGTGATGGCACCGATGGTCTCCACGGCGCCGGAGGCGGCCGGCTTCGCCGCTCGGGCTCGCGGCTTCGGGCTGTCCACGGCCGGCGTGATGATCGAGGTGCCGGCGGCGGCGCTGCGCGCCGGGCGGTTCCTGGACGTCGTGGACTTCCTCAGCATCGGCACCAACGACCTGAGCCAGTACACCCTCGCCGCGGACCGGCAGACCGGCGGCCTGGCCGATCTGCTCGACCCGTGGCAGCCCGCGTTGCTCCAGCTCATCGCCGGCTGCGCGGAGGCCGGCAAGGACAGCGGCAGGTCCGTGGGCGTATGCGGCGAGGCCGCGGCCGACCCGCTGCTCGCCCCGGTGCTGGTCGGGCTGGGCATCACCAAGCTGTCCATGAGCCCGCGCGGCCTGCCCGCCGTACGCGCGGGCCTGGCCGCACACAGCCTCGCCGACTGCCGGCGCCTCGCCGGACGCGCCCTGGACGCCGGCGACGCGGCCGAGGCCCGCGCCGCCGTGCTCGCGGAGACGACCTGACGGCTGCTCCGCCGCGACGCACCGGCCGGCGGTGAATGCCCCCCTGCCCGCAAGGGGAATGTGCCGCCGCCGGAGGCGGCGGGCCGGTCATACGCGTACGACCTCCGGTCCCGCGGCGGCGAGATCCGCGGCCAGCCCGCTGTCCAGACCGGTGTCGGTGATCAGAACGCTGATGTCGGAGAGCGAGGCGAACCTCGCGAGGTAGTCGTTGCCGACCTTCGTGTGGTCGACGAGCAGCACGTTCCGTCGCGCGGCCCTGATCATCGACTGCTTCATGGCGGCCTCGGCCGGATCCGGCGTCGTCAGTCCCACGTCGGCGGAGCAGCCGTTCGTCGCCATGAACGCCACGTCGACGCACAGCTGCGCGAGTGGCCGCATCGCCCAGTCGTCGACCGTGGCCAGGGTGCGCCCGCGGACCCGGCCACCCAGCATGATCACGTTGAGGTTGGAGCGCGTGGCCAGGACGGTCGCGAGCGGCGGCGAGTTGACGATCACCGTCAGCTCCCGGTCGCTGGGCAGCACCTGGACGAGGCGCCCCGTCGTCGACCCGGCGTCGATGATGATCGAGCCGTCGGCGGGCAGTTCGGCGAGGGCGGCCTTGGCGATACGTTCCTTCTCCGCGGTCATGACCGCGTCGCGGGCGGCCAGTGCCGGTTCGAAGCCCAGCCGCTCGACCGGGATGGCGCCGCCGTGCACCCGGCGCAGTGTGCCCGCCCGCTCGAGGACCGTCAGATCCCGGCGGATCGTCTCCATCGTGACGCCGAAATCCTCCGCCAGCGTCACCACGTCGACCCGGCCCGCGTCGCGCGTGCGCTGAAGGATCTCCTGCTGTCGTTCCTCGGCGTACATGATGTTGGTTCACCACCGTCTCGGAGTTGTTTCAATTTCGTTTACCGCCATTTGTGTGGTGACGCCATGCTACCGAGCGATGCGCGCCCCTACGGCCGGAGTCGGCCACGACGGCCGGTAGCCCCGCGGGAGAGGTGTTGACATGACTTGTCGGTAACGTTACCGTCAGAGCAACTAATTGGAAGGTTTCCTTTTAGTGGGCTTCGGGGGAGCCGGGTACGACCTGATCCCGCCGAAGGGAAGTACCGTGCCGCACCGCACAGAACCGTCCGTGATCACCACCCGCGCCGGCCGCAGTCCCGCACGGCTCATCGCCGCCTTCGTCTCGACGCTCCTCGTCCTCATCGCCGCCCTCGCCACCAGTATCGGCGCGTCGTCGGCGCACGCCGCGGGGGAGACGGTCACCCTATGGCTGACCACGACCAGTGACTCCGGCGGTCGCGATGTCACGCGCGGGCTGCAGCAGCAGACGCCGATCTCCTTCGGGACGGGCGGCAGCGCGAACCAGACCATCACCGTCGACGAGAACACCAGGTATCAGCAGTTCACCGGAGCCGGTGCGTCGTTCACCGACACCGCCGCCTGGTTGCTGAACAGCAGCGGAGCGCTCAGCCCGGCCACGCGCACCCAGGTGATGCAGAAGCTGTTCGATCCTTCGAACGGCATCGGCCTGGACTTCCTGCGCAACCCGATGGGTGCCTCCGACCTGGCCCGCTACAGCTACTCCTACGACGACATGCCCTCCGGCCAGACCGACGCCGGTCTCAGCCACTTCTCCATCTCCCACGACCTGGCCGACGTGCTGCCGCTCACCAAGCAGGCCCGGCAGCTCAACCCGGCGCTCAAGGTCATGGGCACACCGTGGAGCGCGCCGGCCTGGATGAAGGACAACGGCGACTTCAACAACCCCGGCTGGCTGCAGTCCCAGTACTACGCGGCGTACGCCCAGTACTTCGTGAAGTACATCCAGGCCTACCAGGCGCAGGGCGTCCCCATCGACTTCGTCTCCGCGCAGAACGAACCGACCTGCTGCGGCGGCTACCCGTCGATGAGCTGGAACGGCTCCGGCCTGGACTACTTCACCAAGACGAACCTGCTGCCGGCCTTCCACGCCGCCGGGCTGTCCACCAAGGTCCTCGCGCTGGACTGGAACTGGGACACCTACGGAAGCTACGGCGCGCCGCAGGTGGACGACTCCGCGATCCGGAACGACTCCCTGTTCGGCGGCATCGCCTGGCACGGCTACGGCGGCAACGTCAGCCAGCAGACCACCACGCACAACCAGTACCCGTCCGTGGACGCCTACGACACCGAGCACTCCGGCGGCACCTGGATCGGGAACCAGCAGCAGGAGGACATGCACAACATCATCGACTACACCCGCAACTGGGGTAAGAGCGTCGTGAAGTGGTCGCTGGCCGTGGACCAGAACATGGGCCCGCACAACGGTGGCTGCGGCACCTGCACCGGGCTGATCACCGTGCACAACGGCGACGGCCGCAGCGGACAGGTCGACTACACGATCGAGTACTACGACATGGGCCAGCTGACGAAGTTCGTCAAGCCCGGCGCGTACCGGATCGACTCCACCGCCAACTCCTCGGTGCCCAACGTCGCCTGGCGCAACCCGGACGGCTCAAAGGCGCTGGTCGCCTACAACGACAGCGGCGCGACGCAGTCGGTGAAGGTCAACTGGGGTAGCGAGTCGTTCACCTATTCCCTGCCGGCCAAGACCACCGCGACGTTCACCTGGAGCGGCACCCAGAGCGGGGGCGGCAGCGGCGGCTCCACCGGCCAGATCACCGGCTACGGCGGCAAGTGCGTCGACGTGGCCGCCGGCAACTCGGCCAACGGGACCGCCGTGCAGCTCTACGACTGCAACGGAAGCGCCGCGCAGCAGTGGACGGTCGGCTCCGACGGCACGATCCGCGCGCTCGGCAAATGCATGGACCTGACCTCGGCTGGCACCGCCAACGGCACGCAGGTCCAGCTGTACGACTGCAACGGCACCGGTGCCCAGCAGTGGACCAAGGGCGGATCCAGTTCGCTCGTCAACCCGGCGTCCGGCCGCTGCCTGGACGCGACCGGTCCCAGCTCGGCCAACGGCACCCGGCTGCAGATCTGGGACTGCACCGGCGCCGCCAACCAGCAGTGGACCACACCCGGCTCCTGAGTTCCCCCCTCACTCCGTCGTCTCGTTCCTCACCGCCAGGAGGATCCCTCATGCCACGACCTCATCTGACCATGCTCCGGCACAGGGTGGCGCGTCTCGCGGCACTCGCCACGATCCCGCTCGCGGCCGCGGGAATGCTGCTCGGCACCGGGACGGCCGCACACGCCGCCGTCAACCCCGGACCGGGCTTCCCCGCCCACTTCGCCGCCCCGTACGTCGAGACGTGGGGCTCCACGTCGGCCATGGCCAGCGCCCAGTCGGCCACCGGCCTGAAGTACTACACGCTCGCCTTCGTCATCGGCGGAGGCGGCTGCAACGCCACCTGGAACGGCGACACCTCCATCGACGACAGCGGCTGGCAGACCGCGATCAACAACCTGCGGGCCTCCGGCGGTGACGTCCTCGTCTCCTTCGGCGGCGCGTCGGGCACCGAGCTCGGCCAGGCGTGCACCTCGGTCTCCACGTTGCAGGCGCAGTACAAGCGGGTGATCGACACCCTCAACCTGACCCGCGTCGATCTCGACATCGAGGGCGCGGCCCTGAGCGACACCGCCGCCAACGACCGGCGGAACCAGGCGCTCGCCGCGCTCCAGCAGCAGTACGCGTCGGCCGGCAAGCACCTGGCCGTCGACTACACGCTGCCGGTCAACCCGACCGGGCTGGAGTCCAACTCCCTCAGCCTGCTGAACAACGCCAAGAGCCGTGGCGTGGACGTCAGCGTCGTGAACATCATGACGATGGACTACGGCTCGGCGATGGACATGGGCCAGGCCGCGGTCAACGCCGCCAACGCGCTGCACGGCCAGCTCGGGCAGATCTGGACCAGCAAGACCTCGGCCCAGCTGTGGGCGATGGAGGGCAACACCCCGATGATCGGGGTGAACGACACCACCAGTGAGGTCTTCACCACCGGGAACGCCTCGACGCTGGAGAACTTCGCGGCGAGCAACGGCATCCAGCTGCTGGCGTACTGGGCGCTCGGCCGCGACAGGGCGTGCGCGACCAACGGCCAGCTCTCCGACACGTGCAGCGGCACCCCGCAGAGCGCGTACCAGTTCGCCCGGACCTTCAACGCCCTCACCGGCGGTTCCAGCGGTGGCGGCGGCACCGGTAGCGGGCAGATCACCGGCTACGGCGGCAAGTGCGTCGACGTGGCCGCCGGGAACAGCGCCAACGGCACCGCGGTGCAGTTGTACGACTGCAACGGCACCGCGGCGCAGCAGTGGACGGTGGGTTCGGATCAGACGCTGCGGGCCCTGGGCAAGTGCATGGATGTCACCGCGGCCGGTACGGCCAACGGCACGCAGGTGCAGCTGTATGACTGCAACGGCACGGGCGCGCAGAAGTGGCAGGCCGGTTCGGGCGGTTCGCTGGTGAATCCGGCGTCGGGGCGGTGCCTGGACGCGACCGGTCCGAGCTCGGCCAACGGCACCCGGCTGCAGATCTGGGACTGCACCGGCGGCGCCAACCAGAAATGGACTCTCCCCAGCTGACCGCCGAGATCCAGGCCGGCGCCCGCCGTACTCGCGGCGCCGGTCCCGGGCAGGCGTGCCGTCGTGGCAGTAGGGGTATATGCCGGTGAGCAGCGGGACGAAAGCCGCAGCCGGGGGCAGGGGGGCATCTTCGCCCCGAAGGCCCGGTCCCCATACGACCGGCTCGCGCCGGACCCGCTACCGCGTGGGCCCGGCGCGCCCGCACGGACACGACCACACGCGGCGTCCACGCCTGCGCGGTCTCCTGGATCTGAGGAGGGGCGGTCATGAAGGCGGCGCGGGCTTATCCGATCACCGAGCACACCACCGACCTGCGCGTCGAGCACGTCGACGAACCGACTCCCGGCGACGGCGAGGTGCTCGTCCAGATCACCGCGGCGGGCGTGACGCCGCTCGACCATACCGTCGCCACCGGCGGCATGCCTTCGGCGGGACCGCTGCCGCTGACGCTGGGCTGCGAGGGTGCCGGCATCGTCGCCGTCGACCCCGACGGGCGCTGGCCCGCCGGCACGCGGGTGATGTTCTTCGCCGGATCCGGTGGCGTGACCGCCGATGGGACGATGGCCGAATTCGCCGTCATCCCGGCGCAGAACCTGGCCGCGATACCTGCCAGCGTGTCCGATGAGGTGGCCGCGGCGGTGCCGATCGCGTACCTCACGGCGGCACTCGCACTGCGGACGGCGGGATTCGCGCCGGGCGAGTGCGTCTTCTCTCCCGGCATCGGGGGAAGCGTCGGCAACGCCACCACGCAGCTGGCCCGGGCTCTCGGAGCGTCCGCCGTGGCCAGTAGCGCCGGCAGCACGGCCAAAGCGGAGACGGTGCGCGCCGCGCCGTGGGCGTACGGCATCGAAGTGGTCGATCTGGAGCGCAGCCGGTTACCCGACGGGCTCAGTGACGCTTTCGCCGACGGCATCGACGTGGCCGTCGACGGCGTCGGCGGCACTCTGACGGCGCAGATCGCGGAGGCCCTCGCCACCGGCGGCCAGATCGTGCTCGTCGGCTACTCCGGCGGCCGGGTGGCGCACCTGCCCATCACCGACGTGATCTGGCGCCGTGCCACGCTGCACGGGTTCTCCCTGTCCGCGGTCACGGCCGCGCAGTCGCGCGTCGCCTGGTCGACCATTATCGAACTGCTGGTCGGTGGCCGTATCAACCCGGTCATCGACTCCATCTATCCGCTCGATGCCGCGAGCGAGGCCCTCCGCCACCTGGTCGAGGACCGCCCCATCGGAAAGGTCGTCATCACCGACCTCTCGCGGACGCGATGAGTGTCACGCCCGGACGGTGGAGCGGCTGTGCGGCCGTGCACTCTTTCACGTGCGTGCACCCATTGCCGGACCCGGGAATGCGAAAGACACGAAGCGGGCTCCGGGGTCTTTCGGCGGATGTCAGCCCGGGATCGCGGCGAGGCGCGCCTTGACGTCCTTGGCGGTCGGGTTGGTCACCGCCGTGCCGTCAGGAAAGACGACGACCGGCACGGTCTGGTTGCCGCCGTTGACGTTCATGACGAACTCCGCGGCCGCGGGGTCCCTCTCGATGTCGATCTCCACCATCTCGATGCCCTCGCGGGCCAGCTGACTCTTGAGCCGCCGGCAGAAGCCGCACCACGTCGTGGTGTACATCGTCAGCTCACCGGTGGGCGTGGTCATGACTCTCCCTTGGCTCGGATGGAGGCGATCAGCAGGCTCAACACGTGGCCACACGGCCGCATTCCCGGATCACCGGGCAAGGAGACGCCGCGTGTGTCGGCCGGGCCTGAGAGGATGAGCGGCCGGTGGAAGGAGGGCGATGGAAGCCGAAGAGGTCCTGGCCGGGCTCGATCCCGATCAGCGCGAGGTCGCCGAGGCGACGCGGGGGCCGGTGTGCGTGCTGGCCGGCGCGGGCACCGGCAAGACGCGCGCGATCACTCACCGGATCGCCTACGCGGTCCTGACCGGAGTGATCGCCCCGCAACGCGTGCTGGCCGTGACGTTCACCACGCGCGCGGCGGGTGAGCTGCGCGGGCGGCTGCGCGGGCTGGGCGCCCCCGGGGTGCAGGCGCGGACGTTCCACGCCGCCGCCTACAAACAGCTCCACTACTTCTGGCCGAAGGTGATCGGGGGCGAGCCGCCGAGGCTCGTCGAGTCCAAGCTCGGGCTGGTCGCCGAGGCCGCCCGGGCCTGCCGGCTGTCATTCGGCCGCACGGAGCTGCGGGACGCCGCGGCCGAGGTCGAGTGGGCGAAGGTCACGCAGACCCGCCCGGAGGAGTACACCGTCTCGGCGGCCAAGGCCGGCCGCACACCGCCTGCCGAGACGGCCGAGATGGCCCGGCTCTACGACGCCTACGAGCGGATCCGGCGCGATCGCAACCTCGTCGACTTCGAGGGCATGCTGGAGCTGACCGCCGCGATCTTCACCGACCATCAGGAGATCGCGCACCAGTTCCGCGACCAGTACCGCTATTTCGTCGTCGACGAGTACCAGGACGTCAACCCCCTCCAGAAGCTGCTGCTGGACACCTGGCTGGGCGAGCGGAAGGACCTCTGCGTCGTCGGCGACCCGAACCAGACGATCTACTCGTTCACCGGTGCCAGCCCCTCGTACCTCCTCAACTTCACGATCGAGCATCCCGCCGCGAAGGTCGTGAAGCTGGTCCGCGACTACCGCTCGACGCCGCAGGTCGTGCACCTGGCCAACGGTGTGCTGGCGCAGGCGAGGGGCGAGGCGCGCGAACACCGGCTGGAGCTGGTCGCCCAGCGGCCCGCCGGTCCCGCACCGACCTTCCACCAGCACGACGACGAGGTCGCCGAGGCCGAGGGCGTCGCGAAGAAGGTGCGGGAGCTGCTCGACGAGGGCGTGCCCGCCCGCGAGATCGCGGTGCTGTTCCGCATCAACGCCCAGTCGGAGCCGTACGAACACGCCTTCGCCGACGCCGGTCTTCCCTACGTCGTGAAGGGCGACGATCGTTTCTTCGAGCGGGCCGAAGTGCGCCAGGCGGTGGTGCTGCTGCGCGGCGCCGCCCGTTCCGTCAACGAGGGCGAGCCGCTCGTACGCGCCGTCCGCAGTGTGCTGGCCAGCGCCGGGCTCACCGAGCAGCCGCCCGACGGCCGTGGGGCCGCCCGCGAGCGCTGGGAGTCGCTGGCCGCGCTCGCCCAGCTCGCCGAGGACGTCGCCGCTGCCCGCCCGGCGGCCGGTCTGCCCGAGTTCGTGGCCGAGCTGGAGGAGCGGGCCGGCGCCCAGCACGCGCCCACGCTGGAAGGCGTGACGCTCGCCACCCTGCACACCGCCAAGGGCCTCGAGTGGGACGCGGTCTTCCTCGTCGGCCTGGTCGAGGGCACGCTGCCGATCATCTACGCGGAGAAGAGTCCCGAGCAGGTCGAGGAGGAACGGCGGCTGCTCTACGTCGGGGTGACCCGGGCGCGCGAGCACCTCGCCCTGTCGTGGGCGCTGGCCCGCTCGCCCGGCGGCCGCAAGAGCCGGCGCCGGTCCCGGTTCCTCGACGGCCTGGCCCCCCAGAGCTCCGGCCCTCCGCGCGTCGACCGCGGCAAGCGCAAGGCGGCCGCCCAGGGGCCGCAGCCGTGCCGGATCTGCGGCCGGCCGCTGACCGCGGCGATCGAGCGCAAGCTCGGCCGGTGCGAGGGCTGCCCGTCCGACTACGACGAGGAGCTGCTGACACGCATCAAGGACTGGCGGGTGGCCACGTCCAAGGAGCAGAAGGTCCCGGCCTACGTCGTGTTCACCGACGCCACCCTCCAGGCCATCGCCGAGCGCGCTCCCCGATCCGAGGCCGAGCTGGCCTCGATTCCCGGCGTCGGCGCCGTCAAGCTGGAGCGCTACGGCTCCGCGGTGCTGGCGCTCTGTAGGGGCGGGGCACCGTCCGCCCCCGCCGACCTGGTTGACTGACATGGCACAGACCCGGTGCAGGAGTAGGAACGAGACATGAACGCCGCGTTGAAGGAGCTGCTCGATCTACTGGACCTCGAGCAGATCGAGGTGAACATCTTCCGCGGGCGCAGCCCCGAAGAACGCCAGCAGAGAGTCTTCGGCGGCCAGGTGGCCGGGCAGGCCCTCGTCGCCGCCGGCCGCACCGTGCCCGCGGACCGGCACGTCCACTCGTTGCACGCCTACTTCATCCGGCCCGGCGACCCGAGCGTGCCGCTCGTCTACACGGTCGACCGGGTCCGCGACGGCAGGTCGTTCACCACACGCCGGGTCTCGGCCATCCAGCACGGCAAAGTGATCTTCACGCTGTCGGCGTCGTTCCAGGTGGTGGAGGACGGGCCGGCGCACCAGACGCCGATGCCCGCCGTACCCGGCCCGGAAGGGCTGCCGACCTTCCCGGAGCGCCTGGAGAAGCTGTTCGGCCGGCTGGACAATGAGTTCTACCGCAAGCGCCCCGTCGACCTGCGGCACATCACGCCGCTCACCTGGGAGGCGGCCCGCGACCCGTCGCTGATCGGCCCCGAGTCGAAGGTCTGGCTGCGCGTCGACGGTGAACTGCCCGACGACCCGCTGCTGCACGTGTGCCTGATGACATACGCCTCTGACATGACACTGCTGGACACGGTGCTGCTCAACCACGGCCTCGCGTGGGGCGACAAGAAGACGATGGGGGCCAGCCTGGACCACGCGATGTGGTTCCACCGGCCGTTCCGCGCCGACCGCTGGCTGCTGTACGCGCAGGACACGCCCAACGCGTCCGGCGCGCGCGGCCTGGCGCGCGGCCAGGTGTTCACCCAGGAGGGCGAGCTGGTCGTGTCGGTCGTGCAGGAGGGGCTGGTGCGGAGCGGCCGGCCGCCGGGCGAGGGCGCCGCGGACGCCGCGGACGCCGCCTCCGAGCGTCCCCGGCAGGACGAGTCCTCCGCGGAGTGAGCGAGCGGGAGGACACGACCGCGGGCGCGCGCCGGAGAGCGGTGCGCGTCACCACGCGCAACGCCCGCTTCCAGCAGTGGGAGGCGCTCCTCACCAACCGCACGAAGCGGCTCCGGTCGGGAGAGTTCCTGGTCCACGGCGTCCGGCCCATCACCCTCGCCGTCGAGTACTCCTGGCCGATCCGTTCCCTGCTGTACGCCTCCGGGCAGCGGCTGTCGTCCTGGGCGGAGGACCTGCTGCGGGAGACGCGCGCCGAAAGAGTCGAGATGGCCCCGGAACTCCTGGCCGAACTCGCCGGCAAGGACGACGCGGAGCTCGTGGCGGTGGCGGCGCTCGCCCCTGACGACCTCTCCCGCATCACGCTCGACGGGCCCGTCGTCGTCTTCGACCGGCCCACGGACCCCGGCAACATCGGCGCGGTCGTGCGCTCCGCCGACGCGTTCGGTGCCGCCGGCGTGATCGTGACGGGGCATGCCGCCGACGTCTACGACCCCAAGGCGGTACGCGCCAGCACGGGATCGCTGTTCGCCGTTCCGGTCGTGCGTGCGCCCGCGCCCGGCCCCGTCATCGAATGGGCGCGCGCCGCGGACGTCCGGATCATCGGAACCGATGAGACCGGAACCGTCGACGTCGGCGACCACGACCTGCGGGGCCCGGCCCTCATCGTCATCGGGAACGAGACCCGTGGCATGAGCGCCGCCTGGCTCGCGGCCTGCGACGACGTGGTGCGCATCCCGATCGGCGGAGCGGCGAGTTCGCTCAACGCGGCCTCCGCCGCGACGGTGCTTCTGTACGAGGCCGCGAGGCAGCGCGAAAAAAAATAAGAAGTCGCAGGTGGAAAATGCGTTGCCCGCATCCGGGAAGCGATCGTACGCTTCTCGCGAGCACATGAACGGCTCCGTCTGAGGGGCCTTCCGAACGAGAGAGGCGGTGGCAGTCCTGTGAGTGACCAGATGGGTTCGATGATCCAGGCCGCCGCCTGCCCGCGTCCGACCGTGCTGTCCCCGCGGGGCATCGCCACGACTCTCGCCTCCCCGTCGAGCGTCGAGCCCGTCCGCTACGCGTCCCTCGAATCCGGGCGCGTGCGGCCTGGCGGTGCCGATGTGCGAGTGGAGCAGCATGTCTGCGCCATGTTCTCGGCTACCCAGACGAATGCCCAGGTCAAGGGCGCCATGAAGCGCGCTGCGTTGGGTCCGCACCCCTGGAGACCGCCGGAGTGACCTCTCCGAGCAGCCTCTAGGCCGCGGATCCCGACCCGGGAACCGCGGCCTTTTTGTTTGGCCAAAATCACCGACAGAGCCAACGAGACCACATCAAGAGAGGGGTGGAGACCTTGGGCCTCGCGCTCACCGCGATCAGCGAGAACCTTGATCTTTCCTGCCGGAACGACCCAGAACTGTTCTTCGCCGAGTCGCCACAGGACGTGGAGCTGGCCAAGGCGCTGTGCGCCGAGTGCCCGATCCGGCGCGCGTGCCTCGCCGGTGCTCTCGAGCGCCGGGAGCCCTGGGGCGTCTGGGGCGGGGAGCTGTTCATCCGTGGCGTCGTCGTCCCCCGGAAGCGGCCGCGAGGGCGTCCGCGTAAGAACGCCGAGGTGGCGGCATGATCCTGCGTCCGGCCTTCCCCGTGCACATCGAGAGAGACCAGCAGATGAGCTTGCTCAGCATTGAACTGTCCCAGGGACGAATACGCGAGGCCGGAAGCGACGCGTCGCGTCGTCGCGGCGTCGCCCAGGCCCGCGCCCCGCGCCGGGCCCGGCGCGACGCCGAGGTGACCGCCGTCCGAATCCGCCGCCTCCTGACCATGGGCTGACAGCGCCTTCGAGAGATGAGAACGGGCCCCCGGCACGACGGCCGGAGGCCCTCGGCGATCCGGGGGTGGTGCTCGTCCGTCAAGATTTCGGTCGTGGCTCGTCAAGACCTCGGTCCCGGCTCGCCGAAAGGTGGCGACTCGCTTCCGCTCGCGCCGCGAATCGGTGATGCTGTGGTGAGACCGTATAGAGGGGGCGTCGGGGATGGTCAGCTGTGCGTCATGTGGAGCCACCGCGGAGACACCGCTCGGCTGGACGACCGATGTGACCGCGCGGGGCACGCATCACCTGTGCGATCGATGCAGCCGGGACAACATCCGTTCGATCGAGGGCCGACTGGACCTGGCCGACTGGTAACGACCTCCCGGCCCGGCGCGGGAGGCCGGTCGGCGTTCAGGAGGCGAGTTCTTCGTCTTCCTCGCCGGGGGGGTCGTCGTCGGCGAAGCCCGGCACCCAGCGCAGCGCCTCGGCCCGGAACGGTCCCTCCGCCTCGAGCTGGCACAGCACGCCGGTGCCCGCGGCCACCACGCGGTGGATCAGCACGTATGACGGCGGCAGGTTGAGCTGGCGCACGACGTTCGTCGGTCGCAGGTCGGTGACGCGCGCGGCCTCCTGGCGGAGCCATTCGCGGCTGAACTTGAAGGTGTCCTCGATCAGTGGCCGGGCGATCGGGGCGATGAAGGCGTGCAGCGACTCGGGGTCGACGTCGACGCCGTCGCGGATGAAGTCCTCCTCGCGGAGCGCCTCCTCGATCTGGTCGATGTCGAGAAGTGTGCCGATGCGCATGAGCACACCGATCCGCCGGTGGAAGCCGCCGGGCAGCCGGTCGACGGCGCCGAAGTCGAGGACTCCGAGGCGGCCGTCGTCGAGCAGCCGGTAGTTGCCGGGATGCGGGTCGGCGTGCAGCAGGCCACAGCGCGCCGGGCCGGAGAACAGGAACCGGCAGTACAGGAGGCCGGCATGGTCGCGCTGCTCCCGCGTACCCTCGGTGATGATCGCCGACAGCGGGGTGCCGTCCATCCATTCGGTGACGAGCACCTGACCGGACTGGGCGACGATGTCCGGAATATAGATGTCCGGGTCGTCGGCGTACGCGGCCGCGAAGGCATGCTGCGACTCGGCCTCGACGGTGTAGTCGAGCTCCTCCGCGACGCGTTCCCTGAGTTCGGCCAGCACCGACTTCATGTCGAGCCCGGGCATCAGGACGGCGAACAGTCTGCCCAGCCGGGCGAGCTGGTTGAAGTCGCTGAGCAGAGCCCGGCCGGCGCCCGGATACTGCACCTTGACGGCGACGGTTCGGCCGTCGTGCCAGACGGCCTTGTGCACCTGGCCGATGGAGGCGGCCGCGGCGGGCCGGTCGTCGAACTCGGCGAACATCTCCCGCCAGTCCTCACCGAGCCCTTCCGTGAGGACCTTGTGCACCGTCCTGGCCGGCAGCGGCGGCGCCGCCTCCTGGAGCCTGGTCAGCGTGGTGCGGTAGGGGCCGGCGACCTCCGGGGGCAGTGCGGCCTCGAAGATCGACAGCATCTGGCCGACCTTCATCGCTCCGCCCTTGAGCTCACCGAGCACCTTGAACAGCTGGTCGGCGGTGCGCTGCTGGATCTCGATCGCCACCATTTCGGCGGACCTGCCGAAGGTGCGCTTGCCGACGCCGAGAGCCGTACGCCCGGCGAAGCCGATGGGGAGGGATGCCAGCTTCGCGGTCCGTGTCACAGCACGGCGGGGGAGATCGCTCATTCGTTTACCTGCTTGCTCGCACATCCGCCAGGCTGCTGTGCTTGCCGGTTCGCTCCGCTCACGACCCCATTCTCAGGGAGAAGCGTCACTCGATCTATACCGATCTGCGTCAGATGTCTACTGCTTGCCGACGTAAGCATAGGTGACCTGGACGCATAGTAAGTGTGCGCTTTCTCACGTCGATGACCAGGGCGTCCGGAACCGTCCCGATCAAACGACACCTGTGGACGGAGTTGGGGACCCCCTGGGGACGGGGCGGGACTTCGCTGTGGACAGCCTGCGCACAACCATGTGGACAGCCCTGGGGATGAATCAATTACACCAGTTCTACCTGCACGGACGCGATCCACCCCCTGTGGAGAAAACAAAGTTTTCGGTACGGTGCTACGGTGCCCCCCACAGGCGAGATAGAGGTCCGTCGCAGTGCGCGACGCCGCCGTACCATCACCGCGCGCCGTGACGGCGACAAGACGGTCGTGATGGTGCCGGCCGGATTGAGCGTCACGGAAGAGCAGGAGTGGATCGCCACCGTGCTCGAGCGGCTCGCCGAGCGTGAGCGCCGCAGGCGCCCCAGCGACGCCGCACTGGCAGACCGGGCCCGCGAGCTTTCGGCGCGGTATCTCGACGGGAGGGCCGTGCCCGCGAGCGTCCGCTGGGTGAGCAACCAGCGCAGCCGCTGGGGCTCGTGCACGCCCGACGACGGCACTATCCGGCTGTCGGCCCAGTTGCGCGGCATGCCCGGCTGGGTCGTCGACTACGTACTGCTGCACGAGCTGACCCACCTGCTCGTGCCCGGCCACGGGCCGTCGTTCTGGGAGTTGGTCAACCGGTATTCCAAGACCGAACGCGCCCGCGGCTACCTCGAAGGTGTGGCAGCCACCGCCCGGCTGCCCCTGACCGACGGAGAGGCCGTCACGTGACGACCCGGTTCGCCGCGGTGCTCGCCCGGCACGGGGTCGTGAGCCCTCCCGGCACCGATCCCGAAGAGTTCCGGCTCGCGCTGCTCGAGGACACTTACGAGGTGGTGGCCGGGCTGGAGTTCGTCACGCCGGTGCTGGCCCTGACCGCGGCGGACCCCGATGCCGCGGCCATTACCTGGCCGGGCACGCCGGTGCTGCGGACGACCGGGCTGGACGCGCTGCTCGGAGCGCTGCACGACCTCGGCGCCGATCAGGCGGTGGTCGTCGCCCACGACGCGCCCGACCTGCCGCCCCTGCTCATCGGCAAGCTCTTCCGCGCCTTGGGCGGCGGGGAGGTCGCCGTCTGCCCGGCCCAGGGAGGCGGGCTCGTCGCGCTGGCCGCGCGGCTGCCGGCGCCGCCGTGGCTGACCGGCATCGACCTTGACACTCCGGACGCGCCGAGCCGCCTGCGGGCCGCCGCCGGAAGCGCCGGAGCCGTACGCTCCGGGCCGGGCTGGCACCGGCTGCGCACCCACGGTGACCTTTCCCGCCTCGACCTGGGGCTCGAGGGCTGGGACAACACCCGGGCACTGCTCGTCGGCGGCTGACGGGTGACGGGGTTGTGGCCGAGAGGCCACATTGACCGGCTTTGCAAACGATTGCAGAGTTTCACTCACTCGATTCGTCAAGGAGTGCGTGGTGCCGGTAACCATCCAGGACGTCGCCCGTGAGGCGGGGGTCTCCGTATCCACCGTGTCCCGGGCGTTCACTCTTCCGGAGATGGTGAGAGATGAAACCAGGCAGTACGTTCTCCAGACCGCGGAGCGGCTGGGCTACCGTCCGAACCGCGCCGCGCGGGGACTGATCACCGGCAAGACCGGAAACCTCGGCGTGATCGTCCCTGATCTGTCCAACCCCTTCTTCCCCACCGTGCTCAAGGGGGTCCAGTCCCGGGCCCGCGAGGCGGACTACGCCGTCTTCCTCGCGGACTGCGACGAGAACGCCGCCGAGGAGATCGCCCTCGTCCAGGCGATGGCCAAGCAGGTCGACGGCGTCATCCTGTGCTCCTCGCGCATGTCGGCGAGCCAGCTCGAACGGATCGTCGGCACGACGTCCCTCGTGTTCATCAACCGCCAGGCGCGCGACCAGCCGGCGGTGCTGATGGACGCGGCGGGCGGGATGCGCCAGGCCATCGACCACCTCGCCGCCCTGGGGCACCGCAGGGTCGCCTATCTGAACGGGCCACGGGCCTCCTGGTCCAACCGGGAGCGCCGGCGCGGGCTGCGCCGCGCCGCCCGGCACGGCATGGAGATCGTGGAGCTGGGGCCCTTCGCCCCACGCTTCGAGGGCGGACCGCACGCGGCCGACCTGGCGATCGCCGAAGACGTGACGGCGATCATCGCCTACAACGACCTCATGGCGCTCGGGGTGATGTCCCGGCTGGCCGACCGGGGTGTGGCCGTGCCCGGGCGGATGAGCGTCGTCGGGTTCGACGACATCCCGATGGCGGGCATGGCCACCCCGCCGCTCACCACTGTCGCCATGCAGAACGAACGGGCGGGCCGTGCGGCCGTCGACCTGCTCGTGAACCTCCTGACCGTATCCGGCGCCGACGCGGGGGATCTTCGCCGGGAACTCGAATGCCAGCTGATCGTGCGGGCATCGACAGCGGTTCCCGCCGATCATGACTGAAAGGGAATTCCCCAATGCGCGCTAAGAAGTGGTCTCTCGCGGCGGCGTTCGTCCTCCTGGGCGCGTGCGGCTCGCCGAACTCGGGGGGCGGGGCCAAGGATGTCACGCCGGACAAGGTGCCCGCCAGTCCGAAGAAGGCCGTGACCCTCAACGTCATCGACGTCGCGGGCAACCTGCAGCTCACCCAGGGGATGATCGACGACTTCGTCAAGTCCCACCCGAACGTCATCAAGAAGGTCACGTACACGAAGGCCACCGCGCCCGAGCTGCCCGGCAAGATCAAGGCGCAGCAGAACGCCGGGCAGGTGCAGATCGGGCTCGTGCTCACCGGCACCGACGGTCTCGCGGCCGGCATCGACCAGAACCTGTGGGTCAAGACCGACGACTACTCGAGCCGCATCGGGAACCCGAACTACCAGGCGCCCGCGGCCAAGATGCAGGAGCTGGCGCAGGGGCACGGCGTCGAGGTCGTGTACTACCCGTCGGGGCCGCTCATCGAGTACAACCCGCAGAAGGTGACCAAGCCGCCGACGACCACGGACGAGCTGCTCGCCTGGGCCAAGGCGCACCCGAAGAAGTTCCAGTACGCCCGCCCCGCCAACTCCGGCCCGGGCCGGACGCTGCTGATGGGCCTGCCCTACCTTCTCGGCGACTCGAACCCCAAGGACCCCAGGACCGGCTGGACCAAGACCTGGTCCTACCTGCAGGAGCTCGGGAAGTACGTCGACTACTACCCGTCCAAGACCTCCGAGACGATGGCGAACCTGGCCAACGGGTCGGCCGACATCGTCGCCACGACCACCGGCTGGGACATCAACCCGCGGGCGCTCGGCCAGGTGCCGGCCGGCGACAAGGTCGGCTTCCTCAAGGGCATGCACTGGGTGACCGACGCGCAGTACGCGGTCGTCCCGCGCGGCGTGTCCGCCGACGTCGTCTCCGCCGACCTGCAGCTGATCAAGTGGATGCTCACCCCGCAGCAGCAGGCGAAGGCGTACGACACCGGCTACTTCTATCCCGGCCCGGCGGTCGACGGTGTGACCGTCTCCATGGCCCCGCAGAAGTCGCAGCAGGTGATCAAGCAGTTCGGGCGGCCGGAGTACGACAACTGGATCTCCCGGTTCCCGAAGGAGACGTCGCTGCCGGCCGAGCAGCAGGTCACGGCCTTCGACCAGTGGGACCGCACCGTCGGCGGGGGAAAGGTGCACAAGTGAGTGGTGCATCCACCAAGATCTCGGAGCTGCGGCTCGAGCACGTGAGCCGCGGCTTCGGGGGTGCGCTCGCCCTTGACGGGCTGGACCTCACCATCGAGGGCGGTGAGTTCGTGGCACTGCTCGGCCCCTCCGGGTGCGGGAAGTCGACCGCTCTCAACTGCCTGGCGGGCCTGCTGCCGCTGACCGACGGCGCGATCTGGCTCGACGACCGCCGGATCGACGGCATACCGCCTGAGCAGCGCGGCTTCGGCATGGTCTTCCAGAACTACGCGCTCTTCCCGCACATGACGGTCCGCGCGAACATCGGCTTCGGCCTGCGGATGGCGCATACGGCGAAGGCCGAGGCGCGACACCGGGTGGACGAGGCGCTGAACCTCGTGCAGCTCGGCGAGCACGCCGGCAAGTTCCCGGGACAGCTCTCCGGCGGTCAGCAGCAGCGGGTCGCGATCGCCCGCGCCATCGTGATGGAACCGGCCCTGGTGCTGATGGACGAGCCACTGTCGAACCTGGACGCCAAGCTGCGGCTCGAGATGCGCACCGAGATCAAACGCATCCACCAGACGCTCGGGCTCACCACCATCTACGTCACCCACGACCAGGAGGAGGCGCTCTCGCTGGCCGACCGGCTCGTCCTGCTCAGGGAGGGCAAGGTCCAGCAGATCGGCGCGCCCGAGGACGTCTACTCCGATCCCGCCAACCGGTTCGTGGCCGGATTCATGGGCTACCGCAACGAGCTGGAGTTGCCCGTCACGTCGGTCGCCGAGAAGACCGTGGTCCTCGGCGAGCTCACCGGCACCCGCCGGGAGGACCTCGGGGAGGTCGCGGTGGCCGCGATCAGACCCGAGGACTTCACCGTGGGCGATGGCCCCAACCCCATGGAGGTCACCGTCGAGGTCGTGGAGTACCAGGGCCGCGAGCAGGCGATCCAGGCGCGTACGTCATCCGGTGCCGCACTCCATGTGCGCGCCGACGCCCGCCTCGCCCCGGGCGACCGGGTGACGGTGTCGGTGCCGCCGGAGCGGGTGCTGGTGTTCGCCGCGGAGAGCCCGGCGGCACCCGAGGAGGTGGCCTAGGTGGCCTCGGTCGCCCACCCCCGGATCGCGCTGCGGCACCGGCTCGCGGAGCGTGGCCTCGACCGCACCCTCCTGCTCCTGATCCCCGCGATCATCTTCGTCGTCGCGCTGTTCATCTATCCGTTCGTGTACGGGTTGCAGCTGTCCTTCCAGCCGCAGCCCGGCTCGGAGGCGGTGCGGAGGTACGGCTCCGGCCCGTTCGCGGACTACCGGGACTTCTTCGCCGACCCCTACCTTCGGAACACGATCTGGACCACGCTGAAGATCGGCCTGCCCGCCGCGCTGTTCAACGTCCTCGCCTCGGTGCCGATCGCGTACCGGATGCGCGGCAGGTTCCGGGGCAAGCGGACGATCACCACGATCCTGGTCGTGCCCATCACTCTGGGCACGGTGCTCACCGCCGAGGGGCTGCTCGCGTTCATGGGCCCTGCCGGCTGGCTCAACCGGGTGCTGATGGACCTGGGTGTCGTCGACCACCCGGTGCGGCTCACGCACAACTACTGGGGCGTCCTCTTCTCGCTGATCATCACCGGCTTCCCCTTCGCGTTCCTGCTCACGCTGTCGTACCTCACCGGCATCGACCCGACGCTGGAGCGGGCCGCGGCGACGCTCGGCGCCGGCTGGTGGCAGCGGTTCCGGCACATCACCCTGCCGCTGCTGGCACCGGGCCTCGGCATCACGTTCTGCCTGTCCTTCGTGCTGGCGTTCTCGGTCTTCCCCTCGGCGATCATGGTCGGCGACCCGTCCGGGCAGACCCGGGTGATCTCCATCGCGGCGTTCCACGCGGCCTTCGAGCAGTACGACTACCCGATGGCCTCCGCGATCGCGATGATCATGGGAGCCGTCGAGCTGATCGTCATCGGGGCCGTGCTCGGCTGGCGGTCCCGCCTCTACCGCGGCGCGACGGGAGGCAAAGGGTGAGCACCATACCGGCCCCGAAGAGGCTCACCCTGCGGCCTGGGGCATGGCTGGTCTGGGGCGCGGTCGCGTTCTTCCTGCTGATCCTCCTCGGCGTGGTGGGCGCGGTGGTCGTCGACTCCTTCGGCACGAAGTGGTTCGACGGCTGGCTGCCGAGCGGCTGGACGTCGCGCTGGTACGGCACGACCTGGCGGGAGTTCGACCTCGGCAGCGTGCTGTGGGTGACCCTGGAAGTCGCGCTGGCCGTGGTCGTGGTCTCGCTGCTCGTCGGCGTGCCGGCCGCGTACGCGCTGGCCCGCCGTGCCTTTCCCGGCAAGCGGGTGCTGATGGTGGCGTTCCTGCTGCCGATCCTCATCCCGCCGATCACGTACGGGGTGCCGCTGGCGACCGTGCTCTACAAGTTCCACCTGGCCGGCAAGCTGACCGGCGTCATCCTGGCCAACCTCGTGCCGGCGGTGCCGTTCGTCATCCTCGTCATGACACCGTTCATCGAGCAGATCGACCCGAAGATCGAGTCGGCCGCGCGGATGTGCGGCGCGAGCACCCGGGTGATCTTCACCCGGATCCTCGGGCCGCTGCTGGTCCCCGGCATGCTCGCGGCCGCGATCCTCGTGCTGGTGCGGACCGTCGGCATGTTCGAGCTGACGTTCCTCACCGCCGGCCCGGACAGCCAGACGCTGGTCGTCGCGCTGTACTACTCGGTCTCGGCGGCGGGCATCCGCGCCCAGCAGGAGATCGACGCGATGGCCGTCATCTACACACTGTCCATGCTGGTGCTGCTCGTCGCGGCACTGCGCTTCGTCAACCCGACCCAGCTGGTCACCCAGATAAAGGAGACAGATTGAAATCCCTGCTGACCCCGGGCAAGGAAACCGAACTGATCGGGCTCGAGCTGGCCGACCTGGCCGACGGCGAGACACTCGAGCTCACCCGGGACGCCGAGGTGGCGGCCGTCGTGCTCTCGGGCGTCGCCGGTGTCGAGGGGCTCGGCACCGCGGGCGGCCGCGGCGGCGTCTTCGAAGGGCCGGGTCACACCGTGTACGCCCCGCCGGGCACGCCCCTCCGGTTCCAGGCGACCGGCGGTCCCGCGCAGATCGTGATCGCGACCGCTCCGCTCGGCGACGCGAAGCCCGGCAAGGCACGGATCATCGGCCCGGGCGACCATGAGGTGGCCGACCGCGGCGAGGGCAACTGGGCGCGTACGGTCCGGACCATCCTCGGCCCGGACGACGACGCCGGGCGGCTGCTGCTCGGCGAGACGATCAACCCGCCCGGCAACTGGTCGAGCTACCCCCCGCACAAGCACGACACCCACGAGCCGCCTCGCGAGGTCAAGCTCGAGGAGGTCTACCTGTTCAAGCTGGACCCGGCGGGCGGCTTCGGCATCCAGCTCCGCTACGACGGCCAGGGCGAGGAGTGCTTCACGGTGCGCGACGGCGACGTCGCGGCGATCCCGGCCGGCTATCACCCGGTGGTCGCGGCGCCCGGTTACTCGCTCTACTACCTGTGGGTGATGGCCGGCGAGGGCCGTCAGATGATCCCGTACCTCGATCCCGAGCACGCCTGGGTCCAGACCGGATGAGGATCGTCGACGCCAAGGTCATCGTCACCTGCCCGGACCGCAACTTCGTGACCCTGAGGCTGACCACCGACGACGGGCTGACCGGGGTGGGCGACGCCACCCTCAACGGCCGGGAGCTGGCGGTCGCGTCCTACCTTGAGGATCACCTGTGCCAGCTGCTGATCGGCCGCGACGCGAGCCGCATCGAGGACACCTGGCAGTACCTCTACAAGGGGGCGTACTGGCGGCGCGGGCCGGTGACGATGACCGCGATCGCGGCGGTCGACACGGCACTGTGGGACATCAAGGGCAAGGCCGCCGGCATGCCCGTCTACCAGCTGCTCGGTGGCCGGTCGCGTGACGCGGTCACGGTGTACGGCCACGCCGGCAGCGCGACCGTCTCCGACGTGCTGGAGGAGGTCGCCGGCCTCCTCGGCCGCGGCTACCGGGCGGTGCGGGTCCAGGTCGGCGTGCCCGGCCTGGAGAAGATCTACGGCGTCGGCAGGGGCGGCTTCTACGAGCCCGCGACGGCCGGCGCGCGGCCGGACGAGGAGTCCTGGTCGACCGCGAAGTACCTCAACTTCGTGCCGGAGCTGTTCGCGGCCGTACGCGACGGCTTCGGGTACGACGTCCACCTGCTGCACGACGTGCACCATCGGCTGACGCCGATCGAGGCGGCGCGGCTCGGCAAGGCGCTGGAACCGTACGGCCTGTTCTGGCTGGAGGACCCGATCTCAGAAGAACTACAGGAGGGCTTCCGCCTGATCCGCCGGCACACCACGACGCCGATCGCGGTGGGGGAGGTCTACAACTCGATCTGGGACTGCCGGCAGCTCATCACCGAGCAGCTCATCGACTACATCCGGATGGACGTGGTGCACGGCGGCGGGATCACCCACCTGCGGCGCGTGTTCGACCTGGCCGCGCTGTACCACGTGCGGACCGGGTCGCACGGCGCGACCGACCTGTCGCCGGTGTGCCTCGCGGCGGGCCTGCACGTGGATGTCGCGGTGCCGAACTTCGGCATCCAGGAGTACATGCCGCACACGGACGCGACGAACGCCGTCTTCCCGCACTCGTACCGGTTCGAGGACGGCCTGATGTACCCGTCGGAGGAGCCCGGCCTGGGTGTGGACATCGACGAGGAGGCGGCCGCGGAGTACCCCTACCGGCAGGCGTATCTGCCCGTGAACCGCCTCGAGGACGGGAGCATGCATGACTGGTGAGACTCTGCTACTGCATCCCGGCGACGATGTTGCGGTCGCGCTGCGCGATCTGGAGGTCGTGCCGCGCGGGCACAAGGTCGCCGTCCGCGATCTCCAGGCCGGCGCGCCGGTACGCAAGTACGGCCAGGTCATCGGGGTCGCCACCGCGCCGATCGCGGAGGGTGAGCACGTCCACACGCACAACCTCGGCATGGGCCCGCACGCCCGGGAGTACGACTTCGGCACCGACGTTCGCGAGGTCGAGCCGGTCGCCGAGCCCGCCCACTTCCAGGGCATCGTCCGGCCGGACGGACGCGTCGCCACGCGCAACTACATCGGCATTCTCACGTCGGTGAACTGCTCGGCAACGGTCGCTCGGATGATCGCGAGCCGGTGTTCGACCGAGGGCTTCCCGAACGTCGACGGCGTCGTGGCCCTGACCCACGGGACCGGTTGCGGGATGGCGGCCGACGGCGACGGGATCCGGCTGCTGCGCCGCACCCTGAACGGCTACGCGCGGCATCCGAACTTCGCCGCCCTCCTCGTCGTCGGGCTCGGCTGCGAGGTCAATCAGCTGACCGGGTTCGACCTGCCCGAGGGCACGCCCACCATGACCATCCAGGAGCTCGGCGGCACGTCCGCGACGGTGCGGCGCGGTGTCGAGGTGATCCGTGACCTGCTGCCCGCGGCGAACGAGGTCACGCGCGTGCCGGTGCCGGCCTCCGAGCTGGTCCTCGGGCTGCAGTGCGGCGGATCCGACGGCTACTCCGGGATCACCGCCAACCCGGCCCTCGGCGCCGCCGCCGACCTGCTCGTCCGGCACGGCGGCACGGCGATCCTGGCAGAGACGCCGGAGGTGTACGGCGCCGAGCACCTGCTGACACGGCGCGCGGTCTCGCGGGCGGTCGGCGAACGGCTGATCGAGCGGATCCACTGGTGGGAGTCCTATGCCGAGTCGATGGACAACAACCCCTCGCCGGGCAACAAGGCGGGCGGCCTGACCACGATCCTGGAGAAGTCCCTGGGCGCGGTCGCCAAGGCCGGCACGTCGCCGCTGACCGCCGTCTACGAGTACGCCGAGCCGGTGACCGAGCGCGGGTTCGTGTTCATGGACACCCCGGGGTACGACCCCGTGTCGGCGACCGGTGAGGTCGCCGGCGGCGCGAACCTCATCTGCTTCACGACCGGCCGCGGGTCGGTGTACGGCTGCCGCCCGGCGCCGAGCGTGAAGCTGGCCAGTAACCGGGAGACGTACCGGGCGATGACGGAGGACATGGACGTCGACTGCGGCGCCATCCTCGACGGCGAGATCTCGGTCGCCGAGCTGGGCGAGAAGATCTTCCGGCTGGTGCTGGAGGTGGCCTCGGGCCGGAAGACGGCCAGTGAGGAGCTCGGGTTCGGCGACGAGGAGTTCGCGCCGTGGCAGCTCGGGGCGGTCATGTGAGCGAGGAAGGACCACCATGCGGCTGTCACTGACGAGCCGGCCGAGGGAGGTGCCCTCCTCGGTGGGCATCGTGCACCTGGGGATCGGCGCGTTCCACCGGGCGCATCAGGCCGTCTACACCGAGGACGCCGGTGACGGCTGGGGCATTTGCGGGATCACCCAGCGCAGCGCGGCCGTGGCCGGCCGGCTCGTCCCGCAGGACGGCCTCTACAGTGTGCTCGAACGGGGACCCGCCGGCGCGTCGGCGCGCGTCATCGGCGCGGTCCGTGAGGTGCTCACCGGCGATGCCACCGCCGATCGGATCGCCGACCCCGCGGTGCGGGTCGTGTCGCTGACCGTGACCGAGAAGGGGTACCGGCACGACCCGGCGACCGGACGGCTGCGCCTGGACGATCCCGAGACCTGCCTCGACATCACCGGCCGGCCGCCGCACACGGTCATCGGCCGGCTGGTCCGCGGCCTCGCCCTCAGGGAGGCGCCGGTGACCGTGCTCTGCTGCGACAACCTGATGTCCAACGGCGCGACCCTGCGCGGCCTCGTCGAGGAGTACTGCGAACGGGCCGGCGTCCGCGTCGCCTGCACGACGGCCTTCCCGGCCACGATGGTCGACCGGATCGTGCCGGCGACCACCGCGGAGGACCTGGACGAGGCGGAACGCCTGCTGGGCGTGCGCGATGCCGGCGTCGTGGTGACCGAGCCCTTCACCCAGTGGGTGATCGAGGACGACTTCGCGGCGGAACGGCCCGCGTGGGACGCGGCCGGCGCGATCTTCACCGGCGACGTCGCACCGTACGAGACGATGAAACTGCGGCTGCTCAACGGCTCACACTCGATGCTGGCCTACCTCGGATCAGGGGTGGAGTACGTCTCCGAGGCGGTCGAGGTGTTCGGCGACGTCGTGCGCCGCTACATGGACGAGGACGCGAGCCCGACTCTCGGCGTGCCGCCCGGCTTCGATCTCGCCGCGTACAAGGCGTCGTTGCTGGAGCGGTTCGCCAACCCGGCCCTGCGGCATCGCACCGCGCAGATCGCGATGGACGGTTCGCAGAAGCTTCCGCAGCGGCTGCTCGGCGTCGTACGCGACCGGCTGGCGGAGGGCGCCGAGCCCCGCTGGGCGGCGCTCGCCGTCGCGGCGTGGATGCGCCACGTCCAGACGGCGCGGGAGCTCGACGATCCGCTGGCCGACCTGCTGCGGATGGCCGTCTCGCGGGCGGGCACACCCGGAGACGTCGTGGACGCGCTGCTCTCGATCACCGACATCTTCGGCCCGGACCTACGCGACTCCGCGATCTTCCGTGACCTGCTGACGGATCATCTGGCCGCTCTGACGGCCGCCTCGTGAAGCCGTGATCTGGGAGAGTTCTACCGCCGCTGGGCGGCAGAGGTCTCCGCGCGACCGAGCACGCCCCTTCGAGAAGGTCAGATGATGAGGCGGGCGCGCGCGATCAGGCGGCGCACCGCACCGTCGGCGGAGCCGGGCAGGGCGTCGAGCTCGAACCAGCGCAGGTCCTCGGACTCGTCGCTGATCTTCTCCCGGGCGCCCGGCGGCGCGACGGCGGCGTACTGCACGTCGAGGTGGTACGACCCGCCGTGGCACCACACCCGGTGCCGGTCGACCCGGACCGGGCCGGGCAGCAGGCGCAGGTCCTCGATGCCGGACTCCTCCACCGCCTCGCGCAGAGCCACGCCGGCGAGTGAGGTGTCGTGGGGTTCGCAGTGGCCGCCCAGCTGCAGCCACAGCTTCGCCTTCGGGTGCAGCGTCAGCAGCACACGCTCCCCGGCGGCGTCCAGCACCGCCGTACTCGCCGTGAGATGTCCCGCAACGCATTCCCGCCACATGCCGTCGCCGTGGGTCTCCAGATGCGCGAGGAACTCCCGGCGCAGCAGCTCCTGCCCATGCTCGGGCGCGTCCCAGGCGGAGAGCACCCGCACGGCGTCGGCGTGCAGTGTCGTGGGACCCGTCGCCGGGCCGGGCGAGCGCCCCGATGGGCCGCTCACGCCTCCGGGCCCGGCGTGTCCTCGCCGGAGTCGTCGTCCTTCGGCTCGGTGAACTGGGAGATGTCGAAGTCGGAGGCCTTGCCCTCCACGAAGCCCGCCGGGTCGTCGAGGTCCGCGGCGGTCGGCATGAGGTCGGGATGCGCCCACACGGCGTCCCGGCCGTCGTTGCCGCGTGCCTCACCGAGCCTCACCCAGAGCGCGGCCGCCTCGCGGAGGCGCCGCGGACGGAGCTCGAGTCCCACGAGCGTGGCGAACGTGCGTTCCGCGGGCCCGCCGGTGGCCCTCCGCCGGCGTACGGCCTCGGCGAGCTTGACGGCGGCCGGCAACCGGCCTTCCGCGGCGGCGTTCACGACCGTGTCCACCCAGCCCTCGACGAGGGCCAGCGCGGTCTCCAGGCGGGCGAGCGCGGCCTTCTGCTGCGGCGTCTCCTCGGGGGTGAGCGACAGCTCGCCGCCGAGCGCCTGCTGCAGTGCCTCCGGGTTGCTCAGGTCGAGCCCGGAGATGGAGTCCTCGAGCTTGGACATGTCGAAGGTGATGCCGCCCGCGTAGTCCTCGACCGCGCGCAGCAGGTGCGAGCGCAGCCACGGAACGTGCCCGAACAGCCGCTGATGGGCGGCCTCGCGCAACGCCAGGTACACGCGTACCTCGTCCGCGTCGACCTCCAGGCCCTCGCCGAACGCCCTGACTCCCGAGGGCAGCAGGGCGCCGACGCCCTCGGGGGCGAGCGGCAGGCCGACGTCGGTGGAGCCGACGACCTCCAGAGCGAGCGTGCCGAGCGCCTGCCCGGCCTGCCCGCCGACCATGGCGCCGGCCATCTGCCGGATCATTCCGACCAGCGGGCCGGCCATGGCCTGCATCTCCTCGGGCATCGCCGTGCCCATCGAGTCGACCATGCGCGCCGCTATCGGGTCGCACACCTTCGACCACACGGGCAGGGTGTGCTCGATCCACTCGGACCGGCTCCATGCCTGCGGCGTGCGGATGCCCGCCGGCAGCGTCGTCGCCTGGTCCAGCCACAGATCGGCCAGGCGCAGCGCCTCGACGACCGTGCGGCGCTCGGCGTCCAGCACCGACGGATCGCCCTGCTCGGCGATATGGTGCCGGGCGACGTCCTTGGCGAGGTCCCAGTTCAGCGGGCCGCCGCCGCCGGACTGGTTGGACAGCATGTCGGCGAACTGATGCAACATGGCAGCGAAGTCCTGCATGCTGCCGGCGCCGAACGGGTCCTGTTTTCCGGGCTCGTTCTCGTCGCCGGGCTCACCCGGAGGGTTGAACCCGAAGGGGATGTCGCTCACAGGCTCGACCTCGGGCAGGATGAATAGGTCACAACCTTCACGTTAGCCGGTCGCAGCCGGGGGGCGTGCGATAGGAGGCTCGCTCGACTTGAGTACACGACAGGTTCGCCCACGGCGTAGCGCGGGCCCGGTCGTCGCCGTCACGGGAGCGGCGGACGGCATCGGGCGCGCACTGGTCGCGCGGCTGGCGGACTCGGGGGACATCAAGAAGGTCGTCGCTCTCGACGACCACCGGGGAGACGTGCCGGGGATCACCTGGCGTGTCGTCGACATCCGTGATCCGCAGCTCACCAACCGCATCTCCGACGTCGATGTGATCGTTCATCTCGACGTCGATCAGTCCCCGGACACCGATCACCGTCAGCGGCGGGCGTACAACGTCCGCGGCGCGCAGACGGTGATCACGGCGGCGGCGGCCGTACGCGTCCGCAGAGTGGTCCTCGTGACCAGCGCCATGGTCTACGGAGCGCAGGCGGACAACCCGGTGCCGTTGCCGGAGGGGGCGCCGCTGTCCGCCGAGCCCGACGACGGCATCGTCGGCGACTTCTTGGAGATCGAGGAGCTGGCGGCGATGGCGCCGGTCGCGCATCCCGGCATGACCGTCACGGTGCTGCGGCCCGCGGCGCTGGTCGGCCCCGGGATCGACACGGTCGTCACCCGCCACTTCGAGGCGCCGCGGCTGCTCATGGTCAAGGGCTGTGCGCAGCGCTGGCAGTTCTGCCACGTGGACGATCTGATCAGCGCGCTCCAGCTGGCCGTCGCCGATGAGGTGTCCGGCCAGATCGCGGTGGGCTGTGAAGGCTGGCTCGAGCCCGAACAGGTCGAGGAGATCACCGGGCGGCGGCGGTTCGAGCTGCCCGCGGCGATCACCTTCGGCACCGCGCAGCGGTTGCATCGCATCGGGGTCACCCCGGCGCCGGCCACCGACCTGCACTACGTCGTGTACCCCTGGGTCGCCGACTGCGCCGCGCTGCGCGCCGCGGGCTGGAAGCCCTCGCGCGACAACGCCGAGGCGCTCACCGCGCTGCTGGAGGAGGTCGCCGGGAGGCACGCCGTCGTCGGGCGCCGCCTGGCGCGCAAGGAGGCGACCATGGCCACCGCCGCGGGCGCCACGGTCGCCGTCATTGGCACCGCCGCGATCGTCCGGAGGGCCCGCCGCAAGCGCCGCGGCTAGTTTCCGCTCCTCGCGGATGCGACACCGGGCGCCCTGGCCGGCTTGCGGGTGCGTCCGGTCGGCCGTGCCAGGGGTCGTACGGGCGTTGGTCCGCGAGGGCGGGGAGTGCGCCGGCAGCGGGTAGCGTGCGTCGGGTGAACGTGATCCGGCTCGCCGAGCTCCGTGACCTGCCGCTGTCCGTCGACGAGGTGCTGGCGGCCGTCGCCGACCCGGGCGCGGGCGGCACGGCGATGTTCGTCGGCACCGTACGCGACGAGGATCATCGGCAGGCGGTGACCCGGCTGTCCTACACGGCGCATCCTCAGGCCGCGGACCTGCTGCGCGCGGTCATGGAGAAGGTCGCCGCCGAGTTCGGGGTGCGGGCGATCGCCGCCGTGCACCGGGTCGGTGACCTGGACGTCGGCGACCTGGCCGTCGTCGTGGCCGCGGCCTGCCCGCACCGCGCCGAGGCGTTCGCGGCCTGCCGCATGCTGATCGACGACCTCAAGGCGCAGGTGCCCATCTGGAAGCATCAGGTTTTCGCCGACGGTGACACGGAGTGGGTCGGGGTGGACTGATTTGTCGCCTAGCGAACTGGTTACGCTAGAGGTGTCCGGTTCGCGTGAGGTGACGCACATGTCAGTTCTGGCCTGGTGGGTCGTCCCCGTAGCCGTCGCGCTGCTCGCGGGGGCGGTCGTGACTCTGTGGGGCCGTCGGCCCCGTATCCGAGGTTCGTTCGAAGAGGTCGAGTACTTCCAGCGCTTCCTGGAAGCTCTGGAGCGGGAGGACGGCGAAAGGGTGAGACCAGGCAGCCGGCCGAGCGCGTAGGCTTCCCGGCATGTCGCGTCGTGCTGCCACTCTGATCGTCGCCGGCCTGCTCATTATCGTGCTGGGTATAGCCGGTGCGCTCATTCCGGTGCCGTACGTCGCGTTGAGGCCCGGGCCCACGTCCGACACGCTGGGCCGGCTCGGCAAGGTCCCGCTCATCCAGATCAGCGGCGCGAAGACGTACCCCACCGACGGCCACCTCAATTTCGTCACCGTCGCCTACCAGGGCGGGCCGGGCAACCGCATCGACCTGTTCACCGCCCTCCGCGGCTGGCTGGACCCCAACGTCGCGATCGTCCCCGAGGAAACGATCTTCCCGAAGAACGAGTCGACGAAGAAGGTCGAGCAGCAGAACACGCAGGACATGGCCGACTCCCAGGAGTCCGCGACCGCGGCCGCCCTGCACGAGCTGCACATCCGGACGACCACGGCCGTCATCATCGACTCCGTGCAGCAGGGACTGCCCGCCGCCGGAAGGCTGCAGCCCGGGGACACGATCGTCGCCATCGACGGAAAGAAGATCAGCGGTGTTCCCGAGGTCACCGGCGCGGTCGGCGGGCACAAGCCGGGCGACATCGTGAAGTTCACCGTCCGGCGCGGCGGCAGGGATTCTGAGGTCGACGTGCGGACCATCGCATCCCCGGACAAGACCGGCGCCAGGGCGGGGAAGCCCGTGGTCGGCGTGGTCCTGCGGGAGAAGTTCCAGTTCCCCGTCACCGTCAAGATCAGTGTCGGGGACGTCGGCGGCCCGAGCGCCGGGCTGATGTTCTCGCTCGGCATCTACGACAAGCTGACCCCACAGGACATCACCGCCGGCCGGTTCATCGCCGGCACCGGCACCATCAGCCCCGAGGGCCAGGTCGGGCCGATCGGCGGCATCCAGCAGAAGTTGGTCGCCGCGCACGACGCCGGCGCGACGGTCTTCCTCACCCCCACGAAGAACTGTGGCGACGCCGTCGCCACAGTTCCCAAGGGGCTGCGGCTGGTGCGGGTGGACACCATGCACGGCGCCCTGCAGGCGCTGACCGCCCTGCGCACCGGCCAAGGTTCCATCCCCGCCTGCCCGGCGAAGTGACGCCGGTCAGGTGAGCGTGGACGCCAGCGCGTCGGCGAGCCCGGGCACCAGTTGCGGGCCGGACAGCACCTGATCGTCGCTGTCATGCCCGCGCAGCCGCATCGCCGAATGCCGTGAGCCGTCGCGCAGCACGCCCACGACCAGACGTATGTCTTCGCGCCCCGGGTGCTCGCTCGCCCACGTCACCGGATCCTCGTCCGGCATGTCGTCCTCCGCGGTCTCCGGCAGCAGGATGCGTTCCATGACGAGGACACAGCCTTTGACCCGTTCTGGCCATTCGATCCCACCCAGAACCTCATCGATCGGCCGATCGGCGGGCAATTCTGGCTGTTCGAGCGCGGCGATCCGGTCGGGCAGGTTCGGGACGCCGAGCTGCTGGGCGAGCTCCGGTTCGCGTTCGTGCAGCTCAGGAGCCTCCACCAAGGCGTAGAGCCGGGGCATGGCGTCCCAGCCGGCGCCTGACGCGTGGCGCTCAAGATCAAGGACGAGTTGTTCCAGTGGGGTCATCCGTCCATTTTTCCATCGTGCGCGGGGGCGTTTTCGCCGCAGGTTGCCGGTGCACTGCGGGAACCCCGCGCCGCCTCGGTAAGTTGCCTTCACAGACACCCGGCGAAGGGGGACCGTCGTGACCTTCCGGAGCCCAGGCTTTGGCGGCCGCATCCATGTTGGCCGATCGCGGTTGCTGCTGCCCGTGGTCGTGACTCTGGTGATCCTCGTCGCGCTCTTCCTCGCGTTCACCGCGATCTGGACCGACGTGCTCTGGTATCGCTCCGTCGGCTTCTCCTCGGTCTACACGAAACAGATCACCACGCGTGTCCTGCTGTTCTTCGGCGCCGGGTTGCTGATCGTCCTCGTGCTGGGCGTCAACATCGTGACGGCCTACCGGCTGCGGCCCGCGTACCGGCCCTCGTCCGTCGAGCAGCAGGGGCTCGAGCGCTACCGGGCCGTGGTGGACCCGCACCGGCGCCTGATCGTGACCGCGCTCGTGGCTCTGATCGGGCTGCTCACCGCGTCGGCGGCATCCGGCCAGTGGCGGATCTGGCTGGCCTTCCTCAACCGCCAGCCATTCGGCGTCAAGGACCCGCAGTTCCACAAGGACATCTCGTTCTTCATCTTCACCTATCCGTTGCTGCGGCTGGTGCTCGGCTTCCTGTTCACCACCGTGATCCTGTCGTTCCTCGCCGCGCTGATCGTGCACTACCTGTACGGCGGGCTGCGGGTGCAGGGGGCGGGGGAGAAGGTCAGCCCGGCGACGCGCGCACACCTCTCGGTGCTCTTGGGCGTGTTCGTGCTGCTGAAGGCCGTCGCGTACTGGTTCGACCGGTGGGGCCTGGCGCACTCCGACCGCGGGGTGGTCACCGGCCCGTCCTACACCGACGTCAACGCGGTGCTGCCGGCCAAGACCATCCTCGCGGTGATCGCGCTGATCTGCGCGCTGATGTTCTTCGCCACGCTCGTGCGCCGCGGCGCGATGCTGCCCGGCATGGCGTTCGGCCTGCTCGTGCTCTCGGCCATCCTGATCGGCGGGGTCTACCCGCTGCTGATCCAGACCTTCCAGGTCAAGCCGAACGAGGTCGACAAGGAGTCCAAGTACATCGGCCGCAACATCACCGCCACGCGGCAGGCGTACGACGTCGGCGGCACCAGGGTGACTGATTACGTGCCGAACACCAAGCTGTCGCCGGACCAGGCACAGAAGGAGACCTCGACCCTCCCCAACGTGCGCCTGCTCGACCCCGCCGTCGTCTCGCCGACCTATCAGCAGCTCCAGCAGATCAAGGGGTTCTACAAGTTCCCGAATCCGCTCGACATCGACCGGTACCCGGCCGCCGGCGGTGCGCTGCGGGACACCGTCGTGGCGGTACGCGAGATCGACGGGCCGCCCGCGGGCCAGAACAACTGGATCAACAGTCACCTGGTCTACACGCACGGCTACGGCTTCGTCGCGGCACCGGGCAACCAGGTGGACGCCCAGGGCGCGCCCGCCTTCACCGAGAAGGACATCCCGCCGACCGGCACGCTCGGCATCACCCAGCCCCGCGTGTACTTCGGCGAGCGTTCGTCGACGTACTCCCTCGTCGGCGGATCGGGAAACCGGGAGCTCGACTATCCCGACGACAAGAGCCCGACGGGTCAGCACAACACCTCCTACACCGGCAAGGGCGGCGTCCCGATCGGGTCGTTCTTCAACCGGACGCTGTACGCGCTGCGCTTCAAGGAGAAGAACCTCCTGCTGTCCGGCGCGATCACCTCTAAATCGAGGATCCTGTACAACCGGACGCCGCGGGAGCGCGTGCAGAAGGCCGCGCCCTGGCTGAAGGTCGACGGCGACCCCTACCCCGCGGTGGTGGACGGCCGGATCACGTGGATCGTGGACGGCTACACGACCGCCAACGACTATCCCTACTCCGAGCGGACCAGCCTCGCCGACGCCACCAGGGACACCAACACGGAGAGCCACGTCTCCGTCACGGCACAGGCCGGCGATCGCATCAACTACATTCGCAACTCGGTGAAGGCCACCGTCGACGCCTACGACGGCACGGTCAAGCTCTACGCCTGGGACCCCACCGACCCGATGCTCAAGACGTGGATGAAGGCGTTCCCCGGCACAGTGCAGCCGCGCTCGGCGATCCCCGCCGGCCTGCTCGCGCACCTGCGCTACCCCGAGGACCTGTTCAAGGTGCAGCGCCGCATCCTCGCCAACT
Organism: Actinoallomurus sp.; assembly: GCA_025964625.1. Classification (GTDB taxonomy): domain Bacteria; phylum Actinomycetota; class Actinomycetes; order Streptosporangiales; family Streptosporangiaceae; genus Actinoallomurus. The sequence continues at coordinate 964 of JAOPYL010000361.1, read as the reverse complement.
ACCACGTCCAGAACCCGCAGGCCTTCTACGGGGGCCAGGACTTCTGGCAGGTCCCGGCCGACCCGACCGGCGAGGGCACCGTCGAGCCGCCCTACTACCTGAGCGTCAAGATGCCCGAGCAGAACGCCTCCGGCTTCTCGCTGACCTCGACCTTCGTCCCAAAGGGGAAGGTCACGAATCTGACGGCCTTCATGGCCGTCGACAGCGTGCCGACCAGCCCGACGTACGGTCAGATCCGTATCCTCCAGGTGCCGCGCAGCCAGGTGACCCCTGGGCCTCAGCAGGTCCAGAACACCTTCGAGAACGATCCGACCGTGTCCCAGCAGCTCACGCTGCTGCGCGGCCCCGGATCGAGGACGGTGAGCGGCAACCTTCTGACGCTCCCGTTCGGTGGAGGCTTCTTGTACGTCGAACCCGTCTACCTCCAGGCCAACTCCGGAGGGGGCTCCTACCCGCTGCTGAAACGGGTCCTCGTGTCCTACGGCAACGACATCGGCTTCGGAGCCACCCTCGACGACGCGCTGAACCAGGTCCTCAAGGGCGGCACCATCTCCGCGCCGGCCGGTCCGCCCCTGCAGGTGAACGAGGACATCCGTGCGGCGATCGACGCGGCCAACAGGGCGTACACCGACGGCCGGAACGCCCTCGCCAAGAACGACTGGACCGCCTACGGGGAGGCGCAGAAGCAGCTCAAGGCCGCTCTCGACCAGCTGGCCAAGCTGCAGAGCCAGACCAAGGCACAGCCGTCGGCCACCCCGAGACCAACCGCACCATCCACACCGCCCGCCACTCCCACGCCGACCGGCTAGGAGTACCGATTTGCACAAGACGAGCAGGTCCCCATAGAGTTAGGGCACACCGCAACGCGGGGTGGAGCAGTTCGGTAGCTCGCTGGGCTCATAACCCAGAGGTCGCAGGTTCAAATCCTGCCCCCGCTACCAGATCAAGAGGCCCGGAGGATCAC
>JAOPYL010000358.1 GCA_025964625.1 Actinoallomurus sp. | reverse complement strand
TGGTCGGCCCGCTTGACGCGCGTTCCACAGCGTCGGCAGGGGCGGCCCGCGCGCCCGTGCACCCAGGTCGTCTCACCGGGGCGGCGGACACCCGTGGTGCTCTGGTCGACGCGTTCCTTGTTCGCGTCGATGAGCCTGCGGGCCAGTTCCACGAGCGCCTCGAGGTCAGCGACCTCGCCGACGGCCTGCCACGGGTCGACGCCGCGCAGGAAGAGCGCCTCCGCCTTATAAAGGTTGCCGATGCCGGCGAGCCGGGTCTGGTCGAGCAGCGCCTCGCCGACCGGCCGCTCCGGGCGCTCACGCAGGCGCCGTACGGCTTCGGCCAGGTCCCAGTCCGGGCCGAGCAGGTCCGGACCGAGATGCCCGACGACACGGTCCTCCTGGGAGGTCCTCACCAATTCCACGATGCCGAGGGAGTAGCCGACCGCCTGCCACTCCGCGTTCGCCAGCACGAGCCGGACCCGGTGGTCGCGCGGAGTGGGGTCGCTCGCCGGGCGGATCCGCCAGGAGCCCTCCATTCGCAGGTGCGTGTGGACGGTCAGGTCGCCGTCGACCCGGGCGAGCAGATGCTTCCCGCGCGAGACGACCTCGTGTACGGCGCGGCCGGTCAGGTCGGCGCCGGCGGCCCGGGGCACCCGGAACTCGCTGCGGGTCAGCATGCGCCCCGCGAGCGCCTCGTGCAGGCGCCGCGCGGCCGCCCAGACGACGTCACCTTCCGGCATCGGACTCGCTCAGGTACGGAAGGCCGGGGAGTCCCAGGCCGCGGGGTCCTCGGTGAGTGCGTGCACGGTGGCGGGGAGCTCGCCCGAGGCGACCTCGGCGAGGTTGACCTGCTCGAGGATGGCCCGCTCGCTGGCCCGCAGTGCGATCCACACGGCCTGCAGGGCCTTTGCGGGCCCTTCGTACCCGAGGTCCTCCGGGCGCTCACCGCGTACGCCGACGAGAGGCCCGTCGATGGCGCGGATGATGTCGGCCAGGGAGATCTCGTCGGGTGGACGGGCCAGCCAGTAGCCGCCCTCGGGGCCCCGCTGGCTGCGGACCAGCCCGGAGCGGCGTAGCTGGCTGAGGATGTTCTCCAGGAACTTGGGCGGGATTCGCTGTGCCTGGGCGAGCTGGACCGCCGTCACGGGGCGTTCGCCACCAACGGCCAGCTCGGCGGCCGCGCGTAGCGCGTAATCGACCCGGGCGGACAATCGCATGAGTTGATTATCCCGCCTCCGGAGAGCTGATCACGCCACCCGGCGCCTTTTTTGGGCTGGTGAGGCCGAGGACCTCCGCGGCGGCACGGGCGTTCGCCCGTGTCGCTCCATATGTCGCGACGTGGACGGCGCCCTCCGGCCGCCACACCGGCAGGCCCATCTCGACCAGGACCGTGTCGGGGCGGCCGCTCAGGAGCGCGGACACCAGGGCGCGGTGCCCGGGGTGGCGATGCGCGTCGCGTACCACGATGACCAGCGATCTTCCGATGGCACGTTCCAGGAGCCGTCCCGCATCGGCGGCCTCGACGTCCACCGGCACGGCGTCGGGAACCCACGGCCCGAGCCCCCACGGCACCGGCCCGACAGCGATGTTGGACGGGACCTGCAGCTCGAGGACGAGCGGGCCGGCGGTCACGGACGGCGAACCGGTGATCCGGACCGCCCCGCGCGCGGCCTCCTGCCCGACGCCGCGGTCCACATCGGCCGTGCCGGCGGCGGCCAGCCACGCCTTGAGCCGGGCCACCCGTGCCGCGGCCTGTTCGAGCCGTTCGCCGGGCAGCCGGCCCTCGCGCACGGCCTCCATGATGCGCTCGCGGATGGCGCGCACGCTGTCCTCGTACTCCTTGGAACCGAGGCAGAGCAGGTCGGCGCCGGCGGAGAGCGCCCGCACGGCCGCCTCGGGGATGCCGATCGCGTCGCTGGCGGCGCGCATGTCCAGGGCGTCGGTGACGACGGGCCCGTCATATCCGAGGGTGCCGCGCAGCAGACCCGTGATGGCGGCGTGAGAGAGCGTGGCCGGCGTCGCCCCTGTGAGCGCCGGGACGCGCAGGTGCGCCGTCATGATCGATTGCACGCCGGCGGCGATGGCGGCGCGGAACGGCACCAGCTCGCGACGCTCCAGCAGCGGCAGGTCCGCGTCCACGGTCGGGATCTCCAGATGGGAGTCCTGGGAGGTCGCGCCGTGGCCGGGGAAGTGCTTCGTGCAGGCCGCGACCCCGGCCTCCTGCAGGCCGGTCACGGCGGCGGTGATGTGCCGCGCGACCAGCTCGGGGTCGGAGCCGAACGCCCGGGTTCCGATGATCGGGTTGTCGTCGGCCGTGTTCACGTCGGCGGACGGCGCGAAGTCGAGGTTCACGCCGGCCTCGCGCAGCTCGGCCCCGAGCGAGCGGTGCACCCGCCAGGTCGCGCGGGGATCGTCGAGGGCGCCGAGCGCGGCACTGCCGGGGTACGGGCTGCCGGTCTCGTGCGCCAGCCGGGTGACGTCGCCGCCCTCCTCGTCGATGGAGACGAGCGAGTCGGAGGTCTGGCGCAGCTCCGCGGTGAGCGAGGCGAGCTCGCCGGCGCCCGGGACGTTCCCGTTGATGGCGAACAGGGTGACCCCGCTCACGCCGCGCTCCAGGCCCTCACGGACCCAGCGGGGCGGAGTGGCGCCGGGGAACGGCACGAGCAGGGTGGCGTTGGCGAGCCGTTCGAGAGAGCGGTCGGTGCTCATCGCTCGCTCACCCTCCTCGTTCGCTGCGCGGCCGGCCTCGTGCCTCGGCCGCCCACTCCGCTCACTGCGTCGGGCTCACTCGTGCTCATCCCTTCACCGCCCCTGCGACCAGGCCGGACACCATGCGCCGCTGGACGGTGAGGAAGAACGCGATGACCGGGAGGGTGAGCAGCGTGGACGCCGCCATGATCGGCCCCCAGTCGTTGCCGGAACGGGCGAAGAAGAACTGCAACATGATCGGCAAGGTGGCTTTGTCCTGATCCTTGAGGAATGTGTAGGCGAAGATGAGTTCGTTCCAGGCGGTGATGAAGGAGAAGATGCTCGTCGCCACGAGACCGGGCGCGACGAGCGGCAGGAGTACCCGGAAGAAGGTCCGTACGGGGCCGGCGCCGTCAATCGCCGCGGCCTCCTCAAGCTCCCTGGGTACCGCCGCGACGAACCCGCGCAGCATCCAGATGCTGAACGGCAGCGCGAAACCGACGTAGACGGCGACCAGGCCCGCCAGGCTGTTGAGCATGGCCAGGTGTTTCAGGTCGATGAAGAGCGGGATGACCAGCGCCTCGGCCGGCACCATCTGTACGACGAGCAGCATCACCAGGAAGGTCGTGCGGAAGCGGAACCGGAAGCGCGCCACCGCCGTGGCCGCGAGCAGCGCGAGCAACCCGGAGATCGCCACCGTGGAGACCGCCACGATGGCGCTGTTGGCGAAGTAGTCCCAGAACGAGACCCCGGCGACCCCGCCGTTCAGCACGAAGGCGAAATGCTGCCAGGTCGGATGCGCCGGCAGCGGGTGGGGTGTGGAACTGAAGATCTCCTGGTTCGGCTTGAACGCGGTGGAGATCATCCACAGGACCGGGAAGACCGAGACGACGAACACGCCGATCCCGGCGGTGTTCAGCGCGACGCGCCGGAACGTCCGGGCGTTCATGCCACCCCCTCCTGTCGAATGATCATCCGGGTGTAGACCGCGGTGACGGCCAGGACGATCAGCGTGAGGACGACCGCGATCGCCGACCCGAGGCCGTACCTGGCGTTCAGCGAGCCGAACGCCTCCGAGTAGCCGTACAGCGACAGATTGAACGAGTCGCGGTTGGCCAGCCCGGAGATGATGAACAGTTGGGTGAACACCCGGAAGTCCCAGATCACCGACAGCACCAGCAGGACGCCGAAGACCGGGCGTAGCAGCGGGAACGTGATCTTCCAGAACCGCTGCCAGGCGGTGGAGCCGTCGACGCGCGCCGCCTCGTACAGCTCGCCGGGCACGGTCCGCAGCCCGGCCAGCACCGAGACGGCCACGAAGGGGAACGACATCCACACGACGCAGATCGTCAGGACCGTGTAGGTGGGCAGCGGCGTGGCGAACCAGTTGTAGTCCTGCCAGCCGGAACCGGCCAGCCAGTCCGGCAGGAGGTCGAGCAACCAGCCGACCAGGCCGCCGGTGGTGCCGAACAGCCAGGCGAAGATGATGGCCGCCGTCACCGGAGGCGTCGCCCAGGCGATGAGCACTCCGCCCGCGACGAACGCCGACATCCGCTTGCCGAGCGCGCTCAGCAGCAGGCCGACGAGGGTTCCGGCCAGCAGGGTCGCGGTCACCGCGACGACCGCGAACAGGATCGTGTGGCGGAAAGTGGTCCAGAAGAAGCCGTCGCCGAGGATCTGCCGGTAGTTGGCGAGGCCGACGTTCTCGGCGGGCTCGCCGCGGAGCTGGCGCACGCCGACCTTCTGGAAGGACATCTGGCCGATCTGTAGGACCGGCCACAGGAGCAGGACGCTGATGATCACGAGGGAGGGCAGGATCAGCAGGTACGGCCCGAGGCGTGGACGGCGGCGGCCGGACCGTGCCGGGCCGGAGGACTTCCGGCCCGGCACGCGCCGCACCACGTGAGCGGTGTCGAGCATGCGGTCGGCTCCCTTACTGGTTGAGCAGGGAGCCGGCCTGCTCGTCGGCCTTCTTCAGTTCACCGTCGATGGACTTGCCCTGCATGACGGCCTTGACGGCGTTCGGCACGACCTTCTTGGCGCCCTCGTAGTCGGCCCAGCCCTTGCTGGCCGGGGTGAACCTGACCCCGGACGCGGCGGCCTGCGCGAACGCACTCATGATCGGGTCGTTCTTGTACGTTCCGCTCTGCAGGACGTCGGTGAACTGCGGCAGGAACTTGAGCGTGCTGGCGAAGGCCTGCGCGTTCTTCTTGCTGTCGAGGATCGTCAGGTAGTCGAACGCGACGTCCTTGTACTTGCTGTCCTTCCAGACCGCGAGGTCCGAGCCGCCGGAGAAGACCGGCGCGAGGCCGCCGCTCTTGCCGGGGATCGGGAAGACGCCCCAGTTCTTGGCGTCCTTCTCGTTGACCTTCTCCAGCTGCGGGAGCGCCCAGCTGCCGTCCATGTACATGCCGACCTTGCCGAGCGCGAAGTCCTGCTGCGGGCCCTGCAGCTCGTTCCTGCCGACGTACTTGTCCGGTGCGACCTTGTCCTTGGAGACCAGCCCTGCGTAGAACTGGATGGCCTCCTTGGCCGGTGGCTGAGACAGGGTGCCCACCCACGTGCCGCTCTGCTTGGTGGCGACGTCGCCGCCGTTGGCCCACACGAAGCTGAGGATCCCGTTGGTGAAGTCGCTCGGCGCGGCGATGCCCGGCACGCCCTTCTTGTCCTGGATCTTCTTGGCCGCCGCGACCAGGCCGGCCCACGACGTCGGCGGCTGGATGCCGAGCTCGCGGAACCAGTCCTTGTGGTACCAGACGGCGCGCACGCCGCCGTACCAGGGCGCCGCGTACGTCTTGCCGCCCATCTGGTCGTTGGCGAGTGCGCCCTTGCTGAGGTCCTTGCCCTCGGCCCAGCCGCTCATCTTGGTGGTGATGTCGGCGAGGGCGTCCTGCTCGGCCCATGACTGCACGTCGGTGTTGCCGACCTCGGTCACGTCCGGTCCCGAGCCGCCGGCGATCGCGGTCTGGAACTTCTGGGTGGCCTGCGGCCAGGGGATGTACTGCACCTGCACGTCGGTCTTCGGGTGCTTCTGCCGGAACTCGGCCTTCACCCCGTCGAGGAACTTCGTCTGCTCGGGGCTGCCGTCGCCCATCTGCCAGACCACGATCTTGGCCGGATCCCCGCCACTGACCGAGGCGCCGGTCTTCTTGCCGCCGCAGCCTGTGACGGCGACAGCGAGTACGGTGGCCGCGGCGGCGGCCTTGGTGTACCTCACCATGGGACTCCCTTCGGTGTCGCCTCTCGAGCGCACACGGCCGCGCTTCGGTACTCACGCGGCATGTCGTGCAAACTGCTCGCGGGGCGCCTCCCTACAGTCGGGGCTGTGGGTCTGCCGATTCCGGATTATGGGTGACGGACGGTTTCGACTAAACTAACAGGAAAGTTTCCTAACTGACGTTCTTGTTAGCGGATCGAGATGGAAGGTGGCCGCAGATGCCGAGTCGCCCGGGGACACCAAGGCTGCTGCGCGAGCTGAACGACCGGTCCGCGCTCGATCTCCTGGTGAGCTCAGGCCCGCTCACGCGCGCGCAGATCGGGGAGCGTACGGGGCTGTCGAAGGTCACCGCGTCCCAGTTGCTGGCCCGGCTGGAGGAGCGCGGCCTCGTCGCGGTGGTCGGTGAGCAGGCCGGCGGGCGGGGGCCGAACGCGGCGCTGTACGCCGTCGTTCCCTCCAGCGCGTACGTCGCCGGCCTCGACGTCGGGCCGAACGCCGTGACGGCCGGAATCGCCGACATCACCGGGCACATCGCCGCCGAGGTCACCGTCGACCCGAACGGCGCCGACGACGCCGTGTCGGTCGTGCACAGCGCGGTCGTGAAGGCCTGTCGGTCCGCGAAGGTGCCCCTGGCCAAGCTGCGCGCCCTCGTCATCGGCACGCCCGGTGTCGTCGACCCGCGCAGCGGCGACGTGCAGTTCATCTACGACCTGCCGCACTGGCACGCGGGAATCCTGGAGGCGCTCCGCCGCGACCTGCGCCTTCCCGTCACGATCGAGAATGACGTCAACCTCGTCGCTCTCGCCGAAAAGGCATGCGGCGCCGCCCAGGACGTCGACGACTTCGCCCTGCTGTGGGCGGACCGGGGCCTCGGCCTCGCCGTGATGCTCGGCGGCCGGCTGCACCGCGGCGTGTCCGGCGGCGCGGGGGAGATCGGCTACCTGCCGGTGCCGGGCGTTCCGCTGCCAGAGAAGGACACCGAGTCGGTGACCTGGGGCATGCCCGCCCTCGCCGGCGGCCTGGGCGCGCTGGCCGGCGCCGACGCCGTACGGGAGCTCGCGCGGGGGCACGGCATCGACGAGCCGTCCGCGGTCGAGTGCGTACGCGCGGCGGCACGGGCCGGGGCCTCCGGAGGCCCGTTCCTCGACGAGCTCGCCACCCGCCTGGCGTACGGCGTCGCGTCGGTCACGATCGTGCTCGACCCGGAACTCGTCCTGATCTCCGGAGAGATGGGCCGCGCCGGAGGGGAGCAGCTCGCCCGCCGGATCGAGGACGCGGTCGGGCGGATCTGCCCGACCCGCCCACGGGTGGCCCTCACCAGGGTCGAGGGCAACGCCGTCCTCCGCGGGGCCCTGCTCGCCGCGCTCGACCGTGCTCGCGAGGAGGTCTTCTCCAGCGACAGGTGACATCTGCCGACGGCGCGACCGGAAGGGGTTCCGCCGAGGATGACCCGGCGCGGTAGCGGCGTGCGCCGCTGACATCCGCCGTCGCTTACTGCGGATATCGAGGTCGTTGATAGGTTCTGCGACGACCATCTCTATCGATCCGGAGGCCGCCGTGGCGAACGTCCAGCCGCTCACCGATGCGGATCCCCGGCGGCTGGGGGCCTATGTCCTGACCGGCCGGCTCGGCGAGGGCGGCCAGGGTGTCGTCTACCTCGGCCGTAGCGCCGTCGATTCTGTGGCCATCAAGCTGCTGCACGCCGAGCTGATCGAGGATGAGGCCGCCCGGGCCCGGTTCCTCCGGGAGGTGGAGGTCGCCAAGCGGGTCGCCCGGTTCTGCACCGCGCAGGTGCTGCACGCCGGTACGGCGGACGGCCGCCCCTACATCGTCACCGAGTACGTCCCCGGCCCGTCGCTGCACCGCCAGCTCCGGCAGGAGGGGCCCCGCCAGGGCAGCGCCCTCGACCGGCTCGCGATCAATACCGCGACGGCGCTCGCCGCCATCCACCAGGCCGGCGTCGTCCACCGTGATTTCAAACCCGGGAACGTGCTCATGGGCCCGGACGGGCCCGTAGTGATCGATTTCGGCATCGCGCGGGCGCTCGACGCGAGCGGCTCCACGACGACCGCCGTCAGCCAGGTCGTCGGCACGCCCGCCTTCATGGCGCCCGAGCAACTCGCCGGTGGGCCCATCGGACCGCCCGTCGACCTGTTCGCCTGGGCGATCACCATGGTGTACGCCGCCACCGGGGCGCCCGCGTTCGGGCATCAGTCCATCCCGAAGGTGATCAACCGGATTCTGCACGACGAGCCGGATCTCGGCGCCCTCGACGGGCGGCTGCGCCGCGTCGTCGCCGCCTGCCTGGCCAAGGATCCGGCGCGTCGCCCCACGGCCCGCCGGCTCATGGACGAACTGATGGGGCAGGACGGCGCCGCCGTTCTGGCGACGCCCCCCACGCTCACGCCGCCGACCTCCGCGACCGAACGGCTTCCCGCGCAGGGTATGCCGGGATCGGCGACCGAACGGCTTCCCGCGCCGGGTATGCCGACCTCCGCGACCGAACGGCTTCCCGCCTCCGGACCCCCGCCGTCCCCGACCATGCGGCTTCCGGCGTCCGGTCCGCCGGGGTCTCCCGCGCCGCCGTTCAGGTCGTCATCCGCGCCGCCGTTCGGTCCGTCATCAGGGCCGCCTCCCGGGCCGCCGCCGCGGCGGCGCGGGCCAGGGGCGATCATCGCGGTGGTCGGGGTCGCGCTGGTCGCGTTGGTCGCCGTGATCGGCGTGGTGGCCGCGTCCGGAGACTCCGGCGGTAGCGGCGAGGCCACGCAAACCCCGACGCCGGCCAAGCGGTCCCACGCTTTCCGGCACAGGACGTTCGCTGCCCGGCAGAGGACCCCGGCCCGTACGCCATCGCACCGGCCGACCACTGAGAAGTCCGCGAAGGCGAACCCCTACACCCCCCAGCGCCTGTGCGGCGGGGGCTATCGCGTCGTCGACACGCACAACCTGGGCGACGCGACGGCGTATCTGCTCAACAACGGGAACACCGGCGTCAACTGCGTCGTCACGATCGTGCCCAAGTCGACCGGCAAGACCTTCCTGAGCGCGACCCTGCAGGTCCGCGGCGGCGGCCGGGGCGGCCGGACGGGCGCCTTCCCGTTCTATGCCGGGCCGGTACGCCTGCCGGCGATGGGCAAGTGCGTGATGTGGGGCGGCGCGTCCAAGACGGCACGATGGACGAGCGGCTGGAGCCACTGCGGCCGCTGATCACGGAGTTCGCGGGCAGCATCGGCGCGGTAAGAGGCCCGTGATGACGGTGCCGCCGGTCCGGACACAGTCGATGACCCCGGAGGGGCGCGACCGTCTCCCGATGCCCGGGGGGCCGTGGGACGCTGGTCGGGTGATGCTTGAGGATCTCGCCCACCTGCGTCGTGCCCGTGACCTCATGGATCGTGAGTACGCGCGGCCGCTCGACGTTCCGGCGCTGGCGCGCGCTGCGCTCATGTCGCCGGCGCACTTCTCCCGCCAGTTCCGCGCCGCCTACGGCGAGACGCCGTACGGCTACCTCATGACGCGCCGCATCGAGCGGGCCAAGGCGCTGCTGCGCCGCGGGGACCTGACGGTGACCGAGGTGTGCCTGCAGGTCGGCTGCACCTCGCTCGGCTCCTTCAGCGCGCGCTTCACCGAACTCGTCGGCGAGAGCCCGAGCGCCTACCGTGCGCGCTGCCACGACGCCGGCGCGCCGGTCCCGGCGTGCTTCGCCAAGATCATGACGCGACCGAGCAGGAATGGAGAAGCGCGCGCCACGACGCCTGTATAGCGTGGCCGCCATGGATCTAAAGCTCTCGCACTGTTTCATCAGATGCGCGGCGTGGAGACCCCGGTCTTCAGGCAGGGGAGGAAACGCCGCTCCCTCCTCGAAATGTCAGTGGTGGTCGTTAGCGTGTTCGGATGCGGTTTCGTCTTGAGCCCACGCCCGCCCAGGAGCAGGTGTTGCTGGAGCACTGCGCGCATGCCCGTTTTGTGTGGAATCTTGCGGTGGACCAGCACGAGCATTGGAGGCCGGGGCGGGCGGGTGCGCCGGGCTATGGGGAGCAGTGTCGGCAGTTGACCGAGGCGCGGGCGGAGTTCGGGTGGTTGGCGGCCGGGTCGCAGACGGTGCAGCAGCAGGCGTTGCGGGATTTCGCCCAGGCCATGGCCAACTTCTTCGCCAGGACGCATCGCCGGCCCACCTGGCGTAAAGCCGGCCGGCATGAGGGGTTTCGGATCGTCGGGCAGCGCGGCAGCCACTGGGATGTGCGTCGGCTGTCGCGCAAGGTCGGTGTGGTGCGGGTCCCGAAGGTCGGCTGGGTCCGGTTCCGCTGGTCCCGTCAGGTTCCCGATGGGGTCAAGTCGTTCCGTGTTACCCGGGATCGGGCGGGGCGCTGGCATGTCGGGTTCGCCGCGATCCCGCCACCGGTCAACGGACCCGGTGCGGGACAGGTCGTCGGGGTGGACCGGGGGGTGGCCGTCTCGGCTGCCTTGTCCACTGGTGAACTGCTGTGCATACCCGGCTTGCGGGACGGCGAGGCCAAGCGACTCCTGCGCCTGCAGCGGAAGCTGGCACGCGCCAAGCGGGGCTCGAACCGGCGGCAGCGGGTCAAGGCCGGGATCGCCCGGTTGAAGGCCCGTGTGGGGGATCGGCGTAAGGACTGGGTGGAGACGACCTCCACCGATCTGGCCCGCCGCTTCGA
>JAOPYL010000356.1 GCA_025964625.1 Actinoallomurus sp. | reverse complement strand
ACCCGTGAGCGCGATGTCCTCATCGCCGCGGCCGACGGCTCCACCATCACCGACATCGCCCGCCGCCTCCATCTGACCGAAGGCACCGTACGCAACTACCTCTCAGCCGCCATCGGTAAGACCGGCGCCCGCAACCGCCTCGAGGCGGCCCGTACGGCGACCAGCAACGGCTGGCTCTGACCAACGGCGCCCCCCGACCTCCCCCGGTTCGTGCGGCCGTGTCAGGATCGGTCAGGCGGTGTCCGGAGTGAGTACGGCGCTTTCTCGCCGGTCACAGCCGACCAGCTCGCGGGGGCTGATGGCCGACACCAGGACCGCGGTGCGGTGCGCGATGAAGGTGGCGGTGAAGGTGCGGCCGCCGCGGTCGCCGGTCCAGTGCCACTCGCTGGCGAGGGCGCGGACGGTCTGCAGGCCACGGCCGCATTCGCAGAGGTCGTCCGGCTCGGGAATCGTGGGCACCTTGTGGCTGCCCTGATCGGTCAGGGCGACGGCGGCGCCGTCGCGCCAGCGGCGTACTTCAAGCAGGAAACGCCCGCCGGGCTGGGCCGATGCCGTATGTCGCAGGGCGTTGGCGGCGAACTCGCTGACCACCAGGATCACGTCATCGACGTCGGGCAGGTCGGCGAGGAGGAAGCCTACGAACTCGCGGGCTCGTCGCACGTACTCGGCCAGGCCGGGAAAGGACCGCCGCCAGACGAGTTCGCGACCTTCCGGATACACCTCCATGGCGGACCCTTCTCGATCGTGGTCGGGAACCGCGACCCTGGGACTCGACTCTCCCCAAGTGAAGCCCAGGGCCGCGGTTCCGGCAAAGCGGCTCGGACGGATATTGCCGTGCCGCCGTGTAGTGCGGGCGGTGCCGGTGCAGCGGATCTACGCGCATAGATCGCTACGGCAGGTACGCCGGCTCGTCCGACCTCATCGCTCAAATCACGGATATTAAGCGCTCCGTAGTCGTACGGTTACACTGTGGACCAGAATGATGATCCAGTGCAAGTGATTCGGCGCATTATGTGAGGGACCAATGCCGTACACGCCAACGATCAGCGGACGCCAGCTCGCCCGGGAGCTGCGTCACCTGCGAGAACAATCCGGAATGACCGGAGAGCACGCAGCCGCGGCGATCGGCTGGGAGCAGTCGAAAATCAGCCGCATGGAAACCGCCAAGATGCGAATCACCTCAGGCGAGGTGATGGAGCTCTGCGAGGCGTACGGCATCAAGGGCGACGAACGCGCCCGGCTCGTCCAGCTCGCCCGCAACGCGCGGCAGAGAGACTGGTGGCACGAATACGGCGACTTCGTCAAGAAGGGCTTCATCGACTATCTGGCCTTCGAGGCCGAGGCGCAGACCTCCCGCGGCTACGAGGTGCAAGTGATCCCCGGCGTCTTCCAGACCGAGGAATACGCCCGGGCGATCCTGCGCAGCTCCCAGCCGCGAGAACCGGAGGAGATCGAGCGCGGGGTGCAGCTGCGCCTCGCACGCCAAAGACGCATCAGCGCGCCGGTCGATCCGCTGAACGTCTGGGCGGTCATCGACGAAGCGGTGCTCCGTCGCGTCGTGGACAGCCCCGCGGTGATGCGGGCCCAACTGGAACATCTGATCGAACTCGGCGAGCTCGGCAATGTCTCGATTCAAGTGCTGCCGTACCAGGCCGGAATTCATGCCGCGCTCGATGGTCCGTTCGTCATTTTGACCTTCGACGGCTATCCGGACCTGCTATACATCGAGCACCTGATGGGGTGTGTCTACTTGGAGAAGCCCTCCGAGACGGCTCGCGGCAGCCTGATATTCGACCACCTCCGCTCGGCAGCGCTCAACACCGGTGACTCCACCACGTTGATTCGCGAGATAGTTAAGGACATCCCATGACAAGAAAGGAGTTCGTAATGACGAACCCAGACCTTTACCCCGCCACGTGGCGTAAGAGCAGCCGCAGCGGCAACGGCGGCAACTGCGTCGAGACCGCGGTCACCTGGCAGAAGAGCAGCCGCAGCGGCAATGGCGGCAACTGCGTCGAGGTGGCGCGCGTGGTACGGGACGCAAGCGCCTGACGCGGTCTGCCGCATCGACGCGACGCCTACGATGACCGGTACGTCCCGCACACGTGGTCGACCGACTTGACCTGCGGAAACGCCAGATCGATCGGCAACGCCCGTGCGGGACGTACCGTTACGCCGAGTTCGGTCCGCGCCTCGGCCGAGTCTGGTCGCTTGGTACGGCGTGCGGCGCCCTATCGTCGTTCTCGTCGCAAAAGGCGCCGAACTGCTGGCACTCTGGACGAATCCGCATATACCGGAAAACGGAGTTGGCCGGCCATCCGCGAAAACCGGCTACGCCGACACCATAGCCAGGCGATGCTCTCCGGTCGCCGAAATAATGGCCACTCGGGTGATGACCGACCACCAGGCTATTTCCCACAAATAGTGCGGTGCACCCGGCGGGTCGGCTTTACTTGCGGCAGAATCACATTGCCGTCGGCGAGAAGGGGAGTGAGCCGGTGGGTGCCGAGCCTCCAAGTCCGTCGCCTGACACGCCTCAACCTGACGTGATCAAGCCCGACCTCGATCTCCTCGAGCAGGTGCTCCAGGAGCTGGAGGTCTCCTGCCTGCGCGACACCCGCGGGGGGCTGGCGACGCGATGGCAGTGCTACAGCCTTTTCTTCACCCTGAGCGACGACGATGACGTCTACTCCGCCCGTACGATCTACGACCGGTTCTTCACGGTGGACGACAAGCCCCCGATCCGGGCCGTCCTCGACGAGTGGAACCGCGACACCACCGGGCTGAAGGTCTACACCGCCACCGACGACGACGGCACCGTCATCATCGTCAGCGAGGCGACGATGCGCGTCGACGGCGGAGTGACCAGTGAGCAGTTCGCCGCGAGCACGACCGCGTGGCTCAACGCGGCCGGCTCCTTCCATCTGTGGCTGTCCCAGCGGCTTCCGCTCGCGGGCCTGTCCGGAGAGCCCTGCTGACCGGCCGCAACGTCCGGGCCCGGCCTCAGGCGGTGGCGCGCCCGCCCAGGGCGGCCAGCGCGTCGTCGGTGAGACGGAAGACCGTCCACTCGTCCATCGGAGTCGCGCCGAGCGACTTGTAGAAGCCGATGGAGGGGGCGTTCCAGTCGAGCACGGACCACTCCAGGCGGGCGTAGCCGCGCCGCACGCATTCCGTCGCCAGCTCGGCCAGCAGCGCCCTGCCCAGACCGGTGCCGCGCCGCTCCGGCCGCACATAGAGATCCTCGAGGAAGATCCCGTGGACGCCCCGGAAGGTGGAGAAGTTCAGGAACCACAGGGTGAAGCCGGCGACCTCGCCGTCCACCTCGGCGACGTGACCGAACAGCGCCGGGGCCGGGCCGAACAGCGCCTCCCGGAGGTGATCGGGGGTCAGGTGGCATTCGTCCGCCAGCCGTTCGTACTCCGCGAGGTCGTGCACCAGCCCGACCACGGCCGGCACATCCGCTTCCCGCACCCGGCGAATGCGATGGTCGGCCACGAGGCTCCTCCTCCGATCAGCGACCACCCGCGGCGGCACCAGGACACGGCGCGCACCGGCTTCGCGGGAGGAGTAGTTCTGGTCAGCGGCCTGCTGCTGATCGTCAGCGCCAAGGACCACTCGGGCTACGGGACCATCGGCGCGTCCCTCATTCTAGCGCCAGTCCTCGTAGCGTCGAAAGACGGGGTCCACGTGGCCATCCTTTGGGCAGATTTATACATGATGCCCCTTGACGTGCGAAGTCGCATGGCCAAGTGTGGGTGTTACCGGCAGATTGCCGTGGAAAATAGTAAATAGCCGGAACGCGAAAGCTGCGCTGCTACCGGGGAGTCTGAGAGCCGCAGATACAGGCGGCAGAGACGATCACCGATTGAAACATGTTACGCCTGATTCAGCGGTGTTCACTGTGACGCTATCGCGCCGATTCCGGCACCGTGATCCTCACCCTGCGCCGCGACGCTGAAGGAGGGCTTCTTATGTCCAACAAGATCGCGCGACTGGCCGGGATGGCCGCCGCCTCTGTCATGCTCACAACAGCCGGCCTGGCGGTGTCCACCGATTCCGCCTCCGCGAGTACCCACGCGAGCGTCCAGTCCTCGCACCACCAGTCGAGCCACCACTCGAGTAGTTCCTGGATCAGCTCTTTGAGTAGTTCCTCGATCCGCGGCGGTGGCGGCGGCGGCGGGGGCGGTGGCGGCGGAGGCGGCGGCGGCGGCGGAGGAGGCGACGACAGCGGCTGCTGCTGGTGACGCCTCGGGCCGCCCTGTGACATGACGCCATGAGCGGCCGCCCAAGCTGGATGCGGTATCGCGGTGCCTTTGCGACGTCGATCTC
>JAOPYL010000206.1 GCA_025964625.1 Actinoallomurus sp. | reverse complement strand
CGGCGACGACTCGGGCCACGAAGGCGAGCGGCTACGCGGGCTGGGGCTGCCGTGGGTGCTGGTCAACCGCCGTATGCCGGGGTCCGAGCGGTACGTCGTCCTGGATGACGAGCACGGCAGCCACCTGGCGGTCGACCATCTGGTGGCACTCGGCCACCGCAGGATCGCCCATCTCGCCGGACCGGACACGGCCGACACGGCCCGGCGACGCCGTGCCGGATACGCATCGGCGATGGCCAAGGCCGGCCTGCCCGTCGACCCGCGGCTGATCGCGCACGCGGACTACACCCCGGCCGGCGGCACCGCCGCCATGACCTCGCTGCTCGCCGCGGACGAGCCGCCCACCGCGGTGTTCGTGGCGAACGTCGCTTCCGCGGTGGGCGCGCTGCACGCCGCGTACGAACAGGGTTTCTCGGTGCCGAGGGACGTCTCCGTCATCGCGGTGCACGACATGCCGCTGGCCGGCCACCTCGTTCCGCCGCTGACGACCGTACGGATGCCGTTGGAGGAACTCGGCCGCCGCGCGCTCGAGCTGCTGGCGACGCGGGGGCCCGAGGAGACGATCGCCGAAGTTGTCACCGAACCGGTGGAGATCGCGGTGCGGGACTCCACGGCACCGCCCGGCGAGGAGGGCCGGCGAGGCCGTCGGCTCGGCGGCTGACGCTTCGCCTGACGCGGCGGCGAAGCCCTGGGCAGCCCCGGAAAGGGCCCCTGAAGGGTGCCGTGGTCTACGGCGTTGACCTGTGGCTTCATGCCCAATGTGGTAATCGTCAGCCAGGTCACCGGACCGTCGGCGCCCCAGATCGGCCATTTCTCTCCGAAGTCGGGAGCAGTGGACTCGACCTGTTCGTCGCCGACCATATAAATCGCCGTTCGGGTCATTGGCTAGTTCGGCGTCCAAGCACCGGGTGTACAGCGACTGCGACTTCCGGGGGCCTTCGCGCGTCGCGGGACGTCGATCGAAGGACGCCGCCCGACGCCCTTACCTGGACCCTTTTTTCTCGTTACTCAACCGTTATTTGTTACTGACTGGTCAAGCTCTTAACACACGGCTAGTTTACCGGTTAGTAACCGCCCGTGTGACCTGGTTCACACTGTCGGCGCACCACCTCACTCCTCCATGCCCCCGCCCCCTCGGGAGGAATCGTGCTGCCCCGCCCTCGCCCCCTCCGGTCACTGTTCGTCACCGCTACCTCACTCCTGGTGGGCGGTCTCGCCCTCGGCACCCCCGTCACCGCCCACGCGACCAGCCCCATCGACGCCGCCAAGGCGCTGGCCGCACCGAACGTGCCCGGCGCGAACAACTGGTCGTGCCGGCCGAGCTCGGCCCATCCGCGCCCGGTCGTCCTGGTCCACGGCACATTCGCCAACGGCTCCGTCAACTGGATCACCGACGCCCCCACTCTGGCGGCGCGCGGCTACTGCGTCTTCGCGCTCACGTACGGCGCGATGCCGAACATTCCCGTCCTGCGCGCCGTCGCGCCCGTGGCCGACTCGGCGGCGCAGCTGTCCACATTCGTCGACGGCGTCCTCGCCGCCACCCAGGCGGCGCAGGTCGACATCGTCGGTCACTCGCAGGGCGGCATGATGCCCCGCTACTACCTGAAATTCCTCGGCGGCGCCGCCAAGGTGCACACCCTCGTCGGCCTTGCCCCGTCGAACCACGGCACCACACTGGACGGCCTCGCCATCCTGGCCTCGTCGTTCCCCGGCGCGGCCGGCATCCTCAACTCCGGCTGTCCCGCCTGCGCCGACCAGATCGTCGGATCGGCCCTGCTCGCCAGGCTGAACTCCGGCGGCGACACCGTCTCGGGCGTCGACTACACGGTGATCTCGACCAGGTACGACGAGGTCGTGACCCCGTACGCCACCCAGTTCCTCAGCGGCGCCGGGGTGCACAACGTGACGCTTCAGAACCTGTGCCCCAGCGACATCTCCGAGCACGCCGCGATGGCCTTCGACCCGGTCGTCCTGCACGAGACGGAGAACGCCCTCGACCCCGCGCACGCCACCACCTCCACCTGCCTGTCGCACGGCTGATCCGCACGAACACCGGCGCCTGATCGGCAGGTACCGAGGCCCTCGTCACATGGACGAGGGCCTCGGCATTCGCAGGGGTCACGCCATCGTGGCCATGGCGACACCCTCCGTTACCTCCCATTAAGAGGTAATATCGGGATATGACTGGCAGTGAGGTGCGGCTGGCCGACGATCTCATGCACGTGACGACGGCGATGCGACGACTGGTGCGGCGCCGGTTGCGGGAGGAGATGGACCGGCCCCAGCTGCGTCCTGCCCTGATCGAGCTGATGCTCGCGGTCGCCCGCAATCCAGGCATGAGTGTGGCCGCCGCCGCCCGCGAGCTTCATCTCGCGGACAACTCGGTGAGCACCCTGGTCAACCAGCTGGTCGGCGAGGGACTGCTCCGGCGAGGAACCGACCCGGGCGATCGGCGGGCCGCCCGGCTGGAGGTCACCCCCGCGGCGGAGCAGCGCATCTCGGAGTGGCGCGACCGCAGGGCGAGGCTGGTCGGCGCGCGGCTCGACGAGATGTCCGGCGACGACAGGGCGGCGATCGCCGCCGCGCTCCCCGCGCTGGGCCGGTTGCTCACCCGCCTGCGGGAATCGCCGGGCGACGCACGGGCGGACCACCGCCCGGCACCGTACGGCGAGGAGCACGACCAGACCGTCACGTCCACGCGATGAGCACACCCGTCCTCATCCTGACCTCCGGGGGCCGATGATGAGCACCGAAAACGAGACGGCGGAGCCCGCGAGCCGGCCCGCGGTGGCCTGCAGAGGGCTGCGGCACGCGTTCGGCGGCGCCGTCGCGGTCGACGGCGTCGACCTGGCCGTGGCCGAGGGCGAGATCTTCGGCCTGCTCGGCCCGAACGGCGCGGGTAAGACCACGGCGATCCGGTTGATCACCACGCTGCTCCCGGCCCGGCCCGGCATGGTCGAGGTGTTCGGGCTCGACGTGGCACGCCAGCGGATGGCCGTACGACGGGCGATCGGTTACCTGCCCCAGCAACTGTCCGCGGACTCCTCGCTGACCGGCCGCGAGAACGTGGAGCTGTTCGCCCGGCTGTTCGACGTGCCGCGTGCGCGACGCCGGGAACGCGTCCATGAGGTGCTGTCCACGGTGGGGCTCGCAGGCGCGGCGGAACGGCGCGCGCAGACGTACTCGGGCGGCATGATCCGGCGGCTGGAACTGGCCCAGGCGCTGGTGAGCGCGCCTCGCCTGCTCATCCTGGACGAGCCGACGATCGGGCTGGACCCCGTCGCGCGTGACGGGGTGTGGGACCGCATCCAGGAGGTCCGCCGGGCCACCGGCATGACCGTCCTGGTGACCACGCACTACATGGACGAGGCCGACCAGCACTGCGACCGGATCGCGCTGATGCACCGGGGTCGCGTCCAGGCGCTGGGCACTCCCTCGGAGCTCAAGTCAGGTCTCGAGCCGGGGGCCACCCTCGAAGAGGTGTTCCGCGCCTACACAGGCGACCAACTAGACGAACCAGGAGACGACTTCCGCGATGCACGCCGCACCCGCCGCACCGCAAGCCGGCTCGGCTGACCTCCCGCTGCCTCCCCGCCCGCCCTGGCGCCTGCTTCCGGCCCGGGTGGTCGCGATGTGCATCGTCGAGCTGCAGAAGATGCGGCACGACCGCACGGAGCTGTACACCCGCGCGATCCAGCCCGCCCTGTGGTTGCTGATCTTCGGAGAGACCTTCTCCCGCATCCGCGCCATCCCGACCGGCCGGGTGCCCTATCTGGACTACCTGGCCCCGGGCATCCTCGCCCAGTCCGCGCTGTTCATCGCGATCTTCTACGGCATCCAGATCATCTGGGAACGCGACGCGGGTGTGCTGGCCAAGCTGCTCGTCACACCCACGCCGCGGGCCGCGCTGATCACCGGCAAGGCCTTCGCCGCGGGCGTACGGGCGCTCACCCAGGCCGTGGCCATCATGGTGCTGTCCGCACTGCTCGGCGTGGCGCTGACGGTCAACCCACTGCGCTGGCTCGGGGTGGTCGTCATCGTGATGCTCGGCACGGCGTTCTTCTCCTGCCTGTCGATGACCATCGCCGGTCTGGCGATATCACGCGACCGGCTGATGGGCATCGGCCAGGCGATCACCATGCCGCTGTTCTTCGGGTCGAACGCGCTCTACCCCATCGCCGTCATGCCGGGATGGCTGCGCGTCATCAGCCACGTCAATCCGCTCAGCTACGAGGTCGACGCTCTGCGCGCCCTGCTCATCGGCACCCCGGGGAATCTCCCCCTCGACGTCGCCGTGCTCGTGGTGGCCGCGGCGGCCGGGATCGCGGCCGCGTCGGCGCTGCTCGGCCGTCTCGTCCGCTGACTGATCGAGGCAGGTGGCTTCGGCACCCCAGAGGTACAGGCGCTGATGTTAGATCTGCTGGTCGCTGAGCTGGCCGATGTGCTCCACGATGTCGCGTTCAACATCCCGGATATGGCGTACCGCCGCGTTTCTGGCATCGCGAGCCCGGCGACCGATGATCGCCTCCACGATCCTCTCGTGACCCGCGCGTGCGTGGGCACGGCGTCCGGGCAGTTGGATAACGCGCTGTGAGTATGCGAAGAAGAGCGGCTCGATTATCTCCAGCAGGCGCTGCAGCAGCGTGTTCTTGGTCGCGCTGACGATCGTCCTGTGCAGCGCGACGTCGAGTTTCACGAACTCGTCGTCGCTCAGATCCGGGTCCGCCTCCGCGGCCAGGATGCGTTCGAGCTCGGCCATCTCCTGCGGCGTGATCCGTTTCGCGGCCAGACGCGCCGCCTCCGGTTCGAGCGACAGGCGCGCCTCGAAGAGTTCCGGGACGGTGAAGTCGTGGAAGACCAGCAGTTGTGACATCTCCGGCGCGGACTTCTTGTTACGGACGACGAATACGCCTACACCGTGATCGGTTCGCAGCAGCCCATTGGCCTCGACGATCCGGATGGCTTCGCGCATCGAGCTACGTCCGACACCGAATCGCTCGGCGAGGACGCGTTCGGGCGGGAGTTTGTCGCCTGGGTTGTAGTCGCCTCGTGAGATGAGGCTCTCCAACTGCGCCGCCACTGAGTCCGCGACCTTGAGCCGACGAACAGGTTCGATGCCACCGGGGCTCGTGCCGGTCATTTCGTATGTCCTTCTCTGAGCGGTCCGGCTCCGTCACGAAGTGCAGGGCTGAAATACCCGGATGATCAGGTGGCCTGAACACTACGCGATGTCGCTGGAATATCAAGCCGTTCGCGTTGACCGAGGTCAGGACGTTCAACCTGGAAAAGCCGGCCGACCGGGTATCCGGGTTCGGCAGTGGTAGAGCGTCGTGCCGGCACAGATATAAAGCGTCCTCATGTCATCGTCTCCCCAGGTGAAGTTGGCAGCGATCTCCGGGGTCCGGATGACACCGAGACAGAGGCCCTGATCGTCGAAGACGTGTACCCCGCCCGGTCCACAGCAGAACAGGTTCCCCGCGCTGTCGATCTTCATTCCGTCCGGCGCGCCGGGTTCGTCACCGACGGTTTCAGCCCACATGTCGCCGCCGGTCACCACGCCGTCGGCCAGCTCGAAACGCCGGATGTGCATCCGCTCCGTGTCGTTGACGAACAGCTCGCGCCCATCCAGGGAGAGACAGAGCCCGTTGGGCCCTTCGAAGTCCTTGGCGATCAGCGAGAGCGCATTGGATGAGCCGCCGAGGCGATATACGCCACGGAATGGGAGCTGGACATCCCGTGGAACCCCGACCGGCTCGAGGCGCCCGTACACCGGGTCGGTGAAGAAGATCGTGCCGTCCTCCGCGACGACCACGTCATTCGGGCTGTTCAGCTCCTTGCCCTCGTAGGTGCTGGCGAGGGTCACCACGGTGCCGTCAGGCTCCTGCCGGACCAGCCTGCTGGTGGCGTGTTCGCAGGTCAGCAGCCGCCCCTGCCGGTCGTAGGTATTCCCGTTGGCCATGTGGCTGGGCTCCCGGAAGACCGACAGATCACCGGCCGCGGACAGCCGGCTCATTCGACCGGCGATGATGTCACTGAAAATCAGGTGCCGTCCGGACGGATGCCAGACCGGGCCTTCGAGGAACTGAAACCCCGTGGCGACCCGCCGCAGGGGTTCATCGGAGACGATCTCGAGCAGGCGGGGATCCCGCACCTCAACGTCGATGGTCACCGAACCGCCCCGTGACCTGGTCAAGGACGCCGACGATTTCCCCTTCGACGGCGCGGATGTGGCGTACTGCCGCACTGCGTGCGGCCTGGACACGCCCGGCGAGGACCGCCTCGACGATCTCGCGATGGCCGCAGTGCGCCGCTTCGCGCCGTCCGGGGATCTGAATGACGCGCCGGGAGTACTCGAGGAACAGCGGCTCGATACTCTCGAAGATCTGGCACCAGATCCTGTTCTTGGTGGCTTTGACGATCGTCCGGTGCAGAGCGGCATCAAGGTCGACGAAAGCCTCGTCGCTGAGGCCGGGTTCCTCCGCCTCGGCAAGGATGCGCCCCAACTCTTCACCCTCCAATGGCGTGATGCGCTTGGCCGCCGCGCCGGTCGCGTAACTCTCCAGGGAGAGACGTACTTCGAAGAGGTCGGGCATGG
>JAOPYL010000079.1 GCA_025964625.1 Actinoallomurus sp. | reverse complement strand
GGAGCGGACGACGTACGGGGTCAAGGAGATGAACCCGTACAACAAGCTCTTCGAGGAGCGGATCATCTTCCTCGGCGTGCAGGTCGACGACGCGTCGGCCAACGACGTGATGGCCCAGCTGTTCACGTTGGAGTCGATCGACCCGGAGCGGGACATCAGCATCTACATCAACTCGCCGGGCGGGTCGTACACCGCGATGACGGCGATCTACGACACCATGCAGTTCGTGCGGTGTGACATCCAGACGGTCTGCATCGGGCAGGCGGCCTCGGCGGCGGCGGTGCTGCTCGCCGCGGGCACGCCGGGCAAGCGTGCGGCGCTGCCACACTCTCGGATCTTGATCCACCAGCCGGCCACCGAGGGTGGGTATGGCCAGGCCAGCGACATCGAGATCCAGGCGAACGAGATCCTCCGGATCCGTGCCGAGATGGAAACGATCTTGTCCCGGCACAGCGGCCAGGACATCGAGAAGGTCCGCCGGGACATCGAGCGGGACAGGTTCCTGACGGCCGAGGAGGCGAAGTCGTACGGTCTTGTCGACGACATCATCGCAAGCCGCAAGAAGCGCGCTTCCGAGGTAGTGTCGTCGTAGACGGCCACGGGGTGACCCTCGGGTGACGGCGAGATTGACTACACCAGAGGGCTCACTCACCGTCCACCAGGCGGTAACGTCGAGACAACGTCGAGAGCCTCAGCACGCTCCCTCGCCCCGCTCATCGAGGGTGAGCGGCCCCACGAAAAGGAGACAGGGTGGCACGCATCGGCGACGGTGGTGACCTGCTCAAGTGCTCGTTCTGCGGAAAGAGCCAGAAGCAGGTCAAGAAGCTCATCGCGGGTCCGGGCGTGTATATCTGCGACGAGTGCATCGACCTCTGTAACGAGATCATCGAGGAAGAGCTCTCCGAGTCTTCGGAACTGAAATGGGACAACCTCCCCAAGCCGCGGGAGATCTACGAGTTCCTCGACTCCTACGTGATCGGACAGGACACGGCCAAGAAGGCCCTGTCCGTGGCGGTGTACAACCACTACAAGCGGATCCAGTCGGGCAGCGGCGGCGGCAGCGGCGGCAGGGACGAAGGCGTCGAGCTCGCCAAGTCCAACATCCTGCTGCTCGGCCCGACCGGATCCGGCAAGACGCTGCTCGCACAGACTCTCGCGAAGCTGCTCAACGTCCCGTTCGCCATCGCCGACGCGACGGCGCTGACCGAGGCCGGCTACGTCGGCGAGGACGTCGAGAACATCCTGCTCAAGCTGATCCAGGCCGCCGACTACGACGTCAAGAAGGCCGAGACCGGCATCATCTACATCGACGAGGTCGACAAGGTCGCCCGCAAGAGCGAGAATCCCTCGATCACGCGCGACGTGTCCGGTGAAGGCGTCCAGCAGGCATTGCTCAAGATCCTCGAGGGGACGACCGCGAGCGTTCCGCCGCAGGGCGGGCGCAAGCACCCCCACCAGGAGTTCATTCAGATCGACACCACCAACGTGCTGTTCATCTGCGGTGGCGCGTTCGCCGGTCTGGACAAGCTCGTCGAGCAGCGGGTCGGCAAGCAGGGCATCGGGTTCAACGCGGTGCTGCGCACCAAGGACGACGGCGACGACATCTCGGACCTCTTCGCGGACGTCATGCCGGAGGATCTGCTCAAGTTCGGGATGATCCCCGAGTTCGTCGGCCGCCTTCCGGTGATCACGAGCGTGCACAACCTCGACCGCGAGGCTCTGATCAGCATCCTCACCGAGCCGCGCAACGCTCTGGTGAAGCAGTACCACCGGCTGTTCGAGCTCGACGGGGTGGACCTGGAGTTCACCGAGGACGCTCTCGAGGCCATCGCCGACCAGGCGATCCTGCGCGGCACCGGCGCCCGCGGGCTGCGCGCCATCATGGAAGAGGTACTGCTCTCCGTGATGTACGAGGTGCCCAGCCGCGCCGACGTCGCCCGCGTCGTGATCACGCGCGAGGCCGTGCTCGAGCACGTCAACCCGACTCTGGTGCCGCGCGAGCGCGCTAAGCGAGAGCCTCGCGAGAAGTCGGCCTGATCAACGCCTCTTCTCCATGTCGTCGCGCATGGCGAGGAGGAGCCCGGCGGTCTGCGACGCGTCACCCGCGTCGGTGGTGATGATGCCGAGCGTGCTGTCGTCCGCCCAGCCGCAGGTCGTGAGCGTCGTCGGTCCGGTCGTCAGCTGGTCCAGGCACAGAACGGTGCCCTTGAGACGCCCGGCCGGATAGCCGGTCGGCTGCCGGTCGCCCGATCCCACACTCTCCGCGATGCCGCCCATCAGCTGCCGCAGCCTCGTGGCCGGCACGCCGATGTTCCCGGACGAGCCGATGAACAGCACCGTCGTGCTCGTGTCGGAGGCCCGCCGGTAGATGGCGGTCAGGGGGTTCGGCACGCCGGCCTCCCTGAGGCGCTCACGCTGCCGGGACGTCAGCTGCTGGGTGCCCGCGGAGTCGTCGCGCTGCAGGCCGCCCGCGGTCGCCGGTGCGCTCAGGACCCGGGTCGGGGCCATCATCGTGGAGATCAGCACCGCCGCCGCGCCGACGAGGGCGCCGACGCCGAGCCCCGCGCTGATCCCCGCGCCGATCCACATGCTGCGCGGCGATTCGGCAGGCGTCGGCGGAGGGCCGCCCGGCGCGGCGCACGGCTCCGGAGCCGACTCCCGTGCTCGGGTCCGTCGTACCGCGCTCCCGCCGAATCCACCGGCGATGCCGAGCATGCCGAGGCCGACGAGCAGGATCGCGACGGCCACCACCACCGTCACGAGGTGAACCCGCCGTCACACGAGGTGTCTGTCATCTCAGATTCCGTTCGCCCGGTCGCTGACTGTCACATTGTCCCGCGAATCGCGGCGTCACCCCAGTGGCGGGACCGGCCTCGGTCAGCCGGGACGGCCGTGCGAAGGCCCACGGCCTGCGTTCCGTCGAATTCCGGCATCGCGGCGTAGCGCATCGGATGTGCGGGGCGAGACCACGGCTCCGGCCGAACCTCCGTACACTCTGCCCGTGACTTCGCGCGATGACCTGCCGACTCAGTACACCCCGGCCGACGTCGAGGGACGGCTCTACCAACGCTGGATCGACGGCGGCTGGTTCACACCGGACGCCGTACCCGGTGAGGCGTCCTTCTCGATCGTCATCCCACCCCCGAACGTGACGGGATCGCTACACGTCGGGCACGCTCTGGACCACTCGATCCAGGACGCGCTGATCCGGCGGCAGCGGATGCGCGGCGTGCGGACACTGTGGCTGCCGGGGATGGACCACGCGGGCATCGCCACTCAGAACGTCGTCGAACGCGAGCTCGCCAAGGAGGGCCTGTCCCGGCACGACCTCGGCCGCGAGGCGTTCGTGAAGAAGGTCTGGGAGTGGAAGGCCGAGTCCGGCGGCAAGATCCTCGGTCAGATGCGCCGCCTCGGCGACAGCGTCGACTGGAGCCGCGAGCGCTTCACCATGGACGAGGGCCTGTCCCGTGCCGTCCTCACCATCTTCAGGCGTTTGTACGACGACGGTCTCATCTACCGCGCCGAGCGGATCATCAACTGGTGCCCGCGCTGTCTGACCGCGCTGTCCGACATCGAGGTCGAGCACTCCGACGACGACGGCGAGCTGGTCTCGATCCGCTATGGCGACGATGACACCGCGATCGTGGTCGCGACCACGCGGGCGGAGACCATGCTCGGCGACACCGCCGTGGCCGTGCACCCGGACGACGAGCGGTACACCCACCTGGTCGGACGCGAGATCGAGCTGCCCCTGACCGGGCGGCGCATCCCGATCGTGGCGGACTCCCACGTCGACCCGGAGTTCGGCACCGGCGCGGTCAAGGTGACACCCGCGCATGATCCGAATGACTTCGAGATCGGGCAGCGACACGATCTGGCGACGGTAACGGTCATGGATGAGCGCGGCGTCATCACCGCGCACGGTCCGTTCCAGGGGCTGGACCGCCTCGAGGCACGCCCGGCGGTCGTCGCCGCACTCCGCGAGCAGGGCCGCATCGTCGCCGAGACGCGCCCGTACGTCCACGCGGTCGGCCACTGCTCACGCTGCAAGACGGTCGTCGAGCCGCGTGTGTCGCTGCAGTGGTTCGTGCGGGTGGCGCCGCTCGCCAAGGCCGCCGGCGACGCCGTACGCGACGGCCGGGTCCAGATCGTCCCCGAGGAGATGGCACCGCGCTACTTCGAGTGGGTCGACAACATGCACGACTGGTGCATCAGCCGGCAACTGTGGTGGGGGCACCGCATCCCGGTCTGGTACGGCCCCGGCGGCGAGACGGTGTGCGTCGGAGCCGGTGAGGAGGCGCCCGAGGGCTGGACCCAGGACACGGACGTTCTCGACACGTGGTTCTCCTCGGCGCTCTGGCCGTTCTCGACTCTGGGATGGCCCGACGACACTCCGGAGCTGCGTGCCTTCTACCCGACCTCGGTGTTGGTCACCGGGTACGACATCCTCTTCTTCTGGGTCGCCCGGATGATGATGTTCGGGCTGTACGCCATGGACGGCGTCCAGCCGTTCAACGTGATCGCGCTGCACGGCATGGTGCGAGACCAGTACGGCAAGAAGATGTCGAAGTCGTTCGGCAACGTCGTCGACCCGCTCGAGTGGATCGAACGCTACGGTGCCGACGCGACGCGGTTCACGCTGCTGCGGGGCGCCAACCCCGGCGGCGACGTCGCGGTCAGTGAGGAGTGGGCGCAGGGTTCGCGCAACTTCTGCAACAAGCTGTGGAACGCCACCCGCTTCGCCTTGATCAACGGGGCGACGATCCGCGGGCTGCCGTCGGCTCCCTCGGTGGCAGACCGCTGGATCCTGTCGCGGCTGTCGTCGGTCGTGTCCGAGGTGGACTCCCACTTCGAGAACCACGAATTCGCCAAGGCGTGCGAGACGCTCTACCACTTCGCGTGGGACGAGTTCTGCGACTGGTACCTCGAGCTGTCGAAGGTACCGGGGATGAGCGCCGATGCCCCTGCGGTCCTCGGCCATGTCCTCGACGTCCTGCTCCGGCTGCTGCATCCGCTCACCCCCTTCGTGACGGAGGAGCTCTGGACGGCGCTCACCGGCGGCGAGTCGATCGTCGTGGCGTCGTGGCCACAGCCCGGCGGGTTCTCCGACCCCGGCGCGGAGGCAGAGATCGCCGGCCTGATGCGTCTCGTCACCGAGGTACGGCGGTTCCGCGCCGATCAGGGCCTCAAGCCGGGGCAGAAGGTCGCCGCGGCGCTGGAGGGCATCGACCCAGGCCACGAGGAGGCCGTACGGACGCTTCTGCGACTGACTCCGCCGGCGGAGGGGTTCACGCCCACCGCGTCCCTTCCCGTCGACGGCGTGACCGTGCGGTTGGACACCGCAGGGGTGATCGACGTCGCCGCGGAGCGGGCGCGCTTGGAGAAGGACCTCGCGGCCGCTCGTAAGGAGATCGGCCAGGCCGAGGGCAAGCTCGGCAACGAGCAGTTCATGTCCAAGGCGCCAGAGAAGATCGTGTCGAGGACGAGGGGCCGGCTCGATCAGGCGCGCGCGGACGCCACTCGCCTGGAGACTCAGCTGGCCTCGCTGCCCGGCGCGTAGCGGCCACCCTGGTCCGGGTCACGTGGATCCGCCGCAGACGGCGCGGGTGGGTGAGGGCGTCGGCATGCCACCTGCGGAGCCACCTCGCCCGGATACGAGGGCGGTCGCGGATCCACGCGCCCGGCGCATGTTTAGGGCCCGACAGCGTTGGGTATCACTAGGACAACGCGGGCTTGACCTGCGAGAACATGCGTGCCCTCGCCAGGGGTTGACCCTGGGGCCCGGGTGTCGTAAGCTTGTCCAAGCCCGCAGGGGAGCGGGACGCCGAGAGGCGGCCGACCCTGCGGAAGACACCCCCTGAAACAGTCGTGGCGGATCTTGTCCGTCACGAGTCAACTGGATGTGTCGGCCCGGTCGGGTTGCGGATCACCGCGAGGTGATACGGCCCCCGGGAACCTCCCTGTAACAGTGTCGGAAGTCTTCGGGCTTCCGGTCTGAGTGCTGGGCGGGACCGAGTTCGTTTCTCATGTCGGTCAATTCGACAAACGAAGCGGAAACGGTAAGATGGGAAATGCTTCCAAGGGAGTCCTTAAAGACTCTTAAGGGATTTCGTTTCACAAGTCGAGCGATTCGACAAGGGAAACGGAAAAGTGTAAGATAGGAAATGCCCCCGAGGGGATCTGAAAAGACCTCCGACGGTGTGTGTCCGTTTCTTGAGAACTCAACAGTGTGCTAAAAGCCAGTGCCTTTTGGTCCTTGGTCGTGATGGCCGGCGGGGGTTTTCCCTTGTTGGTTTGATCGGTTCTGGATTTCTTTGGCAAGTATGATT
>JAOPYL010000303.1 GCA_025964625.1 Actinoallomurus sp. | reverse complement strand
AGCCCGGACAACTCCTCGCTCACGACTGCGGTCCATGCCATGAAGTTCATCTCCCGCACCAGGTCTCCTTGCTGTGCGCTGTGGGCATCCTCGGCGGCAAACGGATCTGTGTATCGGGCGCTACACGTCGACCTGCGCGTGGATGCTTCCCCCGGTAGGGAGCTGCTGCTCGGACGTCCTCGCCGACGGCCGGGCAGTACCTTCTGGTTTCCCCTCGGGCTAACCGCTACCGGATCCCGGGTCACGCCAGCACAGCAGACACGCTGAGACGGCCGCTGCCTCGCCAAGGCCGGGCCAGGGCAGGGGTACTACATGGTGGCCGCTTTGCCGGCCACTGATCTGCCCGCGTTACGGGCGGCCGGATCGGGCGGGATCGGCCCGGCGGCCGGCCGCCGGGCCGAGGTCCGTGATCGACACTCGCCGAGACGGATGCACCACGGACAAATCCTGGCCGCCTTCTATGACTACGTGGGTGAGGGGAGGTACCTGGCTGTGGTGCTTCGCGGATCAACGAGAACCGCACCGACGCCGCCCAGCGCATGGCCGAACTGAACGCCGTGCCTTGCCCGTCTGCGGCGAGGACAACCGACTCAAGGCGATCATCGGGCGGCGTCCCATGGATGTCGGGCCCGGCGTGGCCACCTGCACGTGCCGATCCGCGCCCTCCCCAGCAGTTCCGCCAGCCCATGTGACAGCCGGGTGCCTTCCCGGCAGGCCGCGCGGTCGGCCTGGTCGTGCGCATGCAGTGCAGCGGCGGCAAGCAATGTATTCAGCGCCAGCTGACATCGAAGATGATCTCGCGAATCACCTGGGCCCGCCGCTGCTGACACCGGTCACCGGCGGGGCAAGCGATGTTCAGTATCACCGGCTCGATGTCGACGGGCGACGACAGAGCGGCGCGCGAGATGTCCCCGGCTTGTGCAAAGACGGGCTGCGCCTTGTCGCTCAATGCAGTGAAGTCGGGATCGGAATCGGCCAGCAGCTGACCGGCCCCGTTTGCGGCGCTCAAGCCACGCCAAGCCGCTCCCAAGTCTCACTGGGCGTCTTGGAGCGGTGGTGGCTGCTGGAGTTGGGCGGTGGAGTCGTTCGTTGTGTGGCGAGCGCTCCGGCCGGCTGGCACGCCGGTGATCGCCGGGGGAGGAAGCCTGTGGGACGGTCCTGATCGGCCTCGTTGCGGGGAAGATCGTGTTCGGAGATCAGGCCGATCACGCGCTCCTCAGGGTCGAGAACCGGCAGTAACGCCACGTGGCGCATCGCAGCCAGATCTCGGTGAACTCCGCACCCGCATCGCCGCGTTCGCTCATCATTTTCGCCACCGAGACGCTCATGGCCGCACCTGTTTCGGGGCCGGCTCGGCAAGCGGGGAGGAGGGTGGAACCAGCCAGCGCAGCCACTCACGATCGTGCTGGAAAGCGAGGCGGGTGAGCTGTGCACCGTCGCCGCCCCACTGGCTGTGGTGGGCGCGCATCGCATACCGCTGGTTCTTTCGACGGACCCGCAGCTCGAAATCGATGTGGCGATCAGCGTCACCGGTCACGGCCACGCCGCTGGCCTGCCTGACCGCCCGCGCCACGCCGTGCGGCATGGTCCAGCCGAGCACCGGGACGTCGCATTCGCGTCCCGCGCGGCAGGCCGCGTAGGCGGCGGTCCGGTCGGCGATGCGGCCGGCGATGGTCAGGAGGAGGTCGACGTCCCATTCACGGATCGCCCGGATCACGTGCTCGGCGAGACGCTCGACCGGTAGTCGGCTCAGCTCGCCGTCCGGGTAGTCCACCATAATGCGATGCGCGGTCCGCAGCGCGGACCCGGCGGCGTAGAACTCGAACGGGCCGATCGGGTCCAGCTGTTCGAGGGAGTCGTTGTACGCCGATGCCTGGCCGCAGGTGCAGGCGAGCACGCCTACCGTGCTTCCCTGACCGTGGAGCGCGTCCAGCACCGCCCCCAGATAGCACGCCTCCTCACCGGGCCGCGCCACCACGGCCAGCACGCTACGCACCGTCGGCAGTGCCATGCGAGCACGCGCGCGCTCGAGCGGTACTCCTGATGTCGCCCGTGACGGCATCACTCCGTCCCCGCAGTCATCGTCTTCCCCTCGGATCAGTGGTCGTGTTCTCTATCGAGGATCACTGCGCCGGCCCGGGTGGTGCGAGCGGCAAAAGTCCTTCGTTGGCGGGACCTCGGCCATCGAGATCCGGGCCAGCGCGCGGGCTGTGTCCGAGGGCGGCTCGTGTGAGGTCATCGGCCTGCCATGCACCGAGAGTTGGTGGCGAAGCACGAGGATCTCCGCGTCCTTGGAGACGTCCGAGCGTAGGAGCAGAGCAATGGCGCCGAGGAGCCGAATGAAGATCAGATAGATCTGGCGGAATCTACCTAACGCCTTAGGTCGACCCCTCCAGGACGGGTAGGGCATTTGGTGCAAACAGCTCGGCGCGAAGGGGAGCGTGCCCGATGCAACGCGCCCGATGCCAGGTCGTCGACCTGACCGCCGGCGATCCTGAACATCTTGCTGCCACGACACCGGCCCTCGGAGGCCGGTGGCTGGCCGCCGCGGCGACGAAAGGGGTTCATTGTGCATTACGCGCGTGCTCGCCGGGTATCTGGCCGCACCAACGAAAAGAGATGCGAAGCGGAAGAAGAGTGCATGGTGAGGGAGCCCGGTAACACCCGTCCCGCCACGGCGGCGGACACCTCGCCGACGGCTGGTGCCTCGACCGGTGAGCTCGTCGCCCAGGCGAGTCGGCAGATCAGTGACCTGGTCGGCCTGGAGCTGGCCTTGGCCAGGGCTGAGCTCGCCGAAAAAGGCAAAGACGCTGGGCGGGGCGCCCGGTTGTTCGGCGGTGCCGGGGTGATCGCCTTCTATGGCGGCGGAGCGGTGGTCGTCGCGGCGGTCGCCGGGTTGGCAGTCGTGTGGCCGGTCTGGGCGGCGGCGCTGGTCGTCGGCGTCGTGCTCTTGGCCGTTGCGGGTGTGCTGGTCCTGGCCGGCCGCAAGCAGTTTGGCCGGGCGGGGCCGCCGGTGCCCGAGAAGGCCACCGCGTCGATGAAGGCCGACGTCCGCGAGATCAAAGATCACCTCAGCGAAAGGCATCACCATGAGTGACTACATCCCCCGTGATCCGGCGGGTGCGACCCGCCTCAAGACCGGTACGGGCAAGGCGCGATCGGGTACGGCCGCGAAGCAGCCGGCGTCGTCGGCCACCACGCGGCCCAAGGGGGCGGCTGGCGATCGTAAGGAGATCGCCGCCGGGATTGAGCAGACCCGCCAGGATCTGGGAGAGACGGTCGATGCGCTGGCGGCCAAGGCCGATGTGCCCTCGCGCGTCCGGGACAAGGCCACCCAGGTCCGCGAGCAGGCCGCAGCCAAGGTCGCCACTCTCGCCGACACGGTGCGGGACAAGACGCGCCGGCAGGCACTGCGGGTCCGTGAGCAGGTCGCCGCACCGAGCGCCAAGGCCCCCCGAGTGATCCCCGAGCCCGTCCGCCGCGCCGCCGCGGGCGCGAGCCGGCAAGCGGCGCAGACCGCCCGAGCGCGACCGGAGCTGTTGTACACGGCCGGTGGTCTGTGCGCGGCGGCCGGGCTGTGGGTATGGCGCCGCGGAGCCGGTAATGGCCGCCTCCAGCTCGGTGTGCAAGCCGGTTGCGGCGACGTTCGGCATGGCCGGGGGGGTTGATCGCCGGGGCGATCTTCAAATGCACCTGGAAGCTGCTCGCCCGCCAAGAAGACGCCCCCGACGCCGGTGACCTGGAGCGCGGGTGGGGCGAAGTGCTGGCCGCGGCCGCGTTGCAGGGCGCGATCGCAGGCGCGGTCAAGGCGGCCCTTAACCGTGGCTACCTGATCCACCGTCACCACCCGCAGGAGCCCGGAACCCGATCAGGCCGCCGGTCACCGGGCCCCCGCCGGGCTCCACCCTCCCGAGGGTGCCGGGCGATACCCAGGTGTAATGCGGCGATGCAGGAAGGAGAACCCCGATGAGCGACCGCAGCAACGACACCTCCCCTGAGCTCCACGGCCCGCATCGCGATGCGCCGCAGGCGCCGACCGGTCTGCCCGCGACCTCGTGGTGGGGGGCGGTCAAACGCGTGGTGGGTGAGTTCAAACGCGACAACATCACCGACTGGGCCGCCGCCCTCACCTACTACGGGTGCGGGTGCCGATTATTCATCCGGCCTGGTCAGGCAACATCTCGGTACTCGTGGAGGGTTCCGCCGAGTCGACCTTGTCGGCGGACCTCCAGGCGCGTGATCTGGGCTGGTTCGGTGATCGGCTCGGGCAGCGGGCGGAGCGGAGCGGCCTGCCCCAGGGCCCGGTGGGCGCCGCTTCGGTGCGTAGGTCGCGGTATGGCGTCGTTTGTTCAGGTCGCGGTGCGAGCGCAGGATCGTGTCCGGGCGTGCCAGCAGCAGGAGTTGGCGCAGCTTGTCCATCGGGAGGCGGTGGAGCAGTCCGGCGAGCATCATGTGGTCGGTGTCGGTGAACGCGGGTTTGCCGGCCTGGCGCTGCAGGACTGGCCGTTGGTGCCGCAGCGCCAGGGATTTCGATGTCCTTGTCCCGGTCGCTCATCGGTAGCAGGCGAAGGAGCGTGATGGTGTTCGTCACGGCGAGGTACGCCAGGCGCAGCAGCACGGCAGATGATGATGCCGCTCGTCCGCCGGGTACGTGAACAGCGCAGTGCGGGCGGCGAGGTCGCTGACGGCCCGTGATCAACGATCAAGCCTGTGAGCTGCGCGGATGAATTATCGGCACCCGCAGCCCTGGCGATAGGGGCGAAGGTCCCCGCCGCCGGAGGTTCTTACCTGCCGATGATGAGACGGACGGAGGGAGAGCCCATGACGCGGGAAACCCGTATCGGTCACCGGACGCTGCCGCACACCGCCGATCTA
>JAOPYL010000263.1 GCA_025964625.1 Actinoallomurus sp. | reverse complement strand
GATGTAGACGTCGATGGTGATCGGCCCCGCGCCGATGACGATGCCGTCTCCTTCCGCTGACGCCCCGGCCGGAACGCGTTCCGGCGCCGGGGCCTGGGGCATCCATGTAGTCATGTGAGCCTCCCTTCTCCGGCAGAGGAGGGGTGGTCGATGCGCTGAAGACCGTCCTGGGGAACGCCCAATGCCGCCCTGGCGGCCACTTCCCCCGCTGCCGTTGGCCGAGTTGCCGCCGCTCGGCGTGGGCCTCCTTGCCGGCGCCTTCAGCGGGGCGTTTCTCATCCCAGTCTGCCTCGTGCCGGGCCATGAGCCCGACCCCCGTCCCGCGGGTCGGCGACAAGTTCCCACCAGCCCTGACGTGTCTGCTGAACCGAGGCAACTCCAGCGCTGACACGGTGGCCACCACCGCCAGGGTCAGCGATGTCCGAAGGGGCCTCCGCCGCTCGACAGTACGGTCGCGAGCGCCACCAACGACACGGCGACGACCACGACGGTGATCAGCAGGAGCCTCCCGGAACCGGCGTGCGCCCCTGCTGTACGGCGCGCGCGGCGACCCAGTTTCCAGATCAGGGCGCTCGTGGCCAGCACGGGAAGGCCGGCGGCCGGATTCGTCTTGAGCATGGCGCCGCCCAGGGCGGCGAAGGCGCTCGCGGTGCGAGTCCAGGCCAGCTCGGTTCTCTCCCCGGCCAGGCCAGGATCGAGATCCTCCCGATCGTCTGGGCGCGTCATCAGTGGCCGCGGACGGCCGACAGTGTGAGAACGACCGCGGATGCGATCGCTGTCGCCGTGATGGTCACTGCCAGGATCCGAGGCAGCACCGACCGTGGCAGTGGCTCGCCGTGGAGCAGCGCACGCTGATTGCGTCTCCATTCGCGGTAGCCGATCGTGGAGACGACGGCGCCGAGCACGATGAACGCACCGCCGAGTAGGTGGCGGCCCCACGGGATGCCCGGGAACGGGTGCAGTAGCTGCACGATCGCGAGCCCGGCCGCGACGAGGGCCAGCGCGGTGCGTATCCATGCCAGGAACGTGCGCTCGTTCGCGAAGACGAACCGAGCATCCGGCGCGACGCCATCGCCGGCTTCGGCGATGGCCGGGGGCGACCTGCGGGGCCCGGCGACCAGCGCCGTGCCTATGGCGATCAGGGCCGTCGCGGCGAGCACAGCGAGCGCGAGCCGCAGGCCGGTCACGTTCTGCGGGCCGCGGCCGGCCCTGTGCAGGCAGAGAGTTACAGCAGCGATCCCCAGTGCGCAGCCCAACCCCTGGGTCATTCTCACCAGCCCGCCTCCCGTTGCTGACAGGCGGACCGATATCGCATCCGAAAGAGCACTGTTATTAGCGTGGACGAAGACGCCCAAGCCCATTCCGAGTGCGGTGAGCAACAGCCCACTTGCCGCGGTCGAAGGCGCCGTAAGGGCCAGCCCGGCGAATGCCGGTACGCAGATCACTCCGCCTGCGACGCCCCGGACGCGGCTGGTCCAGCGCGTCAGCGCGGTCTTGCCGACGGTGAGCACGGTGAGCGCGAACCCGGCGGGCAGCATGGTCAAGAGGGCTCCCGCTGCCGCTCCGTGCATGGCGTGGGCGGCATAAACCTGTGGGAACAGCATCAGTGGCGCGAACAGCAGCAGATAACCGCACAGGGCGCCCGCCAGTCCGGCCATCACCGGTCTTCGCGTCAGCGGGGACGGGTCCACCAGGGGATGGCGGGAATGGCGGATCCGCAGCCAGAAGAAGCCGGCCGACAGCACACAGGTGACGGCCAGTGCAGCCGATGCGCCAGAAGGCATCGTGAGCCCGGACGCACAGGAGATGGCCAGCAGGAGCGTGCTCGTGAAGGCGGCCAGCAGCACCAGGCCGGCATAGTCGAAACGCCGGGCGGCCGTACGGTCAGGCGTACGCGGCAGCAGATATCGGCTGGCCAGCACACCGGCGCATCCGATGGGGACGTTGACGAGGAAGATCCATCGCCATCCGGCTGAGGTGGTCAACAGCCCTCCGGCGGCGGGGCCTGCGGCCAGGCCGAGCGCCTGGGCGACACCCTGAACGCCGATCGCGGCGCGTATCTTGCCTTGCGGCACGCTGGTCATGACCAGGGCGACACCGTTCGCCTGAAGCATCGCCGCCCCCACCGCCTGTATTACCCGGAAGGTGATGAGAGCGCCGAGTGTGGGAGCCAGCCCGCAGCCCGCCGAACCGATGGTGAACACCATGAACCCATACAGATAGACCAACTTCCGCCCGGCCGAATCCGCTAAACGGCCGGCGGCCACCGCCAGCACGACGAGAGCCACCAGATAGCTCAGCGAGGCCCACTCCACCGCCGCCAGTGGTGCATGGAAGTCGTGCTCCAGGGCGGGGAACGTGAAGGCGACGGCGCCGACGTCGAGTTGGCCGATGAATGCCCCGGCACATACCGTCGCGACCGCAAGCCATCCCGCGTGCCGGTGCTCGCGCACCATCCGGGGCCGGGGCGTCTCCATCCGCAGGGCATCCAGTACCGACATCTGTTCGCGTCCCCTTCCGCGTGTCCCGGCGAGCTCGCGGACGCCTCCTGGAGAGGTCGGCGGGTAGGAAAGTCGTCAAGGTACTTCTGTCATAGAACTACATAACGGAGAATAATTGCTGGATGACATTGGGTGACATGACCGAACTGGTTCGGTCGATGTACAGATGAGGAAGGGATTCTTACCGTTAAGAGACCGTCCTCATGACGGGGTCTGGTCTGGCGGCGTGAGGAGAGAGCGGGCGTGGGCGATCGCGGCCGTGGAATCGGGGTGGATCAGGTCGGCACGAGGAAGATGCGCGATGCTCGTCAGGTTCGCGATCAGCCGGTGATGGCCTGGCCGTACGCCGGCGAGCAATACGGTGATACCGCGATGTCGCAGATGCATGATCGCCTCACCGAGTACCTGGGCAGCGGTGAGGTCCAAGGCTGAAACGCTGGACATGCTCAAGATCACCACGCGCCGGCCGCTGATCTGGCCGAGGCCGTGCAGCAGACGATGAGTGGCGGCGAAGAACCAGGGCCCCTCAAGACGGTAGAGGCCGATCTCGCCGGCGACCGTACCGTCCTGGACGTCGCCGCGATCGGGACCGACGTGGTCCAGAT
Organism: Actinoallomurus sp.; assembly: GCA_025964625.1. Lineage (GTDB taxonomy): Bacteria > Actinomycetota > Actinomycetes > Streptosporangiales > Streptosporangiaceae > Actinoallomurus. Next base: position 2,722 of record JAOPYL010000263.1, on the reverse strand, counting down.
CATTCACCGGCATCGCTTCGATACGGCCACTGCGGGCGAGCGCGGCGATGGTGACCACGGTCGCGATGACCACGCCGGCGGCGACCGCGGCGATGAGGTTGACCGCAACGGTGACGATGAAAGTGAAGACCACGATCAGGCTGTCACTGCGGCTCGTACGCACGATGGACATCAAAGATCCGACCTTGATCATGCGAGCGGCCGCTCCGAGCATCAATCCGGCCAGTGCGGCACGGGGAATGCCGGCGACCAGACCGCCGGCGGCAAAGGCGATGGCCGCGAGCGCCACGGCGTGGGTGAGGGAGGCGAGCCGGGACACCGCACCGCATCGCACGTTGACCGCGGTACGGGCGAGAGTCGCCGTCGCGGGGATCCCCCCGACCAGCGGCACCGCCAGGTTGGCCAGGCCCTGACCGAACAACTCCCGATCAGGATCGCTGCGCTCACCGGCGCTCATCGCGTCCACCACCGCTGCCGACAACAGTCCCTCCAACGCCGCCAACACGGCAATGGCCAGTGCGGAAGGCAGCAACGCCGCCACGAGGTCGATGTCGAGGAAGTGCAGGGACGGCGTGGGCAGACCGGCGGGCACCGCCCCGATGCGGACCAGGTGAAGCGGGAAGGCCTGGGCGATCAGCGTCGCCGCCGCGATGGCGACCAACGCGAACGGAACCTTGGGAAGCCACCGATTGCCGGCCATCACCGCCACGGCCACGCCCACCGCCATCAGCAGCGGCACCGGCCGCACGTTCCGGGCATAGTCCCCCACCGCCAGGCCGGCTGCCCGCCACACCTTCTCCTCGTGCCTGGTCTGGAGCCCGAGCGCGGCCGGCACCTGCTGCAATGCGATCACCGCCGCGACCCCTACGGCGAATCCCTCCACCACCGCTGTGGGCACACAGCGCGCATAGCGGCCCAGCCGCACCAGCGCTGCGAGGATCAGCAAACCCCCGGCCATCAGTCCCGCCAGCAGCACCCCCTCCGTGCCGTAGTGGTGCACGATCGGCACCAGCACCACGGTCATCGCGCCCGTCGGCCCCGATACCTGCAGCGCGCCGCCGCCAAAGATCGCCGCCAATGCGCCGGCCACCACCGCGGTGGCCAGCCCCGCCTGGGCGCCCAGGCCCGAACTCGCTCCATAGGCAAGCGCCAGAGGCAGCGCCACCACCGCGACCGATAACCCCGCCAGTACATCTCGGCGTGGATCACGGCACATCGCCACCCAGTCCGCCCGCCCGGGCAGCACCCCGCCCAGTCGTGCCCCCATATCCAGACGACGCCAGCCGCTCCGGTGTAGCGGCAGACGCCACCTCTGAGGACTGGCGGCCCTCGCGTGACGGGGAGGAAGACTCCCGGACGGCGATCCGGCTGGCGTATTACCCGGCATTTCCGTACTCCCCAGTGGCTGGAAGCCCACGAGCCGGCTTTGCGCCGACCTCGCGCGACACTGCCACCCATCAGCAGTAACTACTCAGAGTAGTTATCCGTGTGCACGGTGGCACTGCCGACGGGGAATGAATGCCCTTGCCGGACGGGGACATCAACCTCGGTCTCGTATGCCACATCAGTACACTCTGCGCCTCCTGCTTCTGTTCCATCCGGCTCCGGTAGTTCGGCGCGCTGAGGCACGTGGCCTGCGCACGCCTACCCCCGGCAGGGCAGGCAGTGGCGCGGTGACCGTTCAGTGTCACGACCCGGGTGGTCGGTGGCGGCGGGCGATCCGGGCTGGGTCGAAGGCGGCCGCGGGCGCGGTGCCGCCGGTCAGGAGGTCGGTGACCAGCCGTCCGGTGGCTGGGCCGAGGGTAAGGCCGAGCATGTTGTGTCCCGAGGCGACGTAGATGTTGCGGTGGCCTGGCAGGTGGCCGATCGCGGGCAGGCCGTCCGGGGTCATCGGGCGGGCGCCGGTCCACTCGTCGGTGCGGTTCTCCCAGGCGACGCCGCGCAGGTACGGGCGGGCGGCGGTGGCGATGGCGGTCACCCGGCGCGCGTCGAACCGGTCGTGATCACGGTCGAACTCCATTGTTCCGGCGATGCGGGTGGCCTTGGCGAGGGGAGTGAGGACCACATGCGCGTCGCCGAGATGAATCAGCCGGCGGGGCACTTGGTCCATCTCGACGGAGAAGCTGTATCCCTTGCCTGGGAAGATGTTCAGGTCGACGCCCAGAGAACGGCCGATCTCGCGGGACCAGATCCCGGCGGCGAGCACAGCTACGTCGCCGTCGACCACGCCACGTGAGGTGTGCACGCGGACCCCGGCGGCGGACTCCTCGGCGCGGGTGACCCGGGCGCCTTCGATGATCTCTACTCCCCGGCCGCGTAGCCGGGCGGCCAGGCCGTCCACGAACAGGTTCGGGTCGACCCACCACTGATCTCCGACGACGAAGCCGGCCTGCGCGCCGGCGGTAAGGCAGGGCTCGAGGTCGGTGAGCTCGGCCGGGCCGAGGATCCCCTCGGTCGGGGCGCCGAGGCGGCGGAACGATTCCCGGGACGTGCGGGCCGAAGTGGCGGAGCCGTACACGAACAAGAAGCCGTCCTTGCCGGCCGTGCCGTCCACACCGAGGGACGCCAGCTCCTCGAAGAGCGGGAACGTGTCGGCCGCGAGCCCGGCCAGGGCGGCGGCGGACTCGGCGTACCTGCGCCGGTTGGCGTGCCGGGCGAACCCGAGCAGGAACCGGACGAGGTCGGCGCTGGGCCGTGGGCGGATGTGCAGGGCGCGGTCCGG
>JAOPYL010000251.1 GCA_025964625.1 Actinoallomurus sp. | reverse complement strand
GCTGACCAGCGGGAAAGACACGTGGAGCGCCCGGTGCGGTGAAAATCGCACGCCGGGTGCGGGAGGGGGCCTGCGGGAAACGACCGGTGGCAACACCAGCATCGCACCCGCAGGCCTACCTCACGGCCAAAAGCCCCTCGGCCTGAGTACGGAGAAACGCCCGCCAAGAGATGTCCACTCCCCGCGGACCCAGACCACCGCGGTGAGCTGGTACTCCGGGACGCCAGGCCGGTGACGTGGGAGGACAGCGACATCTCCGCGGCCTCGAACTCGCGGTGCCGCAGCATCCGGAAGAACGTCTCCTCGACCGGCAGGCTCAGGTAGGTGAGGTCGATGCCCTCGGGCCGGACCGTGCCGTCGGAGAGCGCCCTCGTCCGGTCGTAATCCCAGCAGGCCAGCGTGATCGGGACGCGGCTCATCGAGCCTCCCCCGCGGCGGCGAGGTCGCAGAAGTACGCCCACCGCCCCTCGACGCCCGCGACCTGGCCGCGGAGCGTCTCGATCTCCGTCGGCGTGATCACCCGGGGCTTCGTCCCGGTCGACGCCCCGGCCAGCGCCGCCTCGGCGAGCTGCTCCAGCATGGCCGCGCCGACCGTCGCCTCGCGGACGTCCGCCGCGACGCTGACGATCCCGTGCCCCTGCAGGTGGCAGTACCGCTCGTCGCCGAGCGTGGCGGCCAGGTCCCGGCCCAGCTCCGCGGTGTCGACGAGCACCGGGTGCGGCCAGGTCGGCGGGTCGTCCGGGACGAACGTCGCGGGGACGTGCAGCACGGGCCGGATCGGCAGCCCCAGCACCCCGGCGAGCGTCGCCGCACGCTGGTGGGTGTGCACCACGGCCGCGACGTCGGGCCGGGCCCGGTAGATCTCGGTGTGGATGAACACCTCCGCCGGCGGGCGCGCGGTGCTCTCGACCCGTGGGCCCTCGACCAGGGATCCGTCGAGGTCCACCACCACCATGTCGCCAGCCCCGAGCGCGGCCATGCCGCGGACGGCGGGCGAGTGCTTGGGCTTGACCACGACCCGGTCGGTGCCGGGGATCCGCGCGCTGACGTGGCCGAGGTAGTCGACGAGCCCGAGCGCGGTCAGCACCTGGCCGGCCAGCGCCACCAGCTCGCGGAGCTCCCCCTCGTAGGCGCTCACCGCTCCTCGACGAGCGTGCGCGTGGCGACGTACCGGCGGACGGTCTCCGCGTCCAGCAGCACCGACGGGTCGTACTCGGGGGTGTCCTCGAGCTGTTCCAGGTAATCGAGCCCGCAGTGCTCGTAGATGCGGTTCGTCGCGGAGATGAGCCGCCCGACGACCCCGACCGCCCGGGCCCGACCGTCCGGAGCCACGGCGGTCACCCGCTCGCGTCGGCCGCGGCGAGCAGGTCCCCGGCCTCCAGCAGATCGGGGTCCAGGGCGACCTCCTGACGCTGGGCCAGCGCGGTGAGCACCAGCTTGCGCAGCCGACGGCCGTCCCACCCGGCGCAGCGCGCCGCGAGCTTGCGGTGCAGGGCGTCGTCGGCCGCCAGGCCGCGGGCACCGGGCCAGATGCCCGCCAGCTCGGCCAGCGTGCGTTGCAGGATCGCCGCGCTCGTCGCCTCGTCCGGGAGGTCCAGGTTCAGCACCAGGTCCGCCCGGGACAGGAACGCCTCGTCGACCGCGTCCGGGAAGTTCGTCGTGGCGACGAACACGATCCGCGGATGGGACTCCGCCAGGAAATCGATCCCGGCCAGCACGGCGTCGGTCGCCCGGTGGACGTCCACCGGGTTGCTGCCGAACGACGCCGTCGACCGGCGCACCGCGAAGCTCTCGACCTCGTCGATCAGCACCACCGTGTGCGGGCGGCGGGCGGCGAACTCCGGCAGTGTGTCGGTCATCAGCCGGGTGATGTTGCGCTGGCTGTCCCCCAGCATCTCGCTCGGGAACGCGTGCGGGTCGATCTCGATGTACGTCGTCGCCCCGACCGGGGCGAGGGCGCGCGCCGCCGCCTGCGCGAGCCCCCTCGCCAGGGTCGTCTTGCCGGTGCCGGGCGGGCCGGCCAGGACGATCAGGCCGTGGGGCAGGCCCGGCAGGTTCGCCAGCGCGCGGCCGTGCCGCAGCCGCAGCAGCGTCTGGTTGAGCAGCCGCTCCTTGGTGCCCGGCGGCACGAGGATGTGGTCCCAGGGACCGTCGTGGTGGTCCGACGGCAGCGCGTGGACCGACAGCAGGCCCGGAGGCAGGTGCGCAGGGGCGGCCACCGGGCTCACGGCCAGGTGGGCCGGACGATCTCCGGCCACTCGATCTCGTGGTAGTTGCCCGCCTGGGCGTCGCGGACCGCCTCCGGTGGCTCCTCGAACAGCACCTTCGGGTCCATGAGCACGCGCATGGTCTCGAGCAGGCTGTCGAACATGTGGATGCGGACGACCTTCGCCGTCCTGTCCGGCGAGTCGTTGAAGTGCTGGTGCCACAGGAAGTGGTCGACGACGATGAGATCGCCCTTCTTCCACGGGTGGTTCGTGCCGCCCTCGGGCTCCTCACCCAGGTAGCTGTGGCCCTCGCCCTCCACCACGTAGAGCCACGCCTCGCCGGGGTGGCGGTGCATGGACTGCCCGCGGTTCGGGCCGATCTCGAACATGGCCATGGTGATGCCCGAGGCCTCGTAGCCGATGGCGCGGTCGAGCAGGAACGTCGTGCGGGTGCCGCGCGGGGTGGGCAGCAGCTCGAGCTCCGACCAACTGGTGTGCAGGCGGCCGCTGCGGCGCTTGGTCTGCTCCTTGGCCAGCCGGCGGGTGCGCCGGGCATAGGGGTCCGCGCCGTCGACGGCCGGGGAGAACTCCGGCCGTCCGGGCAGCTCGGCGAACGGCGTGTGGCCCTTGTCCTCGAGCACCGACATGCCCATCGTGGCCAGCATCGGCTCGCTGGAGAACGTCACGTAGCGCGCCGTCTCCGCGTTGTCGTTGCCGGAGCGGTGCCAGGACCACGCCGGCAGGTGCAGCGAGTCCCCCGGCCCCCACTCGATCCGCTCGCCGTCGATCTCGGTCCAGCCCCATCCCGCGACGACGAAGACCATCGCGTCCCAGGAGTGCCGGTGGATCGTCGAGACGACGCCCTGGTCGAGCTCGTGCGCGAGGGCGTCCATCGTGCGGGTCGGGCGGTCGCCGTCCTCCCCGCAGTAGACGCCCACCCGGGTGCCGCGTGCGGTCTCCACCATCTCCACGTCGGCGAGCGCCATGACGGTCTTCTGGTACGAGCGCCACTCCTCCACGAAGGCGGCCCTCCGCTTCTTCTGGACGTGGTAGTGCGTCACCTCGGTGGTGGTGCGCGAAGCTGTCGTCACGGTCGTCGAACCTTTCTGGGGTGGGATCGGGTCCGGTGGTGTCGCGGGCGGTCAGCGCGCGGCGGTGAGGAACGACGCGTTCACGAGGGTGGAGACGTCGAGGTTCTTCACGGCCGGGTTGGTCGGGGCCAGTTGGTCGACGGAGGTCTGCAGCTGCGCGACGGTGGGAGTGGGGACGTCCGGCAGCACCTCCTTGGCGTAGTAGGTCCACGTCTCGTGCAGGGCCTTCGGGTCGGTGACCTTCAGGTGCGCGGAGAGCACCTTGGTGGAGTAGGCCTCGTCGGACTTCTCCCGCTGGATGGCCTGCTGGAGCGCGGTCATGAACCGGCGGATCTGGTCGCCGTGGCTCTTCACGTAGCCGTTCGTCGCGGCGATGCCCACGTTCGAGGTCGGGATGTTCTGCTTCGCGAGGTCGACGAGCGGGCGGAAGCCCGCGGCCTCGATCTGGGTGGTGGCCGGCGGGTGGGAGAGCGCGGCGTCGATCGTGCCGGCCACCAGCGCGTTGTTGACGTTGGTGACCGAGCCGAGCGGGGTCAGCTGCACGTCGGTCGGCGAGAGGCCCACCTGCTTGAGGGCTTCGAGCGTGGCGATGTAGAGCGACCCGCTGGTGGACGTCACGCCGATGCGCTTGCCCTTGAGCTGCTGCGGATCGCTCACCTTGGCGAAGAGCTCGTACGGGAAGACCGGCGTGAGGGTGGCGAGGTAGCTCACGTCACCGCCCTGCGCCGCACCGGAGACCATCTCCGACGCCCCGATTGAGGCGAGCTGCGTCTGGCCCGAGATCAGCGCCGGGAAGCCGTCCGAGCTGCTCAGGCTGACGAGCTTGACGTCGAGGCCCTGTGCCTTGAACAGGCCGGCCTCGTCGGCTATCCACAGCGGCAGCTCGTCGGCGACGACCTGGCTGAAGCTCACGCTGATCGTGTTGGCGGCGGCGTTCCCCGATCCGCCGCCCCCGCAGGCGGTGGCCGCCACGGCCGTCGCGGTGGCGATGAGCGCCGCGGCGATCCTCCTCCGTGCTGTACCCGACTTCATCGTCGATCTCCTTGGTGGTGGGGGCGTTGCCCGTCCGGGACCGGTCAGTTCTGGGGGCGCCACGCGGCGTAGTGCTGCTCCACCCGCCGCAGCAGGCCGGTGAGCACGACGCCGGTGATCGCGAAGATGAACAGGCCGGCGAACACGACCGACGTCTGGAACTGCTGGCCCGCGGTGTTCATGAGCATCCCGACGCCGTGGGTGGCCCCGCTGAGCTCGGCCACGAAGACACCGATGAGCGCCTGGCCGACCGCCAGCCGCAGGCCGCTGACGATGAAGGGCACGGATCCGGGCAGCGCGATCGTCCGGAAGATCTGCAGGTGGCCGGCGCCGAAACAGCTGGCGACCCGCAGCACCGCGGGATCGAGGTTCTGCACCCCGCTGACCGAGTTGATCAGGATCGGGAAGACCGCCATGAGGAAGACGATCGCGATCTTGGAGCTGTCGCCGATCCCGAGCCAGATGATCAGCAGCGGGGTCAGCGCGATGCGGGGCGTGGCGTAGAGGAACGTGATCAGCGGGCTGAGCAGGTAGGACAGCCGCCTATACCAGCCGATCAGCAGCCCCAGCGGCAGGCCGATGACCGTGGCGAGGATCAGCCCGTACATCAGCTCCTTGCCACTGGTGGCCAGGTCCGCCCAGATGGCGTCGGTGCTGAACAGCTGGCCGAACGCCTTGGCGACGTCGAACGGCCCGGGCAGCACGATCGCGGGCTTGATGCGCAGCGCCGCCACCACCTGCCAGACGACCAGCACCACGACGACCGCGACGGTGCCGTAGACGTACTTCGGGTGCAGCCGCCGCCGCGGGCGGGGCCGGGTGCTCGGCACCGGGGCCGCGGGCGGCCTGGTCTGCGTGGTGGTGGCCATCAGTGGATCACCTCTCCGGCCGTCGGGTCGGTGCCGCCGTACAGGGTCTCGGCGATCTCGTCCACGAGGGCGAGGAACTCCGGAGAGCGGCGCAGCCGCTGGTCACGCGGACGGTCGAAGGGCACGACGACCTCGCGGACGATGTGCCCCGGCCGCGGGCTGAACACGCAGACCCGGTCGGCGAGGAAGGCGGCCTCGGTGATGTCGTGCGTGACGAACAGCGCCGTGACGTCGCGCGCCGCGCACACCCGCAGCAGCTCGGCCTGCATGGTCTCGCGCGTCTGGGCGTCGATCGACGCGAACGGCTCGTCGAGCAGGAGCAGCTCGGGCTCGACGGCCAGCGCCCGCGCCAGGTTGACGCGCTGCTGCATGCCGCCCGAGAGCTGGGCCGGGTAGCGGTCGCCGAATCCGGACAGGCCCACGAGGTCGAGCAGCTCCCGCGCGCGCTCCCGCGCCTGCGCCTTCTTCATGGTGCGGCCGAGCTCGAGGCCGTAAGTGACGTTGTCGATCACCTTCCGCCACGGGAGCAGGCTGGCCTGCTGGAAGACCATCGCGCGGTCCGGGCCGGGACCGGGGATATCACGGCCGTCGAGCTCGAGGTTGCCGCCCTGGATCGGGAGGAAGCCGGCCACCGCATTGAGGAAGGTGGTCTTGCCGCAGCCCGACGGGCCGACGATGCAGACGAAATCACTGCGCTGCAGCTCGAGGTTCGCGTTGTCGACCGCCAGCGTGACGTCCGACGCACTCTCGCTGGGCGCCCGGTACTCGATCCGGACGTTGCGGGCCGAGAGGTGGGCCGTCGACGCCGCGGCGGGGCCGTCCGCGACCGGCGGGCTGCCGGTGGGATCGGAGGACCTCCGTGCCGGCTGAGCCCCTTCCAGGGTCTGTTTCCGCATGGCCGGGAGCGTACGGCCTAACAACATACCAATGCAAGGATCAGGCCATCGATCTACGAACATCGCCCGGGGACCCTGTGCCGCTCGAATATTGAGGTACGTGGTCTGAGCTGTGGTTATGGGGCTTGGTGAGATTCGTTGATCATGCCTGCGACCACGGGTCTTCGCCGGATGGATCGTAGGTCGGTGACTTCGGCTGCGTCCGGGGTCGGCTGGTTTCGGTGTTCGGGGATCGTTGCTGCCGGGATTGGTGCGGCCGGTGGCCGTTGTAGTGGATCAGATACTCACGGAGCACCAGAGCCAGGTGCTGTTCACCGAGGATCAGGATCCGGTCCAGGACTTCGCGGCGGAGCGTTCCGATGACGCGTTCGCAGAAGGCGTTCATCCGTGGCGTCCGCGGCGTCGTCTTGATGATCCGCAGCCCTTCAGCTGTGAAAACCTCCTCGAACGCGGTGGTGAAGAGGGGGTCGCGATCGTGGATCAAGAACCGCAGCGTGCCGATGCGGTGCCCCAGATCCATGGTCAGGTTGCGGGCCTGCTGCACCGCCCATGCCCCGGTCGGGTGCGCGGTCACTCCGGCCAGGTGGAGCCGTCGAGTGCCGTGCTCGATGAACACCAGCACGTACAGCCGCTTGAGCAGCACCGTCTCCACCAGGAAGTCACACGCGACGATCGCGTGCGCCTGGGCGGTCAGGAACTGCCGCCAGGTCGGCCCGGCCCGGCGGGGCACCGGGCCGATACCGGCGGCATGCAGGATCTCCCACACCGTGGAAGCGGCGATCGCGTAACCCAGGCGCGCCAGCTCACCTTGGATTCTTCGGTCCCCCACGCCGGGTTCTCCCGCGCCATCCGAAGAATCAACGTCTTGATCGAAGCACCGGTGGATGGTCGTCTTGGTCGGCGCCGGTCGGTGTAGGTCCACTTGCGGGAAACAAGGTGACGGTGCCAGCGCAGGATCGTAGCCGGGTGACCGGGAAGATCTCCGACCACAGGCGGCGGTTCACCAGCCGCAACAACGCCGTGAACCAGAGCCGGTCGACCTGGTCCCACTGCGGCCGGCCGCCGAGGGGACGGCGCAGCACCTGGTTCTCGTGACGGAGCGCCAACAGCTCGACGTCCTTGGACACATCGGAGCGGACCAGCACCCTCAACAGACCGAACAGACACGGTACCAACCGGTAGACGAGCGACAACAACACCTCGAAATGGTCCCAGCCACTGCACCGGCCTCGCAGCAAAGCACCAGCTCACAGCACAAAACCGAGTTTCCGCGGGACAGGCCTTCGGAGCGAGCTGAGGCGTGATCAGGCCCACCGTTGTCAACCAATCGCTGCTAGGGCTAATGTTCAGTCCAATACTCAGATCGGGACAGGAATTTCCAGGACGATGACCAAGAATGTGTGACGACTCGCCCCTGCGCCGAGCCGCCGCGGACCGGGCGAGGCAGCCCCACGAACGGCTCGGCGAGGACGAACTGACCAGCTTCGGGCCAAGCAGTGCCGGCATCGTCCGGTTCCCGGCCGACATCGACGGGCCCGCGCCGAACGGTTCGCGCGCGCGGGCTGGGTCAGCATCTCACCCGACTTCTACGTGGGGGTCCGCGAGAACGAGGTCAACCGCCTGCCGGCCCTGGCCGACGACGTCGTCATGAGGCACGTCGCCGAGAGCGTCGCGTACGCCAAGCTGGACCCGCGCGTCGACGGCGACCGCATCGGTTTTTACGGCGTATGTCGCAGCGGGTCGTGGGGGCTGCTCGCCGCCGCGCAATTGCCGGCCGTGAGGTCGGTCATCATGTTGTACGGCGGCGCGCAGCCGCACGAGTGGTCGCGCTCGGCGCACCGGACCATGCCCTACGAACAGCTCATCGGCTCGGCGAAGGCACCCGTGTTGGGCATCTTCGGCGAGAAGGACCACACGATGTCGGTGACCGATGTGACCCGGCTGCGCGACGAGTTCGAGCGCAGCAACCGCGGCTACGACATCTCCATCATCCGGGACATGCCGCACGGATGGATCAACGACACGATGCCCGGCCGCTACCGCCTCGAACAGGCGCAATTCGTCTGGTCGGAGATGATCGGGTTCCTGCGCCGAACCCTCGATGGGAACGTTCCACCGGACGAGGTCCAATGGAGTTTCCGCTCGACCATCGGTGCTGACTATGACTTCACGACCAACTCACGACAGGAGTGAACCGACATGTGGCACCGTCCTGAGCCGGGCGTTCTGCGCCCATCAACGGCAGCCCTGATTGTGTTCGACATGCTGGAGATCTACCGACCGGCCATCGAGCGCTCCGGCGTGCTGCCAACCGTGGTCGACCTTGTCGACTTCTGCCGTGCCGAAGGCGTGCTCGTCTGCTTCGCCAGGGCCGACCACCGGCCGGACGGGGCGGATTTCACTCGCGTGATCGCGGACACCGACCGGGACTTCGTGCGCTGGGACCAGCAGCGACCCCAGCCGACCCGGCCGGGCCACGTCGCCGCCGACGGATACCATGCCCTGGCCGAACTCCGCCAAGGGCCGGCGGACATCGACGTGCCGAAGCATCGTTGGAGCGCGTTCCACGGCACGGCACTCGATTTGACCCTGCGCGTCGAACAGATCGAGACGGTGATGATCGTGGGCGGGTCGACCCACGTCGGCGTGGCGAGCACGGCGTATGCCGCGCGCGATCTCGATTACCAGGTCATCGTCGTGCGGGACGGCTGCACCGGTCACGAGGAGCCCCGCACATTCTTCCTCGACACCGTGTTCCCCCGGATGGTGCAGGTCAAGACCGCCGCCGAGGTGACCGCACTGCTGTCGGCCTGACCTCCTCTCGACACGGGCCGCATGCCGCAGGCAAGCGGCCCGTGCTGTCGGGGCTCCGCACCGAACAGCCGATACTTCCACCGACGCATTGTCCGGCTAGCCGAGCGGGTGCCCTCGTACTAGGAACTGGACGACGAGGAAATACGTCTGCGACGGCCTGCTCTCCCCGGCCCGCACGCGACGTCTACGGCGTGGACGCGCGAAGAGAGGAAACGGATGAGCACCGCCACAAAGGGCGAAACAGCCTCCAATGGCCGGGTGAAGGAGATCAAGACCGTCGGGGTCGTCGGCTGGGGTCGGATGGGCGGCGAGATGGGTCGGCGGCTGATGCACCGCGGCGTAACCGTGGTCGGCACCGACCCCTCGGGCGAGGCCGTCGAGTGGATGCGCGTGGCCGGCGCCACCCCGCTCACCGTCGCGTCCCAGGTCGCCGCCGCCGCCGACCTGGTGCTGGTCGTGGTCGGAGACGACGCCCAGGTACGCGACGTCGTACTGGTCGGCGGCGAACGCGCTGCCGAACAGGGTGGTCTGACGTTGATGTGCGGCGGCGATCCAAACGCGCTGGACCGGTGCGAGCCCGTCTTCGCTGCGTTCGCCAAGGACGTCTGCCACCTCGGCGCGATCGGCACCGGGCAAGTCGCCAAGACGGCCAACAACATCCTGCTGTGGTCGGCGCTGCGGGCTGACGTGGAGGTGCTGCGGCTGGCCAAGGCGCTGGGCGTGGCGCCCGGTCGCCTGCGCACCGCGCTGAACTCCGGCACCGGCGCCAACCAGCCGCTGGTGGATTTGGGCATGCACCGGCTGCGCTGGCCGAAAAAGGACCTCGAGATGGCGCTCGCGCTCGCCGAGGAGGCCGGCGTGGACGTTCCGCTCGTCCGGGCGCTGGAACCCCTGATGGCCGAGCTCAGCACGGATGACCTCGATGAGCTGCGCTGACTCGCTCGCGGGTCGGCGCGGCCGTCGCCGCGGTGTATCTCGACGAGCCGGCCGCACGCGCGACCTGATCACTGCGTTCTCGGAGCACGCCGCCCGGTGCGGCGGCGACTTCGCGGACCTCGAGCTCAACCCGGTGACCGTATGCCGTTCCGGCGTCGTCGCCGTCGCAGCACTCGCGATGATTCGGCAACAACAGGAGGTTATGCCATGACAGTGGTAGCCGCACTGGGTCTCGGTGCGATGGGCGGTCCGATCGCCGCGCACATCCGCCGGGCCGGCTTCGACGTACGCCGCCTCGACATCAACCCGGATGCGACCCGGCCACTGGCCGACCTCGGCGCCCGGATCTGCGACTCGCTGGCGGAGCTCGGCACCGGCGCGGACGTCTGCCTGGTCTGCCTGCAGAGCGATGACGACGTGGCCGCGACGTGCCTGCCGGAAGGCGGCCTGCTGGCCTTCCTCCAGCCCGGCTCGGTGCTCGTGATCTGCAGCTCGGTGCGCCCCGAGACGTGCCGGAAACTGGCCGGGCCGAGCAGCACGGCGAGTTCGCGGGACGGGTTGAGCAAAGCGAAGGCCTGTGGCAACTCCTTGCGCGGAACCATGGCCGGAATCAGCGCCTGTCGGGCCGGCTGGTCGAAGGTGCCGGCCGCGGTGGTGAGCAGGACGCACACCAGTACTTCCGGGGTCGTCGCCTTGCCGGCCTCGGTCAGGACCGCCAGGGCGCCGGCGACGACCAGGGCGACCAGTTGTGTCGCCTGCAGGAGCCGACGCCGGTCGAGGCGGTCCGCGTAGGCGCCGCCGAGCGGGCTCAGAATTAGCAGCGACACCGCCTGCGCCAGGCCGACCAGGCCGGTGATCGTGGTCGATCTGCTGAGTTCGTAGACCTGGTAGAGATTGGCCGCAACGGTCCCTCGCGTACCGATCTGCGAGAACACCACGCCGAACCAGTAGAGATTGAAGTCGCGATGGCGTAGGGCCGGTGACAGTTTCATCAGGCGGCGTGTTCCTCCAGGCCAGAGTCCGGTCTATTGGTAATGCCAATGATCCTGGCCGAAAATGTCCACCGCTGACAAGGGGTTGGCGCGGACGAGTTGGTGGATCCGGTGGCCCGCTGCGGCCGACTGGGGACTCTCTGCGCCGACCTTCGTGACCTGCGCACACGCCTGTCCGCCGGCGACTGAGGGCGGTCCGCTCGAGCCGCCGTCCGATAGTGCGCCGTGCCGTCCGGCTGGCACCGAGGCCGCCCGGCACGGCGCGGGCAGGTCGCGGGTCAGGTCAAAGGTTCGCCACGCTCCAGCGCGGCAATCTGGTCCAGCCGCTGCTGGTGGCGGCCGCCCTTGAACGGGGTGGTGAACCACAGATCAGTGATCTCGTCGGCCCGTTCCGGACTGAGAACCTTGGCGCCGATGACGAGCACGTTGGCGTCGTTGTGGGCGCGGGAGATCTCCGTCGTAAACAGGTCGTGACACAGCCCGGCGCGGATACCACGGATCTTGTTGCAGGCGATCAGCTCGCCCATTCCGCTGCCACCCACCACGATCGCGCGGTCAGCGTGACCGTCGACGACCCGGCCGCAGACGTCTGCGCAGAGCGGCGGATAGTCCACCGTGTCCCCGTCGGCGCCGTGCGCGCCCCGGTCGTCGACGTCATGACCCTGCGCGGTGAGCCGGACGGTCAGACGCGCCTTCAAGGCAAGACCATTGTGATCCGCCGCGATAGCGATCCGCATGGCCATCACCTCACAAACGGTTCGGCTGGTGATTTGCGTACGTCGTATGCCGGACCGGCATGCTCAACCGGTCAGGTCTCGAGTGCTCTCCGCGAACAGGGACTCCACGGCGGGCCGCCGGTCGAGGATCCCCTGGCTCATCGCATGCTCGATGAGCTCTTCGATAACGGCGCGGTTGGGTGCTATGCCGTAGGGCAGCGGGTCCGCACCGTTCATCTCCATGACGCGCCGGTACATGAGATCCGTCGATGTCGGCGCCTCGATCGCGTCACGGCGCAGCCGGTCGACGTACAGGTTCTTGGCCTCGGCGAAGGCCTCGAACACGTCCGTGGCCAGTTCGGGGTGCGCCGCGAGCAGGTTATCCCGCACGACCACCAGGTGGTTGATGGGGTAGTGACCGCGTCGGCGCAGCGCCGTGAAGCCGGCCTCGGCGGCGTCGGGTATCAGCGGCACGAGTTCGGGAGTGCTGGGAGCGACACCGATCGCGGCCGCCAGTTCCCCCGCGGCGACCAGATCGGCGAGGCGCCGCCCCTGTTGCATCGGCACGACGTTGGCCGGTGGGCGGTACTCGGCGACGTGTTCGTCTCCGGACAGCACCCAGGTAACCTTGCTCAAGTCGACGCCGTACTCATCCTGCAAGACCCCGCGCGCCCACACACCGGTCGTCACCGTGTATCCGCGGTTGACCCCGACCTTTCGGCCCTCCAGATCCTTCGGATCCCGGATGTCGGCCTCCGGATCGCGCACGATGGCGCCGTGGTGGAACCCGCGCACCAGGAAGATCGGTAGTGCCGTGAACGGCTTGCCGTGGGCCTTGGCGCAGAGGTAGGTCGTCATTGCCATCTCGCAGACGTCGAATTCCAGTCCCCGAACCATCCGGCGGAAGGCATCAACGAGAACCGGGACCTCCTCGAAGGCGAAGCCGAACCGTTTGGGGATGACCGCGCCTTCCTTGAGGGCGCGGTTGTTGCCCTGGGTTCGGGTCACCGTCCGTAGCCGCATGTCCGGCATGTCCCCTCCCGTTCACTGATGGCCGCAGACACGGCTCGATCAAAGAAGTGCTTGGGCGATCCGTCGATTGGACCTCTGTCCACGCCTGGGCATAGTAGCAAACCATCAGACCATTAGCTCATGGGCGGCTCGCGCCAGCCGGCGCTGCACGAGATCTAGCAGGGCGGCGCGCAAGGTCCTGCGGGCCACGGTCGCCCGGCAATTCGCCGCCGTGGAACACTCCCGTGGCTTCGATTGTTGACCGTATTGGTTAGTCCATTGCTGTTATCATGCGAGTGCGGAGGACGACCGAGATCATGGAGGGGGACGCCGGTATGCCAGTGGGCCCATCGGATCGGACGCCGAGCGTCAGGAATAACGCGGATTTGTTCAGCCCGGTGAGCGTCGGCCGCATCTCTGAGGTCATCGTGGAGCAGATGCGGCTCCTGATAAGAGAGGGCAAGCTCGTCCCCGGCGACCGGCTGCCCAGCGAGCGCAGTCTGTGCGAGCGGTTCGGCGTCAGCAGAGTGACGGTCCGCGAGGCTCTTCGGGTACTCGAGGCCGGTGGGCTTGTGGAGATCCGCGTCGGCGCTCGAGGAGGCGCCTTCGTCACCCAGCCGTCCAGCGAACGCATCGGGGAGGGTCTGGCCCAACTCATGACCCTGACCGCGATGACCGCCAGCGACGTCACCGAGGCCCGTATGGTCTTCGAGCTCGGCATCCTGCCACTGGTGGTGGAGCGCGCCACCGAAGACGACATCGCGGACCTGCGCGTCCTCGTCGAGCAGGGTCTGAGTGCGCTGGAGAGCGGCTCTTATACCATGGCGATGTCGGCGGCGTTCCACGTGCGGGTTGCCTCCTCCACCCATAATCCGGCGATCGAGATGCTGGTGCACAGCTTCCACGGCCCCATGCTGATGTCACTCCAACAGGCCCAAGTCGCCGCGCCGCTGATGGGCCCCCGGGGAGCGCATGAACACTTCGAACTGGTCGAGGCGATCGAGCAGCGGGACGTCGAGCGAGCCCGCGCCATCATGACCCGCCACCTGCAGCGCACCGCCGATCGCCTGGCGGAGGATCGGGACCCGAGTCTGGCAGATCTGGGAAGCGGCCAGTAGTAGCCGAGGCCGCGACCGCCACGTCGGCGTACGCCGTCGGCCGTGGTCGTCGACCAGGGTTCCGCGCCGTGGCGGACGTCAGGCGTCGGTCGGCCGGTCGTGCCGGGGCTCCTGGTGGAAGATCAGCGACTTTATCGTGACCGGCACGGTGTTCGAGGGGAACCGTATCCGGCCGATGTCGATGTAGTCGAAGTCCCGCAGGCTGAGACCGTCGATGACCAGCAGTTCGCTGGTGACCGCGAGCTCTTCCCGTAGCAGTCTGCCGAGCGTCATGGCGACGTCTCCGTCGAGCATGACATAGACCGGTAGGTCCTGCGCGATCCGGTCCGCGAGACCGTCCCGGAGGCCGCACGCGAAGGGGAAGAGCCGGTCGTAGGTCGGCAGGCCATCCCAGGACATGGCCAGGGCGACGTCGGCGTCGGTCTGGCCGAGGTCGAGGGCGACGAGATGGCGCCGGATCGCGGCCGCGACCGCCGCCGCGTCGACCGTCTCCCCCAGCTCGTAATTCGGCCGTACCACTTGCAGGTTGCGGCGCGGCAGCAGTGCGTCGGGGTCGGTGATGCAGCCGGTGTTCCCGCTGAGCTGCACGCTGTACTCGGATGCGCCCAGCGCGGTGGCGCGAATGCATTCGCCCGGTGGCAGGAGCGGGAACGGCAGCGCCCCGGAGTCGACCCGGCGACGCAACGCCCGGCCGAGCGGCCGGCCGAGATCGCCGAACTGCCTGCTCTCCCGGTCGTACACGTACTCCGCGACCCCGCCCGAGAACATCACCCCGTCGATCGGGCCGACCTGCGCCAGTGGCTCGGTGAGGTACAACCGCGCGACGTCTTGGGGAAGCGGATCGACGGTGAGCGCGGCGACGAGCGCGTCCGCCATCATCTCCGCCACCTTCTCGAGCTCCTCCGGTCGAGCGACGTCACCGACCTCCCAGACATACCCGGCCCGGGCGGCGTGACGACGCCCGGCCGGGTCGAGGCGGGCGATGCGGTCCTGATCGTCGGCGACCAGGAGCCGGCCGCCGATGTGGACCGCGGCGGTCGTCATGACCTGACCGCGGTCCAGCACCGCGAGCTTCGTCGTTCCGCCCCCGATGTCGATGTTCAGGATGCGCAGCCCGGTGTCGTGCGACGCCTTCGCCGCGCCCGAGCCATAGGCGGCGAGCATCGCCTCCATGTTGTGGCCCGCGGTCGCGTTGACCAGCTCGCCCCCGCGCTCGGCCAGGACGCTCGCGATGGCCTCGGCGTTGCGACGGCGCAGCGCCTCACCGGTGAGGATCACGACTCCGGTGTCGATGTCGGCAGGGTGGACGGCCGCCGCCTGGTAGGCCCGGTCGATGATCGAGCCCAGAGCCTCCGCGTCGATGTGCTCGGCGCTCGCATACGGAGTGAGCGCGACCGGGGAACGGTAGTCGGTCTGCCGGCGGACCACGATGTACCGGGTCGTCAGGTCCTCGCTGATCCGCCGCAGATGCAGACGGGAGAAGACGACCTGCGTGCCGGACGACCCGATGTCCATCCCCACGCTGTGCAGCGTGACGTTGTCCTGCTGCCAGATCGGGTTGTCCTCGAGCGGGCTCAGCACCTCATCGTCGTGCACGTGGTCGTGGTCCGGGACGTACGCCGAGTAGACCGTGGGCACTTCGGTGTGGTGGTGCTCGAGGCCGTCGCCGTCGCCATGGGCGTGGTCGTGCGCACCGCCGTGCCTCACGGTCGTACTCCTCACGGGCGTCGGAGCCAGGCGGTGCCGGCTCTGCTGACTACGGCTTGGGCTGCAGCGTCTGGAGCTCGGTTGCGTACGCGTCGTCCATCTGCGGCTCGATGCCGTGCTTGGCCAGGGCCTCGCGGAAGGTGTCGCGCACGTACAACGACTCGTCGGCGTAATCGATCTGGTCGCCGCCGATGCGCTGGCTGATCCATGCCTTCGGCACGCCCTGCGCGTTGCGCACCGATACCACCTCGTGTTTGAAGGCGAGGTACCGGGCGGGCTCGAGGCCGGTGTTGAAGTGTTGGTGAAACCACATGTTCGGGGGGACGATCAAGGTGCCGGGGCCCCACTCGTAGCGCCGCGGCTCCTCTCCCTCAGGCCACATCAGGCTGTAGCCCGTGCCGGTCAGCATGATGACGTGGGCGCCCGGGCCGTGGCGGTGCCCCTTCTTGTACGTCGCGATCGGGAACTGCGAGATGTGGCTGTTCATCGAGCCCTTGGCCATCGCGAAGCGGATGTGCCCGCCGCCCGCGCCGCGTTCCTTCGCTTCGATCAGCGGCAGGTTGGCCGCGTCGGCGACGAAGTTCGTGTCCAGGAGCAGGCCCTTCTGCTCACCCTTGAGCGAGAAGTAGTCGGGCTCGCCGTTAAAGCGGTTCGGGAAGTCCTTGGGGGTGTTGAACACGAAGTCGACGTCGTCGTAGAGGTTGATGACCGGGGGCATGTTCGTCGAGGAGACGAAACGTGCCGCCTTCTGCCCTGAGCCGTTGAAGTGCTGGTGGTGGGCGTTGAGCGGGATGGCGAACAACGAGCCGGCCTGCCACTCGAATATGACCTCGGCGCCGGCGTCGTTCCAGACCTTCGTGGACCCCTGCCCATCGAGGACGAGGATCATCTCCTCGAACAACTGCCGCTACGGCGCCAGCGTGCCGCCCGCCGGGATCTCGCAGACATAGCAGTCGTTCGACGTGCGGGTGGCCTCGTGATTGATGAACACGCCTCGTCCGCCGCGCCGCTCCCACGGCTTGAGCTCGACCGTGCGCAGATCCGGCACGTAGTGGGCGGCGATGATGTCCAGCCCCTCAGCGGCCACCCAACGGGTGTAGGGGGATTCCTTCTCGGTGACGAACTTCGCCGCGAGTTTGTCGTTGACGAGCGCGTCCCTGCCCATGCAGCAGCCTTCCTGATAGGCCGGACGTGACTTACTGCCCCAGATCGGGCTGGCGGAGTCACGAACCGGCTATGTATTGGTATGACCATAAGGCCAAAAATGGCCAGGTGTCAATATCCAGGTGCCAATGCCTGCGCGACTCCGTCGCACCGCTAACGGCCCTGGTTCGCCACTGCCTGGGCGGCCTCAGCGGCGGCTTCCGGGTCGAGGTAGCGGCCACCGCGCTCGACCGGGGTCAGATCCTCGTCGAGTTCATAGCACAGGGGAATACCGGTGGGGATGTTCAGCGCCATGACCTCCTCACGGCTCAGGCCGTCGAGGTGCGCGACGAGCGCCCGCAGCGAGTTGCTGTGCGCCACGACCAGGACCGTCTGCCCGGCGTGCAGGTCGGGCGCGATGACGTCGTACCAGTAGGGCAGCAGGCGGGCGATGACGTCGGCGAGGGACTCGGTCCGCGGCATGAGGTCGCGGGTCAGCCCTGCGTATCGCGGGTCGCTCGCAACCTGCCACTCGTCGTCGGGCCCGATCGGCGGCGGTGGTACGTCGTATGACCGGCGCCAGAGCTGGAACCGCTCCTCGCCGTACTCCTTCAGCGTCGCCTTCTTCTCCCTGCCCTGCAGCGCGCCGTAGTGCCGCTCGTTGAGCCGCCAGTGCCGGGTGGTCGGGATCCAGACCCGGCCGGCGGCCTCGAGCGCGAGATTGCCGGTGCGCACCGCACGCTTCAGCAGGGAGGTGTGCACCACGGTCGGCAGCAGCCCGGCCTCACGCAAGAGTTGCCCGCCGCGCCGTGCCTGCTCCTCGCCGAACGTCGTGAGATCGACGTCGACCCACCCGGTGAACAGGTTCTTCGAGTTCCATTCGCTCTCGCCGTGGCGAAGGAGAATCAGCGTCTTCATGACTCCACATCCTGAGCCGGGGCGTGGTCAGATGACCGCCGACTCCGTCGACTCGGGGGCGAACAGCTCCTCGGGTGTCCACCACGAGCAGGGACAGCCCCTGCTCGTGGTGGTAACGCAGGAAGGTGGCCAGTGTCTCGTGGTTGCCCTCGAGCCCGTAGGACCAGTAGTCCTTGCCCAGCAGGGCTCGTGCTTCCTCGAGTTGGGGGGTCAGCCAGGGAAGCATGAACCGCAGCGCCGAGGTGTCGTAGAGGTTCGCGTACGCCTCCTCCTTGGCCGCCAGCAGGGCCTTGTAGAGCGACTGGGCGACCCAGGGATGGCGGTCGTAGACATCGCGCCGGATCACGACCACGTGCATGATCGGGAAGATGCCCGTCGCCGCGTAGTACTCCTTCTCGCTGGCCACGACATCGGTGAACACCCGTCGCACACGGGGGTCGCCGGCGACGAACGGGCTCGGGACGCGCGGAGTGCACAGGGCGTCGATCTCGCCCTCGACCAGCATGGCGGAGAGCGTCTTGTCCTCCGGAATGCGGCTGATCCGAACCGAGTCCGGCAGGTCGACGCTCGCCTTCTCGATGCGCCCGGCCGTCTCCTGTCCGCCCGTGAGGTAGGTGACCGAGTCGAACGGGACGCCGTGCCGGTCACCGAGGATGCCGCGCATCCACACGCACGCGGTGAGTTGGTACTCCGGTGTGCCGACCACCTTGCCCCGCAGATCCTCCGGCGACGAGATGCCCGCGTCGGCGTGGCAGTAGAGCGATCCGTGCCGGAACATGCGGGAGGTGAAGACCGGCAGGGCCACGAACGGCGAGGGTTCGCCGCGTAGCGAGACGACGTAGGAGGACAGCGACATCTCCGCCACCTCGAACTCCTGGTGCCGCATCATGCGGAAGAACGTCTCCTCGACGGGCAGCCGCAGATAGGTCAGGTCGATCCCGTCCGGGCGGATCGTCTCCTCGTTCAGGGCCCGCGTCCGGTCGTAGTCGCCGCAGGCGAAGGTGAGGTGCAGCCGGGGCATGGTCTACCTGCCTTCCGAAGTCAGCCGCGCGTGCAGACGGGGGTAGACGCGCCGGGTGTTGGCCTCGAAGACCTTGCGGCGCTGCTCGTCGGTGAGGTCTGCGCGGTCGACGTACCGTTTGGTGTCGTCCCAGGCGATGCCGGTCTCGGGGTCGACGCCGCGGACCGCGCCCAGCATCTCCGACGCGAACAGGATGTTGTCGGTGCTGACGACCCGGTGCAGCAGGTCGATACCGGGTTGGTGGTACACGCAGGTGTCGAAGAAGACGTTCTTCATGACGTGCTCTGACGGGTCCGGACGGCCCATCCGGACGGCAAGGCCCCGGTAGCGCCCCCAGTGGTAGGGCACCGCTCCGCCGCCGTGTGGGATGACGAACCGCAATGTGGGGAAGCGGTCGAACAGGTCTCCCTGGAGGAGCTGCATGAACACCGAGGTGTCGGCGTTGAGATAGTGCGCGCCGAGGGTGTGGAAGTTCGGGTTACAGGACGTCGAGACGTGAATCATCGCCGGGACGTCCAGCTCCACCATCGCCTCGTACAGGGGGAACCAGTACGCGTCGGTGAGCGGCGGCGAGGTCCAGTGGCCGCCGGACGGGTCGGGGTTGAGGTTGCACCCGACGAAGCCGAGGTCCTCCACACACCTGCGCAGTTCGGCTGTCGCGTCGTGGAGCGTGCCGCCGGGTGTCTGGGGCAGCTGGGACACGCCGGCGAAGTGCTGCGGGAACAGGCCGACCACCCGGTGGATGAGGTCGTTGCTCACCGTAGCCCATACGCGTGCGGTCTCCGGGTCGGGCACGTGGTGCTCCATCCCGGAGGCCTTCGGCGAGAAGAGCATCACGTCGCCGCCGCGCTCGCGCAACAGCTTCAGCTGGTTGTTCTCGACGCTCTCGCGGATCGCGTCGTCACTGATCGCGGCCGGCGCCGGCGCGGGCAGCGAACCATTCTCAAGCCGCGCGAGCTGCGCGTCGCGGAACGCCTGGTGTTGTGGCGGGGCCGTGGTGTAATGGCCATGGCAGTCGATGATCATTGGTGCGTGTGGTCCTCGTCTGTGTGGGATCGCGGCGACGGGTTCACTCACCCGGTGCCCGGTCGACGTAGGTCAGCCCCTTGCGCGCGAGCCGTTCACGCATGGAATTGACGTCGAGGCCGAGTTCACCGCGTGCGTAGCGCTCGCGAAGCACCGCCTCCCTCTCTTCCCGCGCCCGTGATGCCTCGAGCACCTGTGCCGCCTGGCGGCGCGGGACGACCATCACCCCGTCATCGTCAGCGACGATCACGTCACCCGGCTCGACCCACTGGCCGGCGCAGACCAGGCCGACGTTGACGTCGCCCAGGGTCTCCTTCACCGTCCCGAACGCGCAGATGTGCCGCGCCCACACAGGGAACCTCATCTGCTCGAGTTCCGCGACGTCGCGGCAGCCGGCGTCGATGACCAACCCGCGCACGCCGCGTGCGGCGACCGAGGTGGCGAGCAGTTCGCCGAAGTAGCCGGCCGCCGAGGGAGACGTGGGCGCGACCACGAGGACGTCGCCGTCCTGGCACTGCTCCACCGCCACGTGGATCATCCAGTTGTCCGCCGGCGGCACGCTCACCGTCACCGCGGTCCCCGCGATGTGCGCGCCGGAGTAGATAGGGCGCAGGGCGGGCGCGAGCAGGCCGGTACGCCCATGCGCCTCATGGATGGTGGCCACGCCGTACTGGCCGAGGGCGTCAACCGTCGACTTGTCCGTACGGCGGGGGTTGCGGACGACGATGCTCACGCTTCCTCCGCCCACGGCAGCAGGGAGACATGGACGACGTCCGTGGCGCCTTCGCCGCCGACGGTGCGGATGGCGCGGTCCGTGTCCTTCAGCCCGAAGGTGTGGGTGCTCAGTTTCTCCAGCGGGAACCGTCCAGAGGCCAGCTGTTCGAGGGCCAGTTCGCAGGAGCGGTAGCTGTGGCCGCGGGCGCTCTTGATGCTGATGGACTTCTCGGTGACCTTCTTGAGCGGGAAGTCGGGGAAGGCGGCCAGCTCACCCTGGACCACCATCGTGCCCTCGCGGCGTTTGAGCGCGTCGATGCCGAGCAGCATCGGGGCGGTCCCAGCGCCGGCCGTGCAGTCCAGCACGACGTCGACTCCCCTGCCGCCAGTGATCTCCAGAACGCGCTGCAGGGCGTCTTCCCGCAGAACGTCTATGACGTGGTCGGCCCCCAGCTCCTTGGCCAGAGCCAGCCGCGCGGCGTCCCGCGTCGTCCCGGTGACGATGATTAGGGAGGCGCCTGCCTGCTTGCAGGCGACAACCTGGGAGAGCCCCTGCTGCCCGGGACCCTGGATGAGGACCGTCGAGGCGTAGCCGACGCCCGCGGTGACCAGAGCCCACTCGATGCCGTTCGACAGCGGCGTCACCAGACCCGCCAGCTCGGCGGAGACACCGTCCGGAACGCGGTGCGTCACCGAGTTCCAGGGCAGGTAGAGGTACTGCGAGAAGCCGCCCCACAGATGGAAGGGGTTGTTCGCGGAGGTGTAGCCGTAGCGGCGGGCGTCGGGATTGGTACGCCAGTCGGTCGCCTCACAGTGGCGGTACTCGCCCTGGTGGCACCAGTCGCAGCGGAAGCAGCCGACGTAGTGCTCGACGAAGACGCGGTCGCCTTCCACCAGGCCCTTACGCTCGGAGAACGTGCGCCCCGCCTTCGCGATGACGCCGACGTTCTCGTGGCCCATGATCACCGGCTCGGCGAACGGCGGCTTCGCGTACATCTTGACGTCAGTGCCGCAGATCCCGGCGACCTCGACCTTGAGCAGGGCGCCGTCATCGGGGATGTCCGGCATCGGGAACTCGCGTAGTTCGGTCGTGCCCGATCCGGTCCGCACCGCTGCCAGCACCTGCTCTGCCATTGCATCTCCTCATCCTCAAGCCTGTCCAAGGAACCTTACTCGGTGGACTGATGGACTGACCATGTGACCTTTCTCGAATGACCCCGGTGCGCGCCCGCCGGCTGGTCCCCCCGCGACCAGTGCCGCATCACGCCCTGGAACGGGAGGAGTCACCCGTCTGACGTCCTATGCGCCGTCCAGGAACCGCAGCACCCTGGCGGGAGCCGTTGACTCGGTCTGCTCGGCCACAGAGACGTCCCAGTACTCGGATCGGGGGAGGCACTCCTGGAGATAACGGGCGGCCGAGGGCGCGTGTGAGTCGTCCTGCCCGGGGACCACGAGCGCGGGGATGTCAAGCTCCAGAAGGTCCTCGGGTTCTGGCCCGGGAACCGTGTCGCGGTCGAACAGCAGCCGCGCCATGCCGCTGACCAGGACTTGGTAGCGGTCCGTATCCGTACGGGCGTACATGTCGGCGAATGCCGGATCGCTGCGGAGCAGGCTGACCCAGGGACCCACTCGGGGGTCCGCGGCGAAGCCCTTGTCCGAGCCTTTTGCGAGGGCCGCCACCTGTTCCAGGCCGTGCGCTCCGGCGTGGGCCAGGTGCTGGGCGAACCGGGCGTGTTGCTTCATGCGGTATTTCACCCCGCCCGCGGGCGAGTACAGCACCATGCTCAGGACTCGCTCGGGATGGGCGACCCCGACGGCCGCGACGGTGGAGCAGCCGACGCAGCCGCCCATCAAATGCGCCTGCGCGATGCCAAGGTGGTCGAGCAGTCCGACACCCTGCGCCACGTAGTCGGCCCAGGAGATCCGCTCCAGCCGGCCACCGGACCGGCCCGACTCCCGCCGGTCGAAGGTGATGCAGGTGTACTTCTCGCTGAGGTGGTCGAGCAGCCGCAGGCGCCGGTAGATCCCCACCGTCCGCCAGCTCTTCAGAGTCGAGTCGAAGCCGCCGGGAGAGAACATCAGCAGCGGCGGTCCGGTGCCGGCCACCTCATAGCGGGTGGAGATCCCGTCGACAACGGCGGTGGGCATGAACGTTGCTCCTCGCGGTCGCCCGCCGGGCGGCGCCGGTTCGCGATGGCGCGGGGCGTGGCCGGGCGGTTGGAGTGGTGGGACGGAGTGTCAGCTTGCGGGCGGGACGGGGATACCGCCGGCGATCTGACGTGCGGCACGCACGTCCTCGGTGTATGTCGTGATCGCGGCGAGCGTTGTCTGTGCAACGTTCGCGTAGGTGTCGGGAGGGTCGTCGATGGCCGATGCGGCATAGCCGATGGCGGCGTGCGCCATGCGCATCCGGCCGTCGAGCCACGGGCCGCCGCCGAATCCTCCGACGACCGGAATGGAGACGGCCTGGGCGACGGCGGCTCCGACGACCGGACCGGAGTTGGTGAAGTTGAGCAGCACGGCGCCCGCGTCCTCCAGCCGCTTGGCCTCAGCGACCAGCGCGTCCTTCATCTCTACCGGCACCTGGTCGTCGCTGGAGGGGATCGCGTTGTACTCGACTCCGTAGCGCAGCGCGGTCTGCGGCGTGATCCCGAACTGCGCGAACACCGGGACGCCCGCACGCGTGATCGCCGTGACGGAGTCGAGGAAATCCGAGGCCGCGTCCAGTTTGACCATGTCGACGCCGGCCTCCTTGACGAACCGGATGGCCGCCCGCAAGGCGCTGTCCGTGCCCTCCTGGAGGGGGCCGAACGGGAAGTCGGCGCTGAGCAGGGCCC
>JAOPYL010000237.1 GCA_025964625.1 Actinoallomurus sp. | reverse complement strand
GGTGCGGCTGGCGCGCCGCCGGACGCGGATCGCCTGGGTGTCCCGTGCCGTGCCGCGTCGCTCCGGGCGGCCCGGCGGTATTCTCGCGCGCCGCCGCCGCGAGCAGAACGCGATCGTGGTCGTGGCGTTCCTGCTCGTCCAGGTGGTGGCCTGGATCAACGTGTCATCGTGGACGGGACGCCTGACCGTGCTGGTCCTGTCGGCGTTCCTGGTTCCGGTGTTCGTCACGCTCGCCTTTGACCGGAGGTCTTGAATGTCCCTTGTCCTGCTGCCCGCCGTGGATGTCGCCGATGGCCGGGCCGTGCGCCTGGTCCAAGGTGAGGCCGGCACCGAGACGTCGTACGGCGAGCCGTTCGACGCGGCCATGGCCTGGCAGGGCGCGGGCGCGGAGTGGATTCATCTCGTCGACCTCGACGCCGCGTTCGGACGCGGCTCCAACCGTGGGCTGCTCGCGCGCATGACCGGCAGGCTCGACGTGAAGGTGGAGCTGTCCGGCGGGATCCGCGACGACGAGTCCCTTGCCGCCGCGCTCGCGACCGGCTGTGCGCGCGTCAACATCGGCACCGCCGCGCTGGAGAACCCCGAGTGGTGCCGCAAGATCATCGCCGAGCACGGGGACAAGATCGCGGTCGGGCTCGACGTGCGCGGCACCACCCTCGCGGCCCGCGGCTGGACCCGTGAGGGCGGCGACCTGTGGGAGGTGCTCGACCGCCTGGAGGCCGATGGCTGCCCCCGGTACGTCGTCACGGACGTCACCAAGGACGGGACGCTGCGAGGCCCCAACACCGACCTGCTCCGGGAGGTCTGCGCCCGTACCGACAGGCCGGTGGTCGCCTCCGGCGGCGTGTCGTCCCTGGAGGACCTGCGCGCCCTCGCCGGGCTGGTCTCCGACGGGGTCGAGGGCGCCATCGTCGGCAAGGCGCTGTACGCGGGCGCGTTCACGCTCGAAGAGGCATTGGAGGCGGTCAGATGATCCGGCCGGCGGAGGAGGGCGCATGAGTGTCGCGGTCCGGGTCATTCCCTGTCTCGACGTGGACGCCGGACGGGTCGTCAAGGGGGTCAACTTCCAGGACCTGCGCGACGCGGGGGACCCGGTGGAGCTGGCCCGGCGGTACGACGCCGAGGGTGCCGACGAGCTGACCTTCCTGGACATCACCGCCTCCAGCGGCGAACGCGAGACCACCTATGACGTGGTCCGCCGTACCGCCGAGCAGGTGTTCATCCCGCTGACGGTCGGAGGCGGCATCCGCTCGGTCGACGACGTCGACCGGCTGCTGCGGGCCGGCGCGGACAAGGTGTCGGTCAACACCGCGGCGATCGCCCGGCCGGAGTTCCTCCGTGAGGCCGCGCACCGGTTCGGCTCGCAGTGCATCGTGCTGTCCGTGGACGCCCGCCGGTCCGGCTCCGGCTTCGAGGTCACCACGCACGGCGGGCGGCGCGGCACCGGGTTGGACGCGGTGGAGTGGGCGCGGCGCGGCGAGGGACTCGG
This sequence comes from Actinoallomurus sp., assembly GCA_025964625.1. Lineage (GTDB taxonomy): Bacteria > Actinomycetota > Actinomycetes > Streptosporangiales > Streptosporangiaceae > Actinoallomurus. Next base: position 1,665 of record JAOPYL010000237.1, on the reverse strand, counting down.
CGTCGGTGAGATCCTGCTCAACTCGATGGACGCCGACGGCACCAAGAACGGCTTCGACCTGGAGATGCTCCGTGCCGTACGCGCGGTGGTGGGCGTGCCGGTCATCGCCAGCGGGGGAGCGGGCGCCCTCGAGCACTTCGCCCCCGCGATCGAGGCGGGAGCGGACGCCGTGCTCGCCGCCAGCGTCTTCCACTTCGGCGAGCTGAAGATCTCCGAGGTCAAGGACTCCCTCCGCCAGGCCGGTCACCCGGTGCGCTGACCTGGGCCGACCCCTCATAAGCGGCCGGTACGGCCAATGTTCCAGCTGTCCAAATCAGTAATTTAGGTCGCGTTCAGCTGGGCTGTGGGAGAGTCGCGCCCATGGTCAGCGACACACAACAACGCACGGTCTCCCCACGAGCCCGGCAGATGTTGAACAAAGTGCCCGAAGTCACGATCTACTTCTGGATCATCAAGATCATGGCCACCACCGTGGGTGAGACCGCGGCGGACTTCCTGAACACCAACCTCAAACTCGGCTTGACCGGCACGACCTGCATCATGGGCGTCCTGTTGATCATTACGCTGTTCGTGCAGTTCAGGGCCAGAAAGTACGTGCCGGGGATCTACTGGCTCGCGGTCGTCCTGATCAGCATCGTGGGCACGCTGATCACCGACAACCTGACGGACAACTTCGGGGTCTCTCTGGTGACGACCACCATCGTCTTCGGCGTCGCGCTGGTGGCGACTTTCGCGGCGTGGTACGCGAGCGAGAAGACCCTGTCCATCCACACCATCTACACGAGCCGACGGGAAGGCTTCTACTGGCTGGCCATCCTCTTCACCTTCGCCCTGGGCACCGCAGCGGGTGACCTGACTGCGGAGCGTCTCAAACTGGGCTACTGGGTTTCAGCGCTCCTGTTCGCCGTACTGATCGCGGCCGTGACCGTCGCCCACCTCGTCTTCAGGCTGAACGCGGTCCTGGCCTTCTGGATCGCCTACATCCTGACCCGTCCTCTCGGCGCCTCTCTCGGCGACTACTTGTCACAGTCTCACGCCGACGGTGGCCTCGGTCTGGGCACGGTCGGGACGAGCGCGCTCTTCCTCATCACGATCTTGGGCGTGGTCACCTACCTGTCCCTCACCAGAAGAGACGCTCCAGCCGTCGAGTCCGTCTGATCCGGAGTCGGGGTGCAGGTGGGCCGGGCTCATGCTCGACGACATCGCCGGTCCCACCGGCGTGCGTCCTTGAAGCCGCTCATACGTCACGAATGCCCCAAAGCGCCGCCTTGGCCGCCACGCGGCGTTACGTTGCGCGTTGTGCGGGAAGAGGTCGGCCGAGGAGATGATCATGCGCGCTATCACCGTGGTCCCGCTGAAGGCGGGTTCGCTCGAAGTGTCCGATGTCGCCGCTCCGGAGCGCGGCGAAGGAGAACTGCTCGTCGACGGCATCGCGCTCGGTGTGTGCGGCACCGACCGGGAGATCGCCTCCGGAGAGTACGGCTGGGCACCACCCGGCGAGGACCGCCTGATCCTCGGCCACGAGTCACTCGGCCGCGTACGCGAGGCGCCGGAGGGCAGCGGGTTCGCCCCGGGCGACCTGGTCGTGGGCGTCGTCCGGCGGCCGGACCCGGTGCCGTGCGGGGCGTGCGCCCGCGGAGAGTTCGACATGTGCCGCAACGGCCG
>JAOPYL010000213.1 GCA_025964625.1 Actinoallomurus sp. | reverse complement strand
CCTCGCCGGTCTTCCCGGAGACGCGCAGCACCTCGGACGGGTCACAGCCGATGATGCCGGCGATCTCCTCGGCGTACTTGTCCGGCTGCGCGGCCGGCAGGTCGATCTTGTTGAGGACCGGGATGATGTGCAGGTCCGCCTCGAGCGCCATGTAGAGGTTGGCGAGCGTCTGCGCCTCGATGCCCTGCGCCGCGTCGACGAGCAGCACCGCCCCCTCGCACGCCTCCAGCGACCGCGACACCTCGTACGAGAAGTCGACGTGGCCGGGTGTGTCGATCAGGTTGAGGACATAATCTCTCCACGGCAGTCGCACGGCCTGGCTCTTGATCGTGATGCCGCGCTCACGCTCGATGTCCATGCGGTCGAGATACTGGGCACGCATCTGGCGCCCCTCGACCACGCCGGTGAGCTGCAGCATGCGGTCGGCGAGGGTCGACTTGCCGTGATCGATATGCGCGATGATGCAGAAGTTGCGGATCACCGCGGGATCGGTGTGGTTCGGTACGAGCGGCACCGGGTTCCTCATGAAGTGATGGAGCTAGCGATATCCATCGTCCCATGCCGCGTGGCATGCTCTGTTCCGCGCACCTCATGACGTGGGCGTTCGCGCCGCCGCAGGCCGCCGGGCCGGTTCGGTTTGAGCGTTGCCCTACATGCTTGGTAGGCTGTCCCACTGCGTGTGGGCGCGTCAGGTCCCGCGCCCCCATCCCATCGACTTAACACCTGAGGCTCCTTTCGTGGCGAACATCAAGTCCCAGATCAAGCGGAACAAGCAGAACGAAAAGGCACGCCTGCGGAACAAGGCGGTCAAGTCGGAGCTGAAGACCGAGATCCGCAAGTTCCGCGAGGCCGCCGAGTCCGGCGACGCCGAGGCGACCGTGGCGCGGCTGCGTTCCGCCACGCGCAAGCTCGACAAGGCCGTGAGCAAGGGCGTCATCCACAAGAACCAGGCCGCGAACCGCAAGTCGGCGATCGCCAAGCGCGCCGCCGAGCTGCAGGCCAAGTAGGTTCCAAGGCGTCGCGACGCCGTGCCCCGAGCGGGTTCGGCGTCGTTGTGCTGTCCACCCCCGGACCGCGCCGGATTCGCTGCACGGCACGCTCGGCCATCAGCCAGGTGACAGGCTGCCCTCCACCTCGGCCAGGTGACACGGTGCCTTCGACCACCTGCTCGACATCACCCGGAAACCGGTTTTCCCGGACGGGCGTCCTCAGCGCGCGCCACGGGCGGCGACGATCTGGCCAACGGCCTTCTCCAGGGCGTACGCCGCGTCGGCGGCACCGCCCTTGACCTGGGCGTCGGTCTCGGCGACGACCTGCAGCGCCCAGGCCACGCCCTCGGGCGACCAGCCGCGGAGCTGCTGACGCACACGGTCGATCTTCCAGGGCGGCATCCCCAGCTCCTTGGCCAGCCCGGCGCCTCGCAGCCCGCCGGGCGCGCCGCCGACCTTGGCGAGGGACCGGACGCCCTGCGCCAGGGCGCTGGTGATCAGCACCGGCGCGACGCCCGTGGCCAGCGCCCAGCGCAGCTGCTCCAGGGCGTCGGCCAGCCTTCCCTCGACCGCCCGGTCGGCGACGTTGAAGCCGCTGACCTCCGCCCGCCCGCGGTGATAGCGGGCGACCGCGTCGTCGCTGACCTTGCCGCCGGTGTCGGCGACGAGCTGGCTGCACGCGCTGGCCAGCTCCCGCAGGTCGGTGCCGACCGCGTCGAGCAGGCTCCGCGCGGTGTCCTCGCCGATCATGCCACCGGCGCGGCGCACCTCGGCGCGCACGAAGGCGACCCGCTCCCCCGGACGCGTGATCTTCTGGCAGGTGATCTTGCGGGCGCCCGCCTTGGTGAGGGTGTCGAGCAGCGCCTTGCCCTTGACCCCACCGGCGTGCACGACGACCAGGTCGATGTCGTCGGCCGGATCGGCGGCGTACCTGCCGATCTCGGCGGCGAGGTCCTTGCCGAAGTCCTGCGCCGAACGCAGCACGACGACCCGGCCGCCGCCGAACAGCGACGGGGACGTCAGCTCGGCCAGCGCGCCCGGCGAAAGCGTCGCCGGGGTCAGCTCGTGGACCTCGGCCTCCGACTCGCGGGCGCGCGCGGCGGCGGCGACATCGGCGATCGCCCGGTCGACGAGCAGCTCTTCGTCACCGACGACCAGGGTGAGACGTTCGGAAGACACGCCTGCAGCATGCCATGCCGCGGCGGCTGAGTCGCCCGTCAGCGGGCGGAAGGCCGCGTGCGGCGGCGGTCAGGCGGTGGCCGGCATATGCGGGCGGAAGGCCACCGCGCGGATCATGCCGAGGTCGTCGTTCTTCGGGTCGCGCGGAAGGCCGGCCAGTGCGGCCAGCAGCCGCCAGGTGACCGGATACGCCTCGCGGTACGACACGAGCGCCGACCGGCACTCCTCCGCGGAGAGAAAGCGATGCTCCGGCTCCGCGAGTCTGAGGTGGCCCATCCGGAGCTCCAGACCGCGGCCGGCCCGGAGGTTCCTGACCCAGTCGGCGCGGTTTCCCCACATCGCGACCACGATCACTTCGCCCCGGTCATGATCGAGACGGGCGACCTCCAGGACGGTCTCGCGCCGCAGCCCGGTGAGCCGTCCCTGGTGGGCGAGGAAGAGGAATCGCTTGCCGAGGAGAAAACCCAGGTCCCTGCGGTACAGCCACAGCGGCGCACGTACGGCACGGAGCAACAACCCCTGCGGCCTGCGGGCGCTGGACACTCCTCGGCTCATCGTCCAATGATGCCGTGATCTCGGGGTGTTCCGTACGAGAGACGGGAATCCGGAACTTAGACCGCAGGTTGTCCCTATGTGCCTGAATTTGAAAACGTACGCCGGTCAGTGCTGGATCTCGTGCCGGTGAGCACCGAGATGACCCCCGGGGCCGCGCTGCGGGCCACCGTCGAGATGGCTCCCGTCGTGGAGAAGCTTGGATATCACCGCATGTGGGTGGCCGAGCATCACAGCATGCCCGGCATCGCCAGTTCCTCGCCCGCCGTGCTGATCGCGCATCTGGCGGAGGCGACGTCCACCCTCCGGCTCGGCTCGGGCGGCGTCATGCTGCCGAACCACGCGCCGCTGATCATCGCGGAGCAGTTCGGCACGCTGGAGGCGCTGCATCCCGGCCGCATCGACCTCGGCATCGGCCGTGCCCCTGGCACGGACCAGGCCACCGCGTACGCGCTGCGGCGCACCCCGGATCTCAGCGCCGACGCCTTCCCGGAGGATCTCGCTCAGCTGAGGGCGTTCCTCGACGGGTCGTACCCGCGGATCCGGGCGGTGCCCGCCGGGGACAACCCGCCCTCCATCTGGCTGCTGGGGTCCAGCGGTTACAGCGCCCAGCTCGCGGGGATGCTGGGCCTCCCGTTCGCGTTCGCGCACCATTTCAGCGCGCGGTTCACCGACCCCGCACTGGAGCTGTACCGGTCGACGTTCGAGCCGGTCGGCGCGCTCAGCCGGCCGTACGCGATGGTCACCGCGGCCGTCCTCGCCGCCGACACCGATGAGGAGGCGGCGCGGTTGGCCGCACCACACGGGCTGTCGATGCTGCGGTTGCGGGCCGGGAGCCCCGGTCTGGTGCCCACGCCGGAGGAGGCCTTGGCCTACCCGTACTCGCCGCAGGAGCGCGAGACGATCGAAACGATGACGGACGCCCATGTGGTCGGCGGCCCGGACACCGTGCGCAAGGGCCTCCGGGAACTCCTCGAGCGCACCCGGCCCGAGGAGCTGATGGTCTCCACGAACGTCGCCGACCCCGCCGCGCGCCGGCGCTCGTACGAGATCGTCGCGGACATCTTCAACGACGGGTGACGACCACCGGGCCGTCGCGCGAGCGTACGCCGGCGACGTCGTCGCCGGTCCGGTAGCTCCTCCCCCGAGCCCGCCTTTGGAGGAGGCGATCACAGGTGCCGTACAGCAGTGATGAGGGCAAGGCATGGCTGGCAGGCCGGCTCATCGCGCTGGCGCCCCGGACGGTCCTCGACATCGGGACGGGATGGGGCACCTACGCCCGGCTGCTGCGCCCTCTCCTGCCCGGCTGCCACATCACCGGTATCGAGGTGCACGAGCCGTACGTCGAGCGCTTCGGCCTCGGTGACCTCTACGACGAGCTGATCATCGCCGACGTCCGGGAGATCGAGCTGCCCGCCACCGAGGTGGCGATCCTCGGCGACATCCTGGAGCACCTGCCGCTGCCCGACGCGGTCACCTTGTGGGACAGGGTCCGCCGGGCGGCGAGGACGACGCTGGCGTCCCTGCCGATCGTCGAGTATCCGCAGGGTTCCTGCGAGTGCAACGTGCATGAGACGCACCTGCACACCTGGGACCACGACCAGGTGCTCGGGCTCGGCGGGGTCGTCGCCCATCAGACCGGTCACCAGATCGGCGTCTATGAGGCCAGCCACCTGGAGACCCCGTGATCACCGTCGCCGTCCCGACGATCCCCCCGCAATGAGCACCGACCCGGTGAGGCCGGTGAGACCCGGCAACGCCGCCCGCCTCGTCGCGGTCTGGATCGCGCCGCGATGAGAACCGGCCCGGCGAGGCCGGTCAGACGGAGAAAACTTCAGGCGCCGTCAACGCTCACGGCGAGCGATCCAAACACCGTCGGCGGGCACGTGGATCCGACTGTCTCAACGGCGGGTGAGGACCACCGGGCCGTCGCGCGAGCGTGCGACGGCGATGTCGCCGTCGCGGTCGGTCCGGTAGCCGCGCGCCCCGAGCCCGGCCAGCACGGCCAGCGTCGACGGCGCCGGATGGCCGTAGTCGTTGTTCGCTCCGACGGACGTGACGGCGATACGCGCGTGCACGGCGGCGAGGAACGCCGGGTCCTGATGCGAGGACCCGTGGTGTGAGACCTTACCTAAAGGGAACCAAGATGGCTATCCTCATGGCATGACGAGCTCTCTGAGGACCCGTGCTCGGCGGGTCGGCATCTACGTCCGGATCTCCGATGACCGGGAAGGTGCGGGCCTTGGGGTGAAGCGCCAGGAGGAAGACTGCCGCGCGCTGGCCGAACACCTCGGCTGGAAAGTGATCGAGCTCTACACCGACAATGACGTCTCCGCCTTCAAGAAGAAGAGGAGAGAGGACTACGAGCGGATGCTCACCGACATCCGCAGCGAGCACATCGACGGCATCATCGCCTGGCATACCGACAGGCTGCACCGCAGCCCTCGGGAGCTGGAGGACTTCATCGAGATTGTCGAGCGGTACGGCGTGGAGGTCCATACCTGCCGGGGCGGCCAGATCGACCTGTCCACCGCCTCGGGCCGGATGTTCGCTCGGCAGCTCGGCTCCTACGCCCGGTACGAGAGCGAGATCAAGTCCGAGCGCATCCTGGGCAAGGTCGCCGAGCTGGTGCGGGACGGCAAGATCCACAACGGGGGTGTCAGGCCGTATGGCTTCGACCGGCTGTACCAGGGAGAGGGGCCGCGCCGGAAGATCCTCGGCGACGTCGTCAACGAAGAGGAAGCGGCCCACATCCGCGAGTGGAAGAGCCGCGCCTTGGAGAACGAGAAGCTCTACTCGATCGTGAAGGATGCGAACGACAAGGGCATCGTCACCAGCACCGGAGGTCCCTGGACGATGCAGGCCATGCGGCTCCTGCTTATCTCCGGCCGGATCGCCGGACTGAAGGAGCACCACCGCCAGGTGGTCGGCAAGGCCGAGTGGGACGCCATCATCACCCCGGAGGAGCACCGGCTCCTGCGGGCCAAGCTCGGTGACCCCAGGCGGTTCACCGGGGGCCTGCGCGGCGCCCGCAAGTACCCGCTGAGCGGCCTCTTGCGCTGCTCCTGCAGGGACGCCGAGGAGATGGATGAGGAGGAACGCCTCAAGACCTTGGCGAGGATGGGGTCGCGCAAGCACACCACCACCGGGCGGATGCTCTACGGGTGCCCGAGCAAGGCCGAGGGCGGCTGCGGCGGCCGGACGATCAAGATGGCCGAGCTGGAGGACCACATCACCGACCTGGTCCTGGCCCACCTGGAGACCATCGAGGCCGGCGAGCCGGATGACTCAGGCGAGCGGGTCGCCCTGGAGAACAGGATCCTGCGGTACGAGCAGCGACTCCAGGCGCTGAGGGAGGAGTTCGCCGAGGGCGAGCAGAGCGCCCGGGAGTACCGCGAGGCCGTCGCCCTCATTCACGAGCGCATCGCCGACAC
>JAOPYL010000209.1 GCA_025964625.1 Actinoallomurus sp. | reverse complement strand
GTGTCGGCGGCGGCCAGTGCCGCGCCGGGGCCGACGGCGGTCGTGCAGCCGCCCGCCCGGCGTACGGCGTCCCCCAGCAGGCCCACGGATCCGAAGCCCGCGTTGAGCCGGCGGATCGTGGAGAGGTCACCGACCACGGCGCCCTGGCCGGCGGCGGTCACGGAGATCGGCTTGTGGCAGTACGGGCCGGCCGCCGACCGGGCGCCGGCCGACACCGTCACCCAGCCGTCGCCGGGGCAGGTCCGGCTGCCCACCGCCTTGACCGACAGCAGGCCGGTCGCGCCCCGCCCGGCGAGCCGCCACAGGTTCGGCGTCGCCTGGGGGCTCACGTCACTCCACTGCAGGCCGGGGACGCCGATCAGGACCGCGTGCCCGGAGGGCCTGGCCGAGGCCGCGAGGGCCGGCAGGCACTGCGATGACATCATGACCGCGGCGATGAGTGTCATCACGGCGGCTGAGCGCTTGAGCAAGAATCGTCTCCCTGTGACGTCCCGATGCGGAACCGGAGAGTCTGGCAGCCGGTCAGGGCGCCCCCGCGCCGCGAGCCTTAAATGTCCCGGTCCGCCCGGTGAAGTATGGACCGTAGTACCGGAGGTGCGACAGCCGACTCGATCGCGTGGCGGCAGTTTTTGCCTACTCCTGATGATCGGCCACAGATCGCCGGCGGGCTCGCCGCGGAGGTTCACGTAGGCTCATGAACCGAGGTCAGAGCATGTCCTCGAGCCGGACAGGGGGTCACATCATGAGCCGTCACGTGCTGACCCTCTCATGTCCCGACCGGCCGGGCATCGTGGCCGCGATCTCCGGGGTGCTGGCCGAGCGCGACTGCAACATCGTGGAGAGCCAGCAGTACGGCGACCGGAGTACCGGCCGTTTCTTCATGCGGACGCAGTTCGACGCCCCGGACGGCCTCGACGACGAGCTCACCGAGGCGTTCACGGTGCTCGCCCCGGAGTTCGCGCTGGAGTGGCGGTTGTACGACCTCGCCGTGCGGCCCCGGGTGCTGATCCTGGTGTCCCGGCAGGGGCACTGCCTCAACGACCTGCTCTACCGGCAGCGCTCCGGCCTCCTGGCCATCGACATCGTGGCGGTCGCGTCCAACCACCCCGACATGCGGCCGCTGGCCCAGTCGTACGGCGTCGACTACCACCATCTGCCGGTCACGGCGCAGACCCGGCCCGCGCAGGAGGCGGAGATACTCTCGCTGGTCGAGCACTGTCAGGCGGACCTCGTCGTACTCGCCCGCTACATGCAGGTGCTGTCGGACGACCTGTGCGCGAAGCTGCCGGGCCGGATCATCAACATCCACCATTCGTTCCTGCCGAGTTTCAAGGGCGCGAAGCCGTACCACCAGGCGCACGACCGCGGCGTGAAGCTCATCGGCGCCACCGCGCACTACGTGACCCCCCACCTCGACGAGGGGCCGATCCTCGAGCAGGAGGTCGCGCGGGTCGACCACACGCACGGGCCGGACGAACTGATGGCGGTGGGCCGGGACATGGAGTGCCTGGCGCTGGCCCGCGCCGTGCGCTGGCATGCCGAGCACCGGGTCTTCCTCAACGCCGACCGGACCGTCGTGTTCCGCTGAGCAGGGCCTGCGAAGCGTGATCTAATATCACGGTGCGTAATCGGTCCGATTCCCTGTGCGAGCTGGTGACGGTCGAGGAACTCCTGGTCCCGGATAACTCCGGCGCCTGCCGGGCGGCGATACGCGCGTTCCGGCCGCGGCGGGTGGTTCTGGCCGTTCTCATGGCATCGCTGCTGACGGCCGCCGGTGCCTCGGTCGCGGCGCAGGTGATCTCGACCATGCTCGGCCACCCGGTCCTGCGGCCCGCGGTCTCCGCCCCGGCCGGCCGGCTGATCCACACGTTGCGGTGGAGTGATCCGGTCGTGCTCGCCACCGGGGGCGGAGTGGCGCTCGCCGGGCTGCTGCTCGTCCTGTCGGCCCTGCTGCCCGGGCGGGCGCGCACGATGGCCCTGGCCGGCGACGATCCGCGGTTCGTGACGGGCGTCCGCCGGTCGTCGCTCCGCGTGATGTTGCGCGCCACCACCCAGGACGTGCCCGGCATCGCCGGGGCGACGATCCGACTGCGCGGACGGCTGCGGTCACGCACCGTGGTGCACGCGGTCACCGGGTTCGGCGATCCGGGCGACCTCGGGGACCAGGTCGCCGGCGCCGTGCACGCCCGGCTCGACGGCCTCGATCCCCTGCGGCCACCCCGGGTCGCCGTGCGGCTGAGCCGGCGGAAGGACTGAGATGCGGAACCGTGTCTGGCTGGCGCTCACCGGCCTGATCCTGCTCGCCGCCGGTGGCACGGCGGTGGCGGGTGGGCTCGGCGCCTTCGGGCGTGCGCATGCCGATCGGCCGCTGTTCACCGCCGTGATGTCGCGGTGGGTGTCGGCGCATGGGTGGTTCTGGCCGTCCGTGGCCACGGGGGCCTGCACCGTGGCCGTGCTGGGCTGCGGCTGGCTGACCGCGCAAGTGCGGAGCCGCTCGTTGCGCCGGCTGGCGTTGGGCGACGCGACGTCGGGTGCGACCCGGATGGCCGCGCGTGTCGCCACCCGCGCCGTCACGGCCGACGTCATGTCCTATCCCGGAGTGCGGCGGGCGCGCGCCCGGCTCGCGGGGAGCGCCCGGCGCCCCCGGATCACGGTCCGTGTCACCTGCGACGACCAGGCCGACCTCGGGGAGTTGGGGCGGCGCATACGCGACGACGCGATGGTCCGGCTGCGGACCACACTGAATCGCGAGGATCTCGGAGGCGTGGTGGACTTCCGTATGATCTGCGATGAGCCGGCCGGGGAGCGCCGCGTACTCTGACGACGCGGTGCCGGCGGATGGAGCCGCGCTGCTCGCCGAGCTCGCGCTGCGCCGGCTGGATCCCGGGCACTGGCTCGCCCCCCGGTCGCCTTGATCGCCGCGCATCCCTATCATGAGGCCCGGTTGTCAAGGTCCTCGATGGGGAGCGGCGTTCGTGCGGAGGCTGGTTCTCGCCGCCGGGATGGCGGTGCTGCTCGCCGGTTGCGGCAATGCCGCGCAGACGGCGAAGAATCCACAGCCGGCCGGCAGCGCTCCGCCGGTCCGGGTGCACCGGGTGAACGTCGGCGACGTCGTCACTCTCACCGGCACCGATGATGCCGGCGGCGCGGGCAGGCTCAGACTCGCCGTCAGGGTCGAACAGGTGGTGGCCACCGCGATCGGCAAGGGCGCGTTCGAGAACCCGCGCAAGGGCGAACGGTTCATGGCCGTGCGGTTCGTGCTGAAGAACGTCGGCGACACGACGTACGACGACAGCCCGACGTACGGCGCGAAGGCCGTCGACGGCTCCGGACGCGGTTACGACCCCACGGTGGCGACGGTGTCCGCCGGCGCCGGCTTCGCCAGGGTGGTGCGGCTGCGGCACGGTCAGAGCAAGTCCGGCTTCGTGGTGTTCGCGGTGCCGAAGAAGGCCAAGGTCACCGACGTGCAGTACGCCCTGAACGCCGAGTTCGCCGAAGACCGCGGCGAATGGCGTGTGCCCTGACGGCCGGTGCGGTCCCGCCTCCGGGCCGGACGTCTACCCGCGGATCGCGCGGGCCGTGACGGTGACGAGTGGGAGTTCGAACTCCCCGGACGCGGTCTCCGGCGTCGCCCGCAGATAGCCGAGGACCCGGTTCATGAGCTCCGTTCGCTCACCGTCGGACAGGATCAGCACGTGCGAGTGGGTGCCGACCGTCGCCGCCATCGACTCCGCGGTGCGTCGCTGGACGTGCGAGAACTTCCCGAACTCCACCGCCGGGAAGTACGGACTCGGCGCGAGCGTCGCGTGGCCTCTCCACCGGCTGAACGACACGCGGCTCCCGGAGGCCGTCTTCAGCCCCTTCACCCATGGCACGTTGTCGTCGTCGAGGTTCCAGAGCCCGGCCAGCACCCCGCCGCGGGTGAGTACGCGGGCCATCTCCGGCAGCGCCCGGTCCAGGTCGAACCAGTGCAGCGCCTGCCCGATCACGACCGCGTCCACCGACTCGTCGGGGAGCGGGATCTCCTCGGCCGTGCCCGCCAGTGCCCGGGTATCCGGCAGGCCGCGCCTGAGTTCGGTGAGCATCGCGGGATCGGGCTCTACCGCGACGACGTCGGTGGTGTGCCGGAGGAGCCCCGCGGTCAGTTTCCCGGTGCCGGCGGCCAGGTCGAGGACGCGCAGCGGCGTACGGGCGGAAACGGGTTCGAGCGCCCAGACCACCGCCGCGTCGGGGTAGTCGGGCCGCTCAGCGGCATAGGCCGCCGCCTGACCGCCGAACGACGAGGCTCTGAGTGCGACGATCTCGGGCGAGATGTCGGAAGACGCGGGCGAACTGTCCATGCGACCCACCGTAGCGAGCCGGGTTACAGGAGGTGGTCATGGAGAGGAGCGGTGAATGGCCGCTTTCGTCGCTGTCTCGCGCTCAGCACTCGATGACGTTGACGGCGAGGCCGCCGCGGGAGGTCTCCTTGTACTTGTCGAGCATGTCGCGGCCGGTGTCACGCATCGTCTTGATGGCCTTGTCGAGAGAGACGAAGTGGCGGCCGTCGCCGCGCAGCGCGAGGCGGGCGGCGCTGATGGCCTTGATCGAGGCGAGCGCGTTCCGCTCGATGCAGGGCACCTGGACCAGCCCGCCGACCGGGTCGCAGGTGAGGCCGAGGTTGTGCTCAATGCCGATCTCGGCGGCGTTCTCCACCTGCTCGGGGGTGCCGCCGAGGACCTCGGTGAGGCCGGCCGCCGCCATTGAGCAGGCCGACCCGACCTCGCCCTGGCAGCCGACCTCGGCGCCGGAGATGGAGGCGTTCTCCTTGATCAGCACGCCCATCGCGCCGGCGGTGAGCAGGAACCGGATGACGCCGCCGTCGGACGCGCCGGGCACGAACCGGTCGTAGTAGTGCAGCACGGCCGGGACGATGCCGGCGGCCCCGTTGGTCGGGGCGGTGACGATCCGGCCGCCCGCGGCGTTCTCCTCGTTGACCGCGAGGGCGAACAGCGTCACCCAGTCCATGGCGTGCAGAGGGTCCGCGGCGGTCTCGGTGACCAGCTTGCGGTGGAGCTGGTGAGCGCGGCGGCGTACCTTCAGGCCGCCCGGCAGTAGCCCCTCCCGGGAGCAGCCGCGCGTCACGCTCTCCCGCATGACCCGCCACAGGTCGAGGAGGCGCTCCCGGATCTCCGGCTCGTCGCGGCCGAACGCCTTCTCGTTCTCCATCATCAGCGCCGAGACCGACAGCCCGGTCTCGCGGGTGTGGGCGAGCAGCTCGGCGCCGGTCGCGAAGGGATATGGCACCTTGGTGTCGTCGGGCTTGATGCGGTCCGCGCCGGTGGCGTCCTCGTCGACGACGAAGCCGCCACCGACCGAGTAGTAGACCTTCTCCCGCAGCACGGTGCCGCCAGAGTCGTACGCGGTGAACCGCATCCCGTTGGGGTGGTGGGGGAGCGACTCCTTGCGTTCGAAGACGAGATGCTCACCGACGGCGAAGGGCACCTGCTGCTCGCCGAACAGCCGGATGACGCCGCTGTCCCGGACCGCGGCCAGCCGCTGGTCGACGGTGCCGACGTCGACCAGCTCCGGCTTGTCGCCTTCCAAGCCCAGAATGATGGCCTTGTCGCTGCCGTGGCCCTTGCCCGTGAGCCCCAGCGACCCGTAGAGGATCACGTGCACCGAGGCCGTCTTCTCCAGCAGGTCATCGCCTGCCAGCCCGCGCGCGAACCTGTGCGCGGCCGCCATCGGGCCGCCGGTGTGCGAGCTGGACGGTCCGATGCCGATCTTGAACAGGTCGAAGACGCTGATCGCCATCGCTAGGCCGTGACCCGCCGGGCCTCCATGGCCTGCTGGTAGAGGCGTCCGGCGCGGTAGCTGGAGCGGACGAGGGGGCCGGACATGACGCCGGTAAGGCCGATTTGCTCGGCTTCGGCTTTGTGCTCCACGAACTCTTCCGGTTTCACCCAGCGTGCGACGGGGTGGTGGCGGGGGGGGGGTCGGAGGTATTGGGTGATGGTGAGGAGTGCGCAGCCGGCGTCGTGCAGGTCGCGCATGGCCTGGGTGATCTCCTGGCGGGTTTCGCCCATGCCCAGGATGAGGTTGGACTTGGTGATGAGTCCGGCGGTGCGGGCTTGGGTGATGACGTCCAGGG
>JAOPYL010000168.1 GCA_025964625.1 Actinoallomurus sp. | reverse complement strand
CGTCCGTGGTGCGGGAGGCCGCCGAGGAGGGACTGACACTCGTTCCGATCACCGCCGACATCACCGAGGACGCCGACGTGAACCGAATGACCCAGGAGGCGCTCGACGCGCTCGGTGGCCTGGACATCCTGGTCAACAATGCCGGGACCTGCTTCCACAACGAGTCGTGGAACGTGACCGACAGCGAGTGGTCACAGGTGTTCGACCTGAACGTCCGCGCGCTGTGGAAGTGCAGCATCGCGGCCGGCCGGCACATGATGGCCGCCGGCGGCGGCTCGATCGTGAACATCGGCTCGATCTCGGGCCTGATCGTCAACCGCCCGCAGTGGCAGCCCGCCTACAACGCCTCGAAGGCGGCCGTGCACCACCTCACCAAGTCGCTCGCCGGGGAGTGGGCCGGTGCGGGTATCCGCGTGAACGCCGTCGCCCCCGGCTACGTGAAGACGGAGATGGCGCCGGTGGACCGGCCCGACCTCCGCCGGTACTGGATCGAGGACACCCCGCAGCAGCGGTACGCCATGCCCAAGGAGATCGCGCCGACCGTGGTGTTCCTGGCCAGCGACGCTGCGTCGTTCATCACCGGCTCGGTACTCGTCGTCGACGGCGGCTACACGGTGTGGTGACCGGGCCGGCGAACCACCGAAAGCATCGAGATCCGCGCTGAATCCGGAATGGCAAGGAGAGTCGTGCCCGAACAGATACGCCAGGTGCTCGTCAGGTCCATCGACGACGTGACCGTCGAGCGGGTGCCCGCACCCGTCCCCGGCGCCGGCGAGCTCCTCGTGCGGAGCACAGTCGTGGGGGTGTGCGGCTCGGACATGCACGCCGCGCTCGGCACGCACCCCTTCATCGACCTGCCGTACCGCCCCGGCCACGAAGTCGTCGGAGTGGTCGCGGCCACCGGGGAAGGGGTCGACGGGTTCGCTCCCGGAGACCGCGTCACCATCGAGCCGAACCTGTACTGCGGCGACTGCCCGCAGTGCCGCTCCGGCCGGTACAACATCTGCCAGGAGCTGAAGGTATTCGGCTGCCAGACTCCGGGCGGCATGGCGGACCTGTTCACCATCTCCGCGGATCGGGTGCATCCGATCCCTGCCGCGATGTCCGATGTCGAGGCGGCGTTCGTCGAACCGCTCGCCACCCCGCTCCACGCGGTCGGCAAGGCGGGCGATCTGCGCGGCCGTACCGTGGTCGTCCTCGGCGCCGGCCCCATCGGGCTGCTGGTCATGGTCGCGGCGAAGCACGCGGGCGCCGCCCGGGTCGTCGTCACCGACCTGCTCGCCGGCAAGCGTGAACGGGCGGTACGGCTGGGCGCCGACGCGGCGCTGCCGGCCGACGCGCCCGACCTCCCCGCGCGGGCCCACGAGGCGTTGGACGGCCCCGCCGACGTGGTCTTCGACTGTGTGGCGCGCGAGCGCTCGATGGCGCAGGCCATCGGCATGGTCGTCAAGGGCGGCCTCGTCGTGGTCGTCGGCGTCGGCGCCGCGGGCGGAACGCCGATACGGCTGGATCTCGTCCAGGATCGTGAGATCCGGATCGAGGGCGCGCTGATGTACGTGGCGGAGGACTTCCGCGCCGCGCTCGCCCTGATCGGCTCGGGCGCCGTGGATGTGCGAGAACTGGTCACCGCGACTTACCCGCTGGAAGAGGCGGACCGGGCCTTCGCCGCCTCACGCGACCCCGAGCAGGTCAAGGTCCTGGTCACCGTCGCCGAATCCTGAGCCAGGGCCGGGCCGCCGGCCACGATCGGAGATAAAAGAATGCTGCTGCAACTCGCACTCGACGACCCTGCAGGGTTCGCAGTGCTGCCGCTGGTGCAACACCTGGTGGACATCATCGAGGTCGGCACGCCCCTGCTGAAACGCTTCGGTACCAGCGCGATCACGGCCGTGCGCGAAACGGCTCCCGGCGTGGCGGTGCTGGCGGACACCAAGACCGTCGACGCCGGCGCGCTCGAAGCGGAGATGGTCTTCGGCGCGGGCGCCCGGTTCATGACGGTGCTGTCCTGCGCGAGCGCGGCCACGATGACCGCGGTCGCACAGGTCGCTGAGCGGCGCGGCGGCCACATCGTGGTGGACACGCTGACCGAACGGTCGATCGCGGGCGTCCTCGCCCATGAATACCCCGCCGCCGTCGCCTACCTGTCCCTGCACTCGCCGACCGACGTCCGCCTCGCGGGTGACGACTCGACCGACACCGTGATCGGCATGGCCGCCGAGGCGCGGCGCGCGGGATGGCGGATCTCCCTCGCGGGCGGGATCGACCGATCCAGCCTGCCCGGCGCCGTGGCCGCCGGACCCGATGTGATCGTCGTCGGGGGCGCCATCACCTCCGCGAGCGACCCGAGAGGAACAACCGAATGGATGCGCCATCAGCTCAAGGAAGCCGGACATGGCTGGCCGTCCGCGATGAGCTAGCCACGCTCCTGGGTGAGGTCGATGCGTCATCCTTCGCCGGGGCCGTCGCCGAGCTGCGGAGCGGTGACCGTCGCTGGTTCACCACCGGCCAGGGACGTTCCGGCCTGGTCGCACGGATGACGGCGATGCGGCTGATGCACCTGGGCCGCCACGTTCACGTGCTCGGCGAGGCGACCGCGCCCGCAGTGCGCGCCGGCGACGGCCTCCTGGTCATCTCCGGTTCCGGCGAGACACCTGTCTCCCTGCACTTCGCCCGCCGGGCCGTCGAGATCGGAGCCCGGACCCTCGTCGTGACCGCGAACGCCACGAGCACGCTGGCCGGGCTGGCCCACGTGGTCCTGGAAGTGCCCAGGGCGCAGACCCGGCAGTTCGGCGGCAGCCTGTTCGAGCAAGGCGCGCTCCTGATGATGGACTCGGTCGTGATGGCACTCGCCGCCGGCCAGGACGGCTCCTACGAGCAGATGCAGGCCCGACACACCAACATGCAATGAGGCATCTCGAACCCGGACGGGGAGCCGGTCACCTCCCCGGGAACGTGGTCATCGGCGATACCGTCATCGACGAGGTCCAGGACGACAACGGAAACATACGCCGATTCTGCGGTGGGTCCGCGCTCAACGTCGCCACCGCCCTGCGCCGACTCGGACGGCCGGTCGACCTGATCACCGCGTTCGGGACGGACGAGGACGGTCACCGCATCCGGAGCTTCCTCAGCGCCGAGGATGTCGCCCTGCATGTCGCCCCCGGGCAACTGCCGACTCGGGTCGCGCGGGCCCGGCAGGTCGCCGACGAACCTGGCTACACGTTCAGTGACACGCGGCTGCGTCGCGTTCACATCGGCGCCGCCGAGGCGGACTCGGTCGCGGGAGCCGCCTCGGTGGTGATCAGCGCACCATCGATCTCCGATCCCGCCCAGGCCACGCTCCTGCGCGACACGGTACGCACCTGCCCGGGACTCCGGGCGATCGACCCGAACCCGCGGGCCGACCTCATCACCGACATCGCGCTGTTCCGCCGGCACTTCGAGCGCGTCGCCGGTGCCTGCACGCTCGTGAAGATGAGCGTCGCCGACGCGCAAACCCTTTATCAGGACGATGGCGACGCTGTCGCCGCGCACATCCTCAGGCTCGGCACACGCGCCGTAGTGCTCACCCTCGGCGAGCGCGGCTCCACGGCATACACCGCCGATGGAACCGTCCACCACCCCGGCCTCGCCATCGAGGTCGCCGACACCATCGGCGCGGGCGACGCCACACTCGCCGCCCTCGTCGCGGCTCTGGGGAGGGACGGCTGGCCGGCCGATCGGGCC
>JAOPYL010000154.1 GCA_025964625.1 Actinoallomurus sp. | reverse complement strand
GGAGCCCGTACGCCCGCGGGGCCGCATGGGGGGTCGCCCAGCTTGCGCCAGTTGAGGCGCCTGACGACGCGGCGGCCGATCCGGAGGGCGTCGTGCTCGTCCTCGGCGAGGTGGTCGGCGAGGCCGGACGTGCGGGCGTGCATCTCGGCGCCGCCCAGCGACTCGTCGTCGGACTCCTCGCCGGTGGCCATCTTGACCAGCGGAGGGCCGCCGAGGAAGACCTTGGCACGTTCCTTGACCATGACCACGTGGTCGCTCATGCCAGGGACGTACGCGCCGCCGGCCGTGGAGTTGCCGAACACCAGGGCGATCGTCGGAATACCCGCAGCCGACAACCGGGTCAGATCACGAAATAT
Organism: Actinoallomurus sp.; assembly: GCA_025964625.1. Classification (GTDB taxonomy): domain Bacteria; phylum Actinomycetota; class Actinomycetes; order Streptosporangiales; family Streptosporangiaceae; genus Actinoallomurus. Next base: position 21,377 of record JAOPYL010000154.1, on the reverse strand, counting down.
CCGGCCGCCGGGGATGAAGATCTCCTTCTGCGTCGGCAGGTCCGCACCCCCGGACTCGACGAGGTTGATCAGCGGCAGCCGGTTCTCCAGCGCGATGTCGGCGGCGCGGAAGGATTTCTGCACCGTCCACGGATTGCTGGACCCCCCGCGCACCGTGGGGTCGCTGGCGACGATGACGCATTCGACGCCCTCGACGACGCCGATCCCGGTGACGACGCTCGCGCCGACCGCGAAGTCGCTCCCCCAGGCGGCCAGCGGTGACAGCTCCAGGAACGGCGCGTCCGGGTCGAGGAGCAGCTCGATCCGCTCGCGCGCCAGGAGCTTGCCGCGCTTACGGTGCCGTTCGACGTACTTCGGGCCGCCGCCGGCCACCGCCTTGGCGTGCTCGGCGTCCAGCTCGGCGATCTTGGCCAGCATCACCGCCCGCCGCGCGGCGTACACCTCGCCGGCCGGGTCGAGCGCGCTGGTGAGAACCGTCATCCCTCGTCCTTCGTCCCTACGGGCCTCCTGCCGCGGCGCCCGTCCGTCGAGTATGGCCAAGCCCTCCACGAAGGGGAAGATCACGAGCCGGTGAGTCGAATCTCATTCGGTGAGACTCACTCGTCAACATGGGTTGACAATACGCGATACGTCAACCTACGTTGACGGTATGAGCAATGGAGTCCAGCTCGCCCAGGAGGCGGGCAGCCGCGACCCGGCGGTCGGGCTGCGGGCGGTCCGCGCACTGCGCGAACTCGCCGAGCGGCTCGAGGCGCTGCAGGTCGGAAACGCGCGCGACCAGGGATGGTCCTGGCAGGAGATCGCCGTCTGCCTCGGCGTCAGCCGGCAGGCGGTCCACAAGAAGCACGGCGCCGGTCGGCGAATCCTCGGAAAGGAGAAGTAGGGATGTTCGAACGGTTCACGGACGGGGCGCGCCTCGTGGTGCGACTGGCCCAGGAGGAGGCGCGGCGGTCACGCGATCCCTTCATCGGCACCGAGCATCTGCTGGTCGCCGTGCTGGACGAAGGTCACGGCCCGGCCGCGCAGGCGCTGAGCGAACGCGGGCTCGACGTCGCGGACCTGCGCCGGCGGATCGCCGGCCTCGCCGGATCGCCCGAGGGCGGGCTCGACCCGGACGCGCTCGCCATCCTCGGGATCGACCTGGACGAGGTCCGGAGGGCCACGGAGGCGAGCTTCGGGCCGGGCGCGCTGGAGGCAAAGGGACGCAAGCCCGTGAATAACGGACACATCCCCTTCAGCAAACGGGCCAAGAAAGTGCTTGAGCTCTCACTACGTGAAGCCCTGCGGCTCGGGCACAACCACATCGGCACCGGGCACATCCTGCTCGGGCTGCTCCGCGAGGGAGAAGGTCTCGCGGCCCGTGCTCTCGTGGACGCCGGGGTCGACCTCGCCGACCTACGCGACGACGTCACCCGGCTCCTCCCCTCCAAGGCGGCGTGACCGGTGTCCGGCCACGCCCGTCAGATGCGGGCGGGCGCGGCCGGGGAGGGCGTCAACTGTTCTCAGAGTCGAAGCTGAGCTGCTCGGCACGGCGGGGCATGAGCAGCAGCGCGGCGATGCCGAGGACGGCCACCACCACGAGCGCGAGGAAGACGTGGTGAGCGGCGTCGTACAGGGCGCTCCGGACGAACGTCGCGGCCGCCGAGTGCCGCGCCTGGCCGTGGCCGCTGAGCACGAGACTCGTGGCGTCGACGCTCTTCGGCAGGCGGCCGGCCAGCGCGGCCGGCGGATGGGCGAACCGGCCGGCCAGGGTGGCGTTGGCGATCGCCCCGAACACCGCCGCCCCGACGGCGCTCCCGAGCGAACGGCTGAACATGTTCGTCCCGGTGACGACGCCGCGCCGGTCCCACCCGACGACGGACTGCACGGCGACGAGCGTCGGGCTCGCCGTGAGTCCCAGCCCCAGGCCGACCACGAAGCAGGCGCCCGCGACCTCCCAGATGTGCGCGTGCAGGCTCAGCAGGGCGCACAGCACGGTACCCGCGACGACGAACACGCTGCCGATGAGCGACGTGTCACGGAAGCCGATGCGCAAGTAGATGCGTCCTGCCTGAGAGCCCGCGAGCGGCCAGCCGATGGTCAACGCGGCCAGGGCGAACCCGGACATCACGGCGCCGGTGCCGAGGACACCCTCCGCGTACGTCGGCACGTACGAGCTGAGGCCGATCGTCAGCGCGCCCACACCCACCGCCGCGAAGCTGCCGCCCAGGAATATGCGGCGGCCGAAGACCCACAACGGCAGCACCGGTTCGGCCGCTCTCCGCTCCACGAAGACGAACCCGACCAGCATCAGCAGACCGACCGCGAAGATCAGCAGACTCGCGGTGGAGCCCCAGGCCCACGCCACCCCGCCTTCGAGCAGCCCCAGGATCATCAGGGAGCAGCCGGCGGTGAGCAGCACGGCCCCCGTGTAGTCGATACGGTGCCGACGCCGCGTCACGCGCTCCTTGAAGTTGCGGGCGAGCATCCAGGCGGCGACCGCGCCCAGCGGCAGGTTGACGAAGAAGATCCAGCGCCACGACAGGTACTGCGAGAAGACGCCGCCGAGAGTCGGCCCGATGACCGCGGAGATGCCCCAGACGCTCGCGAGGTACCCCTGCACCCGCGCGCGCTCCTCGACGGTGTACATGTCGCCGACCATCGTCATGCTCATCGGCTGGACGGCGCCTGCGCCGATGCCCTGCACCGCGCGGAAGGCGATCAGCGCGGGCATGCTCCACGCGGCGCCGCACAGCACCGACCCGAGCAGGAAGACGGCGATCCCGAAGAACATCACCGGTCTGCGGCCGAGCGAGTCGGCGAGCTTCCCGTACAGCGGCACGGTGACCGCCTGGGTGAGCAGGTAGATCGAGAACAGCCACGGGAACTGGGAGAACCCGCCGAGATCACTGACGACCGACGGCACCGCCGTGGCGATGATCGTGCTGTCGAGCGCCACCAGGCCGGTGCTGAGCATGAGGGCGGCGAGCACGGGGCCGCGCTCCGACCGGAAGCCGACGCCCTTCGAGGTCGCGGGCGGAGTTGTCGTCGTCACGTACGGGTTCTCCTCGAGGGGCCGGAAGTGTCGAGGCCGGTCTCACCGCTCGACGGCGACCGGCCCTCGGCCCCGACAACCATCCCCGGGCGATCCGCATTCCTCGGCGCATACCGGCGACCAGGAACGCGATCTCGAACCTGAGCGTACGACCGGCCTGGCCGGTGAGAGTAGGGGCCTTTCTGCCGTCAGTGCGCGGAGGTGGCGCGGTAGCGCAGGCCGTCCATCAGCAGGTCGAGCATGCGGCGGGCCTGATCGCGTTGCGCCGGCTCGCCGGCGGCGAGGGACACCCCGCTCAGGCTCGCGAGCACGTCGCCCGGTTCGACGTCCGAGCGTACGGTCCCGGCGGCGACGCCGGCGTGAAGCAGCGTCGTGATCGCGGCGGTCAGCCGGTCACGACTTTCCGCGTAGGGGTTCCCCCCGGAGGCGATGACCGCGCGTAGCGCGCCGGCCATGCCGCGCTTGGTCGTCATGTAGTCGACGAAGCGATCCATCCAGGTGCGCGTCGCTTCGTCCGGCGGCATGGTTTCCAGGAGGTCCGCCACGGCGTCGCACAGCCGCGCGAGCTCGTTGCGGTACGTCGCCTCGACGAGCGCCTCACGGGTCGGGAAATGGCGGTAGAGCGTACCGATGCCGACGCCGGCGTCCTTGGCGATCGCGTCGAGCGTCACGTCCGGCCCATCATGGGAGAACGCGCGTACGGCGGCGTCGAGCAGCCGATCGCGGTTGCGCTGTGCGTCTGCGCGCAACGGCCGGGCGCCGGTGGCCGACACGGCTCCTCCTGGTCAGTCCGTTCTGAGTCTCGCAGCCAACTGTCCGGCTTCGGAGTACGACTTGCAAAGCGGAGGATGCTCCGCTTAAGGTCTTTCGTAGTGGAGGCTCCTCCGTTTCATCCTATCGGTTGGCCTCCCGATCCGCATCGCCGAGCGAGACGGGAAAAATCATGACTGCGACCGCACGCATCACCACGCCGTTCACCGCCGAATCCACGGCCGCCGAGGTCGTGGACGGCATCGATCTCGCCGGCCGCCGCGTCATCGTGACCGGTGGGGCATCCGGCCTCGGCATCGAGACCGCCCGGGCGCTCGCCGGCGCGGGCGCGGAGGTGACCCTCGCGGTCCGCAACCTTCAGGCAGGAGAGCGCACCGCCGAGGACATCATCGCGACCACCGGCAACAAGCAGGTCCTCGTCGCGCCGCTGGACCTCGCCGACCAGGCGTCCGTCGCGTCGTTCGTCGCCGCGTGGGACGGCCCGCTGCACATTCTCGTCAACAACGCCGGCGTGATGGCATCGCCTGAGATGCGTACCCCGGAGGGCTGGGAGTTGCAGTTCGCCACGAACCATTTCGGTCACTTCGCGCTCGCCACGGGCCTGCACCGGGCGCTCGCGGCGGCCGGCGGGGCCCGCGTCGTGTCGGTCAGCTCGAGCGCGCACCAGCGCTCGCCGGTCGTCTTCGACGACATCCACTTCCGCGAGCGCGCGTACGAGCCATGGGCCGCGTACGGGCAGGCCAAGACGGCCAACGTCCTGTTCGCGGTCGAGGCGACGAAGCGCTGGGCGGGCGACGGCATCACCGTCAACGCGCTGCATCCGGGCGGGATCCGGACGAACCTGCAACGGTATGTCAGCGACGAGGACCTCGACCGGATGCGCGCCCAGGCCGGCGGCGGCGGTCCGGCGTGGAAGACGCCCGAGCAGGGCGCGGCCACGTCCGTGCTGGTCGCGACGGCGCCACTGCTCGAAGGCGTCGGCGGCCGGTACTTCGAGGACTGCAACGAGGCAGAGGCCCACCAGCCGGGCACGCGCCGGGGCGTCGCGGCGTACGCCCTCGACCCCGAAGCCGCCACGCGACTCTGGCAGGTATCGGTCGAGACACTGGCCTCCTGACCAACGGCTCATCCAGCGACGCGTAGCCAAAGATTGGTGGCTCGCGGCGCGTGGGTCAGGCTGATGCGTTCGAGCTTGACGTTGGTCCCGCCCGGGTGGTCGAAGAGCCGGACGCCGTCGCCGAGCAGGACGGGCGCGACGCACACGAAGATCTCGTCGAGCACACCCGCTTCTAGGCACTGCCGGGCGACGCTGGCGCCGAGTACGTTGACGTACTTGTCACCCGCGGCGGCCTTGGCCGCGGCGACGCCGCTGTCGAGGTCACCGACGAAGGTGACATCGGGCACCGAGATGTCCGGGGCGTGGTGGGTCAGTACGAACTGCGGTCCGCTCCACCCACCGCCGAACGGCTTGCCTTCCTTGTCCGGGATGCCCCTGTGCGGATCGTCGCCGCCGAAGGTGCGGTTGCCGACGAGAAGCGCGCCGATCTCGCCGATCAGCTCGTCCACCGTTGGATTGGGCCCGAGGTGCGGGGTCAACCAGGACATATCACCACCGGGGCCGGCGATGAAACCGTCCAGCGACATCGTGCCCGAGTACAGCAACTTGGCCATGACCTACCTCCGTACGTGGTTGACCCCTGTTGAGACGGCAGATCGCCCAGAAACTCATCGGTCCGTCGATGGCAACGCCAGGGGCAGGGCGAACGCGGGGAAGAGGCTCGGCTCGTGGAAGGCGGTGGCCTCCACGATGCGGCCGTCCTCGATCCGCAGTACGGAGATCGCGCAGGCACGGTAGGCGGGCTCGTCGAGGCCACGGAGGTAGGCCGCCACCGCCGGCCGCCCGTTGGCCCGGGTCGGTAGCATCCGGAACCGGCCGACATAGCCCGGCGAGCCGGCGTCCCAGCTCGCCGTCAGCGCCGCCATGACCGCGTCGCGCCCCTGGAACCACATCGGGTACGGCGGCATCGTCGTCCGTACCTCCTCGGCCAGCAGGTCGGCCACCGCGGCGAGGTCGGCACGTTCGACCGCGTCCATGTACCGCCGCAGCACCGCCCGCTCCTGCTCGGTGGGCTCCGCCGACCGCGCCCATTCCAGGCGGCGTTCGGGCAGATGCTCCTTCAGCGTCGCCCGGGCCCGCTGCAAAGCGCTGTTCGCCGACGCCACGCTGCCCTCCAGCAGCGCCGCGGTCTGCTTCGCCGGCCAGCCGAGTACGTCGCGCAGGATCAGCGCCGCCCGCTGCCTGGGCGGCAGGTGCTGGATCGCGGCCAGGAACGCCAACTCGATCGTCTCCCTGGCGACCACCACGGCGTCCGGCTGTTCTTCGCTCGGCTCGACGGGCTCCCACAGCCGATCCGGAAACGGCTGCAGCCACGCGATGTCGGTACGGGGCGGCAGCGGGACGCTCGGATCCGACGGCGCCGCCACGTGGTGCGGAAGCACCCGCCGTGCCCGGCCGTCGAGGGCGTCGAGGCAGGCGTTCGTCGCGATCCGGTACAGCCAGGCCCGCAACGTCGAGCGCCCCTCGAAGCCACCCAGGTTCTTCCACGCGCGCAGGAACGTCTCCTGCACCAGATCCTCCGACTCGTCGAACGAGCCCAGCATCCGGTAGCAGTGCACCCGCAACTCCCCCCGATGACGCTCGACCAGCGCCGCGAACGCGGACTCGTCGCCCGCCCGCGCAGCCGCCACGACCACATCGTCGCCACCCGCGCCCGACAACCGCCCACCACCCATACCTCGACCACCAGTTGGCCCCTGCCAAGAACGCTACGGCAGACATGACCGACTCGTAGGAGGAAGCCGGGACTGCGCACGCACGTGCTCACCCACGCCGTCACCGATGTGAAGTGGGAGTAGCCGGCTAGGGAATCTGGGGCTTTCTAGTGTCATTGCGGCAGGCCAATGCGCGGTACGGCCGTGCCACCCGCTTCGACCTGTGACTCTCCCCCAACCCCTCCCGGGGGCGCCACTGGCGTCACGAGCGGCGAGCAGATTACCGCAGGGGGAGAATCACCGAGTCGTATAGTGGCGCGCCTTCAGGCCGGCCGCTGCTGGCCGATCTTCTCCCAGCCCCAATGGATGTAGATGGGGGCGGGCCGCTTCGTCCGGCTCGGCCAGCAAGGTGGCGCGCTCCTCCTGCCGCCCGGCGAGGACCTCGTCATGCAGCGCGCATCCGCCGGCAGTGTGTACCCGTAGGGGTAGCCGGCGATCTGGCCACCGTCGTGGGCTGCGACCAGTTCGGATCCGGGGCAGGCGCCTCGAATGCCCCGGCGCGCCCGCCATCCGATTTCTCTTTCCGGCCACCCACCAGCAGCACATTTGCCGCCGATCCGCCCGGAGTAGACTGCGAGCACAAGGCGCCGCGGGGCGGGGGCTTGCCACCGCCTGTGTGCGCCACCTCACTCCTGCCGGGGGATCAGGCGTGACGGATACCAACAGGGGCGTCGTCTACCGGGGACCCGGCGAAGTGACGGTCGAGGACCTGCCGTTCCCGACGCTCGAACGACACGGCCGCCCGATGCATCACGGCGTGATCCTGAAGGTCATCGCGACCAACATCTGCGGCTCTGACCTGCACATGGTGCGCGGGCGCACGACCGCCGAGCCGGGTCTCAGGCTCGGCCACGAGATGACCGGCGAGGTCATCGAGTGCGGCGCGGACGTCGAGTTCATCCATGAGGGCGACCTCGTCAGCGTGCCCTTCAACGTCGCCTGTGGCCGCTGCCGCAACTGCAAGGAGCGCAACACCCACGTCTGCGAGACAGTGAATGACGAGGGCGGATGGGGCGGTGCGTACGGCTACGTCGGCATGGGCACCTGGCCCGGCGGCCAGGCGAAGTACGCCGCCGTCCCGTACGCCGACTTCAACCTGTTGACGTTCCCCGCGGACCGGGACACGGTCATGGCGAAGATGCTCGACCTGACCATGCTGTCGGACATCTTCCCCACCGGCTACCACGGCGCCTACACGGCGGGCGTCACCACCGGGTCGACTGTGTACGTCGCCGGGCCCGGCCCGGTCGGCCTCGCCTGCGCCACGGCGTGCTTCCTGCTCGGCGCCGCCGTCGTCATCGTGGGCGGCCACAGGCCGGAACGGCTCGCCCAGGCGAGAAGCTTCGGCTGCGAGACCATCGACCTGACGCAGTACGAGGACCTGGCGGAGCCGATCGAACAGATCCTCGGCGTGCCGGAGGTCGACGCGGGCGTCGACTGTGTCGGGTTCGAGGCCCGCGGCCACGGATCGAAGGGCGGCACCACCGAGCAGCCCGCCATCGTGCTCAACACGCTCATGAAGATCACACGAGCGCCGGGCCGTATCGGCATCCCCGGCTACTACGCCATCGGCGACCCGAGTGCGAAGGACGAGGCGGCCAGGATGGGGATGCTCGCGCTGCACTTCGGTCTCGGCTGGAACAAGGCGCAGTCCTTCCACACCGGCCAGTGCCCCGTCATGCGCTACAACCGCGAGTTGATGATGGCGATCCTGCACGGCCGGACCGAGATCGCGCGCAACGTCAACGCCATCGTCATCCCGCTGGAGAAGGCGCCCGAGGCGTACAGCGAGTTCGAAAAGGGGGCCGCGCGCAAGTACGTGCTGGACCCGCACGGCCTGCTCGGCGCCGGCTGAGGTCGCCCACCACTGACGCCGCCGGCATATCCCTGCTGGAGCCGTTTGAGCCGTTCACGCGGACATTTACGGTCTAGTTAGCAAGGCGTACAATTCGGTCCGCCAAGACACCGCAGGCAGGGTCTTGCCCCGCACCCGGTGCCGACAAGCCACCCCCATTTGGAGGGACCAGTCGTGGCGGACACCAACCGAGGCGTCGTCTACCAGGGACCGGGCACGGTAACGGTCGAGGACCTGGACTACCCCAAACTCGTGCTGGACGAACAGAACGGCCGGACACTCCAGCACGGAGCGATCCTGAAGGTGCTCGCCACCAACATCTGCGGGTCCGACCAGCACATGGTCCGCGGGCGTACGACCGCTCCCGCCGGGCTCACCCTCGGCCACGAGATCACCGGTGAGGTCGTCGAGCTCGGCCGGGACGTCGAGTTCATCAAGCAGGGCGACATCGTCAGCGTCCCGTTCAACATCGCCTGTGGCCGCTGCCGCAACTGCAAGGAAGGCCATACCGGGGTCTGTGACAACGTCAACCCCGCCCGGGCCGGCGCGGCGTACGGCTACGTCGACATGGGCGGCTGGCATGGCGGTCAGGCCCGGTACGTCGTCGTTCCGTACGCCGACTTCAACCTGCTCAAGGTCCCCGCCGACCGCGACACGGTCATGGCCAAGCTGCCCGACCTGGCGATGCTGTCGGACATCTTCCCCACCGGCTACCACGGTGCCTACACCGCCGGTGTGACGACCGGATCCACCGTGTACGTCGCGGGCGCGGGCCCGGTGGGCCTGGCCTGCGCCACCTCCTGCCTCCTGCTCGGCGCGGCCGTCGTGATCGTGGGCGACATGGTGGAGGAGCGGCTCGCGCAGGCGAGGAGCTTCGGCTGCGAGACCATCGACCTGTCGGCGCACGACAACGTGGGCGAACAGGTCGAGCAGATCCTCGGCACCTCCGAGGTGGACGCGGCCGTCGACTGTGTCGGCTTCGAGGCCCGCGGCCACGGCCCGGAAGGGTCCGCCGGCGAGCAGCCCGCCACCGTGCTGAACTCACTCATGGAGATCACGCGGGCCGCCGGGGGGATCGGCATCCCCGGCCTGTACGTCACCGGCGACCCGGGCGGTGTCGATGAGAACGCCAAGGTCGGCCAGCTCGGCATCCGGATCGGTCTCGGCTGGGCCAAGTCCCATGTCTTCACCACCGGCCAGTGCCCGGTCATGCGCTACAACCGGCGGCTGATGATGTCGATCCTGCACGATCGGGTGCAGATCGCCCGCAACGTCAACGCCACGGTCATTCCGCTGGACCAGGCGCCTGAGGGCTACCAGCAGTTCGACCAGGGGGCGGCGCGCAAGTACGTACTCGACCCGCACGGGCTGGTGGGCGCCGGGGCCTGATCCGGCCCGTGTTCGCCCCCACCGGGCGCGGGTGGCCGAAGGGCGCCCGCGCCCGGTACGTTCGGGGCGGCAGCCCGCGGGGACGCCCCCCTTCCGGGCCGGTGGGAGGAACCATGTCCCTGCTCGCTCACCTGACCTCCGCGATCGCCGGAGGCTCGATCGAGGTGGTCGACCTGACCGCCCCGCTGTCCGAGACGACGCCGATCCTCTGCCTGCCCGAGCCGTTCGCCAACACGGTGAACTTCTCGCTGACTGAGATCAGCCGATACGACGACCGGGGACCGGCCTGGTACTGGAACGACATCGTCACCGGTGAGCACACCGGAACCCATTTCGACGCGCCGGTGCACTGGATCACCGGACGCGACGGTGAGGACGTCTCCCAGGTCGCGCCGCAGCGGCTCGTCGCCCCGGCCGTCGTGCTGGACGTGGCGGACCGGGTGGCCTCCGATCCCGACTTCCTGCTCGAGATCGACCACGTACGCGACTGGGCGAAGACCAACGGCCCGCTGCCCGACGGCGGCTGGCTGCTCTACCGGACGGGCTGGGACTCACGCTCCGACCACCAGGAGGCCTTCCTCAACGCCGACGAGGCCGGCTCGCACACGCCCGGCATCTCCGCCGAGTGCGCGCGCTGGCTGGCCGAGGAGACGCCGATCATCGGCATCGGCGTGGAGACCGTCGGCACCGACGCCGGCGGCGCACCCACGCTGGACCCGCCGTTCCCCTGCCATTCGTACCTCCTCGGCGCCGGCAAGTACGGCCTCACCCAGCTACGCAACCTCCACCGGCTGCCGGCACGCGGAGCCGCACTGATCGCGTCCCCGCTGCCGATCGTGGGCGGATCGGGCAGCCCGGCGCGCGTCCTGGCCCTGGTCGAACATTGATCGTCGCGGACGCGGTCGGCGCGGCGCTGACCCGGCTCGGCGCCGGCACGGTCTTCGGAGTCGTCGGCAGCGGCAACTTCCACGTCACCAACGCGCTCATCGCGGCCGGCGCCCGCTTCGTCGCCGCCCGGCATGAGGGTGGCGCCGCGACCATGGCCGACGCCTACGCCCGGGCCGGCGGTGGCGTCGGCGTGCTGTCGGTGCACCAGGGCCCCGGTCTCACCAACGCGCTCACCGGGATCGCCGAGGCAGCCAAGAGCCGCACGCCGCTGCTGGTGCTGGCCGCGGAGGCATCCGGCTCCGCGGTGCGCTCGAACTTCCGGATCGACCAGGCGGCCCTGGCCACGGCCGTAGGGGCGGTCCCCGAAAGGCTCCACTCCCCCGCGACGGCCCTGGCCGACGCGGCCCGCGCATGGCGCACGGCCGCCACCGAACACCGAACCGTCGTACTCGGGCTGCCACTCGACGTGCAGGCCGCCGAGTACACCGGCCCCGTCGCGGCCCCGGAGCCGCCGGTTCCGTGCGCGCCCGTGCCGCCGCCCCCGGCGATCGCCCGGCTGGCCGACGCCCTGGCGGAGGCCCGTCGTCCCGTGTTCCTCGCCGGGCGGGGCGCCCGTGCCGCGCGCGACCCACTGCGGGCGCTGGCCGAGCGCACCGGGGCGCTGCTCGCCACCTCCGCGGTGGCGCGCGGGCTGTTCCGCGGCGACCCTTTCGACCTGGACGTCAGCGGCGGCTTCGCCTCACCCGTGGCGGCCGAGCTGATCGGCGGCGCCGACCTGCTCATCGGGTGGGGGTGCGCGCTGAACATGTGGACACTGCGCCACGGCACGCTGGTCGGCGACGGCACGACGGTCGTCCAGGTCGACCTGGACACCGACGCGCTCGGCGCGCACCGGCCGATCGACCTCGGTCTGGTCGGCGACGTGGCCGGGACCGCGCGGGCCGTCGAGGCCGAGCTCGCCCACCGGGGGTATGAGGCCCGCGGTCACCGCTCTCCCGAGCTGGCCGCGCGCCTGGCTCGTGAGGTCCGCTGGCGCGACGTGCCGTACGACGACGAGTCCGACGGCTCCCGCATCGACCCACGGACGCTGTCGATCGCCCTGGACGACCTGCTCCCGGCCGAGCGCACGGTCGCCGTCGACTCCGGCAACTTCATGGGCTACCCGGCCATGTATCTCGAAGTGCCGGACGCCGACGGGCTGGTCTTCACCCAGGCGTTCCAGTCGGTCGGGCTGGGCCTGGCCACCGCCATCGGAGCGGCGACCGCCCGGCCCGACCGGCTCACCGTGGCGGCGCTGGGCGACGGCGGTGCGCTCATGGGCGTCGCCGAGCTGGAGACGGCCGTGCGCCTCGGACTCGGCATGCTCGTGGTGGTCTACGACGATGAGGCGTACGGCGCGGAGGTCCACCACTTCGGGCCCGACGGGCATCCGCTGGACACGGTGACGTTCCCGCCGGCCGATCTGGCGGAGATCGGCCGAGGTTTCGGCTGTTCCGCGCTCACCGTGCGGCGCCGTGAGGACCTGGCCCCGCTGGCCGAATGGCTGGCCGGCCCACGCGACCGGCCGCTCGTCGTGCACGCCAAGGTGACGGGCCACCGTGCCGCCTGGTGGCTGGAGGAGGCCTTCCGCGGGCACTCCTGAACACGCCGTCAGGCGCGCTCGCGCACCGGCTCGAGGGTCATGCCGGAGGGCTCCTGCGCCGCCTCGTGCCGCGGGAAGAGGACCAGGGCGACGATGGCCAGCGCGAACGCGCCGACGCGGAGGCCGAGCAGGAGACGGTCGCTCGGCCACGGCTCCTTGAACATCAGCGGGGCGAAGACCGCCAGCTGGGTCTTCGCGGTCACGGTGAGCACCGTCACCACGATCGACATGCGGCAGCGCTGCAGGCCGATCTGCAGTTGGGCGAGACCGAGCACCGCCATCCCGACGGCCACGTACGGGTACCCCGTGGTGTAGAGGGCGGCCAGCAGGCCGTGTGCGCTGTACACCGCGGCCACGCCCTTGAGGGCGAGCTCGGACACGCCGAGGCTGACACCCGAGCCGATGCCATAGGCGATGCCCGCCAGCGGCCGGGCATGCTTCCCGAAGGCGCGCACGTCGCAACCCACGAGCACGACCACGCCGACCACCACGCCGGGGACCACCACGGCGGCCAGGATCAGCGGGTCGGCGACCGTGCTGGTGAGCACCTCCCGCCGGCCGTTCGACACTCCGATGAGAGCGGTCGCCACGCCGAACAGCGCCACGCTGGCCCACTCACGGCCGGTGAGCCGCTCGCGGAAGAAGACGGCCGCGTAGAAGAGGATGAAGACCAGGCTGGCGGCGAAGATCGGCTCGGCCAGGCTGAGCGGCAGCATGCTCAGCGCCTTCACCTGGGTGGCGACGCCGGCCAGCACGACGATCAGGCCCGTGAGCCAGAGCCAGTTCGAGTAGGTGTGCTTGATCAGCTGCACCGGCCGGGTGCCGCGCAGCACGGGCATGCGGTTCGCGGCGACCCTGAAGACGATGAAACCCAGGTAGTAGATGAGGGTCGCCATCAGCGCCAAGATGGCACCCCTGACGTCAGATGCGCCCATGCACCGAGCCTTCCGTCCCGCGTCGACTTGACATCAGGTCCCTCACTTGAGTGCCATGACCGTCGCGGATCGCTACCCGACCGTCAATAGCCATATTCGCGCATGGAAACGCCCATGTCCCGGTAATCGGCCGACTCCCGGGCGCGATCCCGGATCATGTCCAGGCCAGCGCGGCCCTCCGTTTCCAGTAGTCCGCCGGCCGGGTCGCCAGACCGGCGAGTTCGGCGATCTCGTCCTCGTCGAGGACCACGGTCGCGGCCGCGAGATTGGCGTTCAGCTGGGCGACGCTCACCGCCCCGGACAGCACGGTGTCCGCCCAGGGCTGGGCGAGCGCCGCCGCCAGCGCCACCGCGTCCGGCCCGATGCCGTGCCGTTCCGCGGCGCGCCGCAGCGCGGGGGGCGGGTCGACGGCGAGGCGGCCGTTGGCCAGCACCTCTTTGAGAAGGATGTGCGCGCCGCCGGCCTTGGCCTCGCGGAGTGCGCCGGCGACGGAGGACTCCAGCAGGTTCCAGGTCGACTGGACCGTTGTGAAGAGTCGGCGTCCGTCGATCTGCAGGTCCAGTGCGCGCCGGACCGTCTCGGCCTGCGCCGGCCCCGAGGTGGAGAATCCGACGCGTACGCCCTGGTCGGCGAGGCCGGTGAGGGCGCGCTGCAGGGCGATGTCGCCGAACAGCGGGCTGTCCGCGGTCAGCGAGTGCACCTGGTACACCGCGCCGCGCTCGCCCAGCGACCGCCGCGTCTCGGCCAGCTGTGCACGAAAGCGGCTCAGTGAGTGCTCCTTGACCTCGTGCACGTCCGCGTCCGCACGCCAGCCGCCGACGTAGGCGTACCCCCACTTGCTGGAGACGGTGATGCCGGGGTGCCCGCGGTCGTCGAGCCAGCCGGCGAGGAACTCCTCGGAACGGCCGTAGGAGCGCGCCGCGTCGACCCATCGGACGCCGGCCGCGTACGCGGCGTCGAGCACCTCCCAGGTGGCCGCCCGCATCGCCTCGACCGTGCGGTCGGGGGGCAGTTCCCCCTCCCGCCCCACGTTGATGTAGGCCGGTCGCCCCAGCGCCGCCAGCCCAAGGCCTATTCTCTGGATCGCCGTCATGGCACTAACCGTCCCATGCGCCCGTCCCCGGCCGATTCACGGCGTCGGGGCGCGCGGGCGCGGTGCCCGGCGGCTTATGCCGGCCGTCGGACGAAGCTCGTACGACGCCGTCCGTTTCACCCGGCTTGCACACATCGGTCACACTGGTGTCCAGGATGCGCAGGACGGGAGGTGTGGGCGGTGGCCGGCAAGACGCGGGCCGGGGAGTTCCGTGCCTTGCTCGACGGCCCGCCCGGCGCCTCCCGCGCCGTACTGGAGCGCCGTACGCGGTGGCTGCTCATCGTGGCCGTCGGGGGCGCCAATCTGAGTGGTGCGCTGTTCGTCCTGCTGTTCGCGACGTTCGTGATGCCGGACCCGCCGGGCCTGGCCGATCCCGGCCGCATCCGGTTGATCAACCTGGCCGTCTTCTCCTCCTACGTGGTCTTCGGCGCTCCCATCGGGGTGGCGTGGGGAATGCGGCTGTTCCAGCCGCTGCGCAGTCTCGCCGGTCACCAGCGCGATCCCAGCGAGGCGGAACGCCGTGCGGTGCTGCGCGGGCCGCTGCGGCTGATGGCGATGCAGGGCACCCTGTGGGGCTTCGGCGCCGCCGGATGGGCCGCGATCGACCTGGACTTCTCCCCGCTGCTGGCCCTGAAGGTGAGCATGATCACCCTGCTGGGCGGCATCACCACCTGCGCCATCGTCTACCTGCTCACCGAGCGGCTGCTGCGTCCGATCGCGACGGTGGTGATGGCCTCCCGGCCCGCGGCCCATGACGGCTGGTTCGGCATCACACCGCGAGCCATGCTCGCCTGGGCGCTCGGCAGCGCGGTACCGCTCCTGGGGCTGATCGCCACCGCGCTGTCCGCGCTCGTGGTCAGTGGGATGTCCGTCACGCAGCTCGCGGTCACGATCCTCGCGCTCGGCGGGGTCGCCCTCCTCGTGGGATTCCAGGTCACCTACATCGCCGCCCGGGCCGTCGCCGACCCGGTGAAGTCCGTGCGCGAGGGGCTGGCCCAGGTGGAGAGCGGCGACCTCCAGGCGGCAGTGCCCGTCTACGACGCCAGCGAGCTGGGCCTGCTGCAGGCGGGTTTCAACCACATGGCCGCGGGCCTGCGGGAGAACGAGCGGCTGCGCGACCTGTTCGGGCGGCACGTCGGCGAGGACGTCGCCCGGCACGCGCTGGAGCACGGCGTCGCGCTGGGCGGCGAGGTGTGCGAGGCCGCCGTCATCTTCGCCGACCTGCAGGGCTCGACACGGCTGGCCGCCACCCGGCCGCCCGGGGAGGTCGTCGGCCTGCTCAACGCGTACTTCGGCATCGTCGTCGAGGTGGTGACGGCCTACGGCGGCCTGATCAACAAGTTCCAGGGCGACGCCGCCTTGGCGATCTTCGGTGCGCCCCAGCCGGTCGAGGACCCGGCCGGCCAGGCGCTCGCCGCGGCCCGCGCGCTCTCCCGGCGCCTGCAGGCGGAGCTGCCGCAGCTCCTCGCCGGGATCGGCGTCTCGTCCGGCCAGGTCGTCGCCGGGCACATCGGCGCGGAGAAGCGCCTGGAGTACACGGTGATCGGGGATCCGGTCAACGAGGCGGCCCGGCTCAGCGACGTCGCCAAGTCCACCCCCGACCGGCTGCTCGCATCCGCCGCGGTCGTGTCCGCCGCGCGCACGGCCGAGGCGGCGCACTGGCGTCTCGGCAACACGATCACCCTGCGCGGCCGGACCGCCCGCACCCGCCTGGCCGTGCCGTTCCGCACTCCCCGGCGGCATGGCCTCCGGCGTCTCCTCAGGCTCCTCAGCCAAAGGTGACGGGGAAGCCCGGATCGGCGCCGGACGCCGGGCCGAACGGCTCCATCTCCCCGCTCACCCACTAATAGATACCAATTCTGTCAAGACGTGTAACCGGGGTTCTGCGGAGCTTCGGCGGGATTCCGTGTTGAATAGGCTGCGCCACCGGTGCGCGCAATCGAACGAGGAAGGATGGTGCGATGACCGAGAATCCAGGCGTGACAGGCACCCGCGCCGAGGGGCAGGCCACGCAGGCCTGGGCGTTCGACCGGATAGCAGAGCACTACGACGAAGCGTTCCCGCACAAGGAAGGCCAGGTCGCGGCCGGTGAGTGGCTGCTCGAACGGCTGGCGCCGGGGTCGCGCGTACTCGACGTCGCCGACCCTGATTCGCCCCTGGGGGATTTTTCGGGAATAGTCGCTTTCTTCTCGCTTCTGATGTTGCCCCGCGCGGAGATCCCCGCGGTGCTGCGAAAGATCCACGATCTGCGGCATCTGTCCTACGCCCCGGCCAGTACGGAGGTCCCGCCCGAGATGCAGCTGTTCGTATTCTGCCGCGCCGGCCGTCGGTGAGGTTGCGCGGGCACGGGCGGGCGGACCGCTCAGAGGTACGCGAACACCTCGCCTTCCTGCACGGTGCGACGGTGCGCATCGGGGGCGACCTGGACCTCGCTCACGTGGTGATCGCCCTGTGCGAGACGATGGTGCCGCGCGTCGCCGATCTCGCCGCGACGTACCTGTACGAGGCCGTGCTCAACGAGGGTGATCTGCCCGACACGCCGGAGGACGCCGTCCTCCGGCAGGCCGCGGTCGCCGATGACGAGCGGCTGCGCGACGGGACACTGGCCGGCAAGGTGGCGGTATCCGACCTGACCGGGCCGTTCGCCTCGACGGTCTCGAGCGGGCAGCTGGTCATGTGGCCGGACCCGGGCGACGGCCGCGACAACGTGGGCTGCCTCCTGCCGGCCGGGTGGCCCGGGTCGCTGCTGGTCGTGCCGCTGAGGGCGGATGAGCGCCTGCTCGGGTTCGCGGTGCTCCTCCGGGCGCCCGAGCGGGCCGGCTTTGACGAGACCGATCTACTGACCGCCACGCTCATGGCCGACCAGGCGGCCCTCGGCGTCCACAAGGCGCTCCTCTACCAGCGGGAGGCACGGGTCGCGGACGCCCTCCAGCGCAGCATGCTGCCCAAGCATCCACCGCGGCTCCCGGGCGTCGAGATCGCCTACCGCTACCTGCCGGGCAACCCGGCCGCCCAGGTCGGGGGCGACTGGTTCGACGCCATCCCGCTCCCGGGCAGCCGGGTCGCGCTCGTCGTGGGCGACGTGATGGGGCACGGCGTGCGGTCCGCGGCCACCATGGGCCAGCTGCGTACGGCAGTCCGTACCCTCGCGGCCCTCGACCCGCCGCCGGACCAGGTGCTGCGCCACCTCGACCAGCTCTTCGACGACACGGTCGGGCAGTCCGAGGAGCAGTACATCGCGACGTGCGTCTACTGCGTGTACGACCCCGTGGCCCGGCGTTGCGCGATCGCCAACGCGGGGCATGTTCCGCCGGCGTTCGTCCACCCGGACGGTCGTACAGAGCTGATGCCGGTTCCCTCCGGAGTGCCGCTGGGCGTGGGCAACGTCGCCTTCCGGACGGTCGAGCTGGCGGCGCCGGACGGCGGCCTGATCGCGCTGTGCACGGACGGGCTGGTCGAGTCGCGCGAGCGGGACCTCACCGACGGCCTGACCACCCTGCAGCAGAGTCTGACGCTGCTGGAGGCATCGCCCGACGACCTGTGCGAGAACGTCCTGCGCGCCCTGCACACCGACGAGCGCGAGGACGACGTCGCGCTCCTCATCGCGCGCTTCGACGGGATCCCCAGCGCGAGCGTGGCCAACTGGATCCTGCGCCCGCGCCCGCAGGCGGCGCGTCACGTGCGCGAGCTGGTCTCCACGGCGCTGGCCGGCTGGGGCCTGGACGAGCACATCGACGCCATGGAGCTGTTGGCGACCGAGCTGGTGACCAACGCCATCCGGTACACCACGCGTCCGATCACCCTGCGGCTCCTGCGCACCGAGACGCTGCTGTGCGAGGTCAGCGACGACGACCACCATCTGCCCGTCCTGTGCGAGCCGGGCGACAATGACGAAAGAGGACGCGGGATCTACTTGGTCAGCCGCCTCTCCCACCGCTGGGGGGCCAGCCACACCACCACCGGCAAGGCCGTGTGGTTCGAGCTCCAGCTGTAGCGGTACGCCCGCACGGACTCCCCGGTGTGCGCGGCCCCCACGTCGTTGCGGGATATTGCTGGCATGAGCGACCGTAAGCAGATCGAGTGCTGGTTGACGGACATGGACGGCGTGCTGGTCCACGAGGGCAGTCCGGTCCCCGGCGCCAGTGAGTTCCTGGCGCGCCTGACACAGGCCCAGAAGCCGTTCCTGGTGCTGACCAACAATTCGAGGTACACGCCGAGGGACCTGCATGTGCGGCTGCGGGCGGCCGGGCTGGACGTGCCGGTCGAATCGATCTACACCTCCGCACTGGCGACCGCCCAGTTCCTGAACGACCAGCGCCCGCACGGCTCGGCGTACGTCCTGGGCGAGGCGGGACTGACCACCGCGCTACACGACATCGGGTACGTCCTGACCGAGATCGACCCCGACTACGTCGTCCTGGGCGAAACTCGCACGTACAGCTTCAGCCAGATCACGATGGCCATCCGCCTCATCGACAACGGAGCGCGGTTCATCGCGACCAACCCCGACCCGGTCGGCCCCTCCATCGACGGGGCGCTCCCGGCGACCGGCGCCGTGGCGGCGCTGATCACCAAGGCGACGAACGTCAGCCCCTATTTCGTCGGCAAGCCGAACCCGCTGATGATGCGGAAGGCCCTCAACACCGTCGGCGGGCACAGCGAGACGACCGCCATGATCGGCGACCGGATGGACACCGACGTGGTCTCCGGCATGGAGGCCGGCCTCTACACGATCCTCGTACTGACCGGCGTGACGACCGAGGACGGCATCGACCGGTTCCCCTTCCGCCCGTCGAGAGTGGCGGCGTCGATCGCCGAGCTGGTCGACATGATCGGAGACTGAGGAGACACGACCGGACGGAGGCCGGGATGCCAGTGAGGACGGGCTCCACCCCGCACTCCACCGGGGACGAGCGTCACCGGCCGGCGGCCGACACGGGGACGCGCCATTCGAGCACGCTCCCCCCGCCCTCACGGCACCGGGCCTCGAAGGACCCGCCCAGGTCCCGGGCGCGCTCGGCCATGTTCCGCAGCCCGCTGCGGCGGCCGCCCGGCGGAATCCCGACTCCGTCATCCTCGACCACGAGAACCAGGTCGTCCCCGACATCGACGGAGACACTCACGCGGCGCGCGTTCGCGTGCCGGGCGACGTTGGACAGCGCTTCGAGCAGGACCGCGAGCAGTTGCTCACCGGCCTCATCGCTCACCATGGTGTCCAGCAGCCCCTCCAGCCGGACCGCGGGCGTGAACCCCAGAGTCTCGGCCGCACCGTCGGTGACCGCGAGGATCCGGGTGCGCAGCGACCGCTCACCACCGGGTGCCGCCTGCAACGCGAAGATCGTCGAACGGATCTGCCGGATCGTCTCGTCGAGTTCGTCGACCGCCCGCTGAACGCGGATCGCCACCTCGGGCTTCTCCGTGATCTTGATGGCGCTCATCAACGTCATGGCGCTGGCGAACAACCGCTGAATCACCGTGTCATGCAGATCCTTGGCGATGCGGTCCCGGTCCTCCAGGACCACGAGACGCTCCGCGTCCCGGCGCCGCTCGGCCAGCTCCAGCGCCACCGCCGCCTGGGCGGCGAACGTCTCCAGCAGCCGCTGCGCGGACTCGGCGAAGACCGGCCCGCCGGGCGCATTGGCCACCGAGAGCACACCGCGAGCGGCCGTACCCGTGCCGAGCGGCACGAGCAGCGCCGGCCCGACCTGGACCGGCGGGGGAACCCTCATGTCGCGTGCCACCTCCGTGGCATCGGCCAGCAGCAGCGAGACACCTGTGCGGAACACCGGGCCCGCGACCGCGTCGTCGATGCCGACGTGGAGGCCGCGCAGGACATCGGCGTGTTCACCGTCGGCCGCCTCGACCACGAACTCGTCGTGGCGGACCAGTGACACCACGGCGAACGCCGCGTCGCAGATCTCCTTCGCCCGCCGTGCCACCAGCGCCAGCACGTTCGCGGGATCGGTGCCCGACAACAGCGACGTGGACACCTCCGCGGACGCCTCCAGCCACCGCTCCCGCCGCCGCGCCTCCTGATAGAGCCGGGCGTTCTCGATCGCCACCCCCGCGGCCGTGGCCAGCGCCGCGACCACGCTCTCGTCGTCCTCGTCGAACTCTCCGCCGCCGGCCTTCTCCGTCAGATACAGAGTGCCGAACACCTCGTTCCGCACTCGCACCGGCACGCTGAGGAACCGCCGCGCCGGCGGATGATCCTCCGAAACCCCCGGCGAATCAGCGTGCGCGGCGATGCCGGGCGACCGCACCGACGACGGCGCCTTGATCAGCAAGCCCAGGAGGCCCTTGCCGGTCGGACACCGCCCTATCGCGGCGTTCTCCTCCTCGGTGATGCCCACCGTCACGAACTGGATCAGCCGGTCGCCCTCCCCGATCACCCCGAGCGCGCCGTAACGGGCCTCGACCAGCGTGGTGGCCGCCTCTACGACCCGGCGCAGCACCGTCTCGAGATCGAGGTCGCTCTCGATGGAGACGACCGCCTCCAGCAGCGCGTGCACCCGGTCGCGGGTCACGAGCACCGCCGTAAGCCGGGTCTGCAGCTCGGTGAGCAGATCGTCGAGCCGGAGCTGCGGCAGCACCAGGCGGGCGCGGTCGTCGCCCGACTGGTTCTGAGGGGGCACGGCGGATGCCTCCCGTCCGGTCGTGCTGTTCCCTGCGAGTCCTGGCAAGACCAGTATGAGACACCAGGTGAAGCAACGTTCGGTCAAGGACCTGGGTCCTTCCGCCCGCCGGCGTTCTCCGTGCCGTGATCGGGGAATGGCGCTCTATCGTGAGGGCCAGCGGGAGGGCGGAGCCTTGACCATCCGGGTGTTCCTGCTCGACGACCATGAGGTGGTCCGCCGCGGAGTCGCCGCCCTCCTCGAAGCCGAATCCGACATCGAGGTCGTCGGCGAAGCCGCCACCGCCGCCCACGCACTCGCCCG
>JAOPYL010000153.1 GCA_025964625.1 Actinoallomurus sp. | reverse complement strand
CAGCGACGGCGGTACGGGCGGGCGGCCCGCGCCGGGCGGGGCGGGCATCACCGCCTGCCGCGCGGCGGGGTCGAACGGTGGCGGGCACAGGTGCCAGTTGCCGTCCAGGCCGCATCGGTACCAGCGGCCCCAGACGCCGAACAGCCACCACTCCCCGGCGCCCGCGAGCATCCGCGCGGTGATCGCCTCGGCCCGCTGCGGCGGCACGGCGCCCATCCACCACGGCGAGGTGGTCATGGCGCGGACGTCCGCCTCGATCGCCGCGAACGGGTCGTTCGGTGGTGCGCCGGGTGCCTGCCAAGTCACCTTGCGCATGGTAGTGGGTCGGCGATCTTTCCTTGCCCCTGTAATCACCGTACGGTATTTATGCTCATTAGCTGAAGGGAGGGGCGGATGGACGCCGCACGTGTGAAGGCGTGGGGCCTGGGTTTCGGGATCGTGTCGTCGATCGCATTCGGGACCTCGGGGCCGTTCGGCAAGGCACTGATCAATGCGGGCTACTCCCCGCTGCAGGCATCCTGGACGCGGGTCGCGGGCGCGACGGTCGTCCTCGTGCCGCTGGTCCTGGTGCTGCGCGGGCGCGCCGCCGGCCGCGCAGCGCGGCGGCGCTGGCCGCTGCTTGTGCTGTACGGCGTGATGGGCGTGGCGGGCTGCCAGTCCTTCTACTTCATCGCGGCGTCCCGGCTGCCGGTCGGGGTGGCGATCCTGCTGGAGTTCACCGGCCCGGTGCTGGTGGTGGGCTGGACCCGCTTCGTCCGGCGAGCGCCGGTACCCCGTACGGCGGCGCTCGGCGTCGGCATCGCCCTCGTCGGTCTCGCCTGCGTGGTGGAGGTCTGGTCGGGACTGGCCCTGGACCCCCTGGGTGTGCTCGCGGGACTCGGCGCGGCGGCCTGCCAGGCCGCTTTCTTCCTCCTCGTCGACCGGGTCAGCGGCGAGATCGACCCTCTCGTCATGACGGCGGCCGGCTCGGTGGTCGCGGCGGTCGTGCTGGCCGCCATCGCGCCGCCGTGGAACATTCCCTGGCACCTGCTGACCACGGCGGTCGCGGTCGGCGACGGCACGTCTCCCGGCTGGTTCCTCGCCGTCTGGCTCATCCTCGTCAGCACGGTCACCGCGTACCTCACCAGTGTCGCCGCCGTGCACCGGCTGTCGGCACCGGTCGCGGGGGCCGTCGCCTACGTCGAGGCGGTCGCGGCGGCCCTGTTCGCGTGGGTGATCCTCGGCGAGCACCTCACCGCCGTACAGCTCACCGGAGGGGTGATCGTATTGGCCGGCGCGTTCGTCGCGCAGCGTTCCGTCGCCCCCGCGGAGCCGGTGATGGGGGAGGTACCCGTCATGGAGCAGGCCGGTGTCAGGCGTGCTGACGGATGAAGGTACGGGTGCCGATCCCGACGCCGATCCCGACGGCCCGATGCCCCGCCTGATCGCGGCCGGGTCCGGCTCCGGCCGGGGTCACAGCCCCGCTTCGGACGGCATCGGAACCGCCGATCAGGCGAGCGAGGCGAGGACCCGGGCGGTGTCGACGGGCCGGGAGAACATCGGGTAGTGCCCGGTCGGCAGCGCCACCACCTGCAGACCGTCGCCGAACCCGCCGAACAGCGGATGCCCCTCCGCGATCATCTGCCGCACCTGCTCCTCCGGGAAGGTGCAGGCGATCAGCGTCTCGGGTACGGGCCCCCGGCGGGACCGCCGGAGTGGCTGCCGGGCCACCGCGAACGGCTGCGGCACGCCTCGCGCGCGCATCAGCGCCAGGTCGGCCTCGCTCAGCCCGGCCAGGTTGACCGGGTCCTCCGACACGTCCGCGAAGGCGGGCACCGGGATCCGCCAGCCCTCGCCCTCACCCGCGACCCGCTTCTCGAGCGCTTCCTGCGCGTGGGGCGGGTGGACGTCGAACTGGCGCATCCCGTCCGGCAGCGGTGCGGAGTCGAGGTAGACGACACGAGCCAGCCGTTCCGGTATGCGATCGGCGGCCAGGGCCACCGGCATCCCACCGCCGCTGTGCCCCAGAAGGATCACCTCGTGGAGACCTGCGTACTCGATGACGTGGATCACGTCCGTGGCATGGGTGTCCAGATCCACCTCCGGGGTCGCCAGGTGTGCCCGGTCGCCGAGACCGGTGAGCGTCACCGCGTGGACCTCGTGGCCCGCGGCGCGCAGTTCCCGGCCGACCTCCCCCCACGCCCACGCGCCGAGCCAGAAACCGGGGACAAGCACAAACGCCGCCATGACGTCTCCTTATCTGTCGTCGGCGCCCGACACTAGGCTTGAATCCGGACAAGATCCGCCCGGTATCCAGGGGTGAGCCATGTCACATCCGACGACCCGGGTTCTGGCCATGCTGGAACTGCTGCAGGCCGGCCGGGAGATGACCGGCCCGGCGCTCGCCGAACGCCTCGGCGTGGACGAACGGACCGTGCGCCGGTACGCGCTCCGCCTGGCCGACCTGGGCATCCCGGTGGAGGCGCGACGCGGACGGTACGGCGGCTACCGGCTGCTGCCCGGCTACAAGCTGCCGCCGCTCATGCTCACCGACGACGAGGCGGTGGCGGTCGTGCTCGGCCTGCTGGTCGGGCAGCGACTCGGCATCGCGACCGAGAGCGCCCTCGACAAGGTGCGCCGTGTGCTGCCCGCGGCGCTGCGGGATCGCGTCGCCGCGCTCCGGGAGACTCTCGGCTTCACGCTGACCCCGCGTGAGAGCACGATGCCGGACACCTCCGTGCTGCTCGTCCTGGCCTCCGCGGCACGCGACCGGCGGCGCGTCCGCCTGACCTACCGGTCATGGAAGGGCGAGAACAGCGAACGCGACCTGGACACATACGGCCTCGTCTTCCATTCCGGGCGGTGGTACGCCTCCGGGTTCGACCACCGGCGAGGCGAGGTGCGCACGTTCCGGATGGATCGGGTCGTCACCGTCATGCCGATACCCGAGACGTACGAGGATCCGGGCCGGTTCGACGTGGTCGCGCACGTGACGCGATCGCTCGCAGCCGTGCCGTACGCGCACGAGGTCGAGGTCGTGCTGGTGACGACGCCCGCCGAGGCGCGCCGGCGGATACCGGCGACCGTCGCCACCCTGACCGAGACGGACGGCGGAGTGCTACTGCGCGCCCGGGTCGAGCGGCTGGACGGGATGGCCCTGATGCTGGCCGGCCTTGGCTGGCCGTTCGTCATCCGCACCCCGGATGAGCTGCGCGGAGCCGTACGCGCGCTGGGGGAGAGCCTGGTCCGGTCGTCGGCCGCGGGCAGCGAACGGCAATGAGGGGAGGCCTGGTTCGTTCGACGTCTGGTGGTCAGGTGATGGGGGCGGTGAAGACCGGGGTACTGGTCGGCTGTGGAGAGCCGCCGGAGGGCTCGATGGTCAGGCCGATCTGGTCGGCGTTGCCGAGGTCGTCCGCGATGACGGGTGGGCTTTCGCCGTCGGAGGGATTCATGAGGGCGGCCGGGCGGGGTGGGCCTGGACCCATCAGCCAGAGCTGGTAGGTCTTCGTCTCGGGCAGGGACGGCAGGCCGGACATGACGATGACGGCCTTGCCGAGCGAGTGTGACGCGACGACGATGCCGCCGCCGGCCGGGCGAGCTTTGCCGGTGACGGCTCGGGCGTCGGGGGCGGCTATCACGGCTTGGATCTGCCGGCTGAATCCTTCGGCCTGGTCGGCGCGGTGCTGCGCGCGCATTGTCACGGCGCCGAAGAAGACTGCGAGCAGCAGGCAGGCGGCGGCCAGGATCCAGCTCACCCCGTGCAGGCGGCTCCGGTGCGGGCCTGCCACGTACGGCGGGAGCTGGCGAGTGCGGGCCACCTCGGTGAGGACCTTGTCGCGGAGTCCCTCGGGCACCGCCGTGGCGGCCGCGCCGCCGAGGCGAGCGGCGGTCTCCCGCAGGCCGCGTACCTCTTGGGCGCAGGTCTCGCATTCGGCGAGGTGCCGTTCGAAGCGGCGGCGTTCGGTGTCGGAGATCGCGCCGAGGGCGTACGGGCCGACGAGGGTATGGATCTCTTGTTTCACCGCTCTACCCCCAGGCAGTCGCGCAGCCGGATGAGCCCGTCGCGCATTCGGGTCTTGATCGTGCCGAGCGGCACGTTGAGCAGTTTGCCGACTTCGCGGTAGGTGTAGCCGCCGTAGTAGGCGAGGTTGATCGATTCGCGTTGGACCTCGGTGAGGGTGCCGAGACAGCGGCGCACCTGTTCGCGCTCGAGGCGGCTGGCCACCTGCTCGGCCACCTGGTCGTACTCGCGTTCGGGGCGGGCGGCGCGTTTGTCGCGGTCGCCTGCGGCCTGTACCGAGCGCACCCGGTCGATGGCGCGGCGGTGGGTGATGGTCATCACCCAGGCCATCGCGCTGCCGCGTACCGGTTCGTAGCGGGAGGCGGTACGCCACAGTTCGACGAGTACCTCTTGGGTCACCTCCTCGGACTGGGCCGGATCGCGGAGCACTCGCAGCACGAGCCCGTACACCGGGCCGGCGACCAGCTCGTAGACCCGTTCGAACGCGTTCTGGTGGCCGCGGGCGACCCGGCCGAGCAGCTCGGCGAGGTCGGGCGGATGCTCTTGGTCGGGCACCGGCCGGGGCCGGGCTGGTTCGTTCAGGTCCACGTGGGTGACTCCAGGGCCGGAGATGACGCCCGGTGGCGGGCCGCGCGTCGAACTTCGCGGCCCGCCACCGGAGCCTACTCACATCTTGGGCATCAGGACTGTGTCGATGATGTACACCTTGGCGTTGGCGGTCTGCACGTTGCCGCAGACCACGTTGGCGTCGTTGACCTTGTAGGACTCGCCGGAGCCGCTGGTGGTCACCATGCCGCCCTGCAGGGTCTTGAAGGAGCCGCTGGTGAGGGCGTCCGGCGCGACGGTCTGGCCGATGACGTGGTAGGTGAGGATGGCGGACAGCGTCTTCTTGTCGGCGAGCACCTTGTTCAGGGTGGCGGCCGGGATCTTCTTGAAGGCGTCGTTGGTGGGGGCGAAGACGGTGATGTCCTTCGCGGAGTTGAGCGTGTCCACCAGGCCGGCCTTCTTGACCGCGGTGACCAGGGTGGACAACACCGGGTTGTTGGAGGCCGCGGTGGCCACCGGGTCGGCGGCCATGCCGGAGAAGCTGCCCTTGCCGTCGGCGGGCACGGCCGAGCAGGCGGAGCCGAACGGCTTGCCCGACATCGCCGGCGAGCTGGACGGCGCGCTGCTGGTGGCCGGGACGGCGGAGGAGCCAGCCGCGGTCTTGTCGGTCTTCTTGCTGCTGGAACAGGCTGTGCCGCTGAGGGCGAGGCCGGCGCAGACGGCCAGAACGGCGATCTTCTTCATGGTTGATCTCCTTGATAGCTGGGTCACGTGACCGTGACCACGACGGAATGCCAGCCCGTTGCCCCGTTGGGGAACGGTGGTACGCGTTTGTCGGTCTGGACGGTGCCGGTGCCGTCGGTGGCTCGAACCTCCAGGCGGTGTGAACCCGGCGTGGCGTCCCACTCCAGGACCCACTGCCGCCAGGTGTCCAGGCCCGGCGCGGGCGCGAGCGCGGTCTGCCTCCACGGGCCGCCGTCGATCCGTACTTCGACGGCGTCGATCCCGCGGTGTTGTGCCCAGGCGGTGCCCGCGACGGGCACCCGCCCGGCTTTGACCTGCTGGAAGGGCTTCGGGACGTCGATTCGCGACAGCGTCTTTATCGGCGCCTGCTCGGCGTAGCCGCGTCTGGTCCAGTACGCCCGGTCGGTGGCGAAGCGGGTGACCTCGAGGTCCACCACCCACTTCGTCGCGGACACGTAGCCGTACAGGCCGGGCACGACCATGCGGGCCGGGAAGCCGTGCGCGACGGGCAGCGCCTCGCCGTTCATGCCGACCGCGAGCAGCGCGTCCCGGCCGTCCATGAGGGTCTCGATCGGTGTGCTGATCGTGATGCCGTCGGCCGAACGCGAGAGGATCTGATCGACCCCGGACCGTACGCCCGCCTCGCGCAACAGTGCGGTC
Organism: Actinoallomurus sp.; assembly: GCA_025964625.1. GTDB lineage: Bacteria > Actinomycetota > Actinomycetes > Streptosporangiales > Streptosporangiaceae > Actinoallomurus. The sequence continues at coordinate 3,907 of JAOPYL010000153.1, read as the reverse complement.
AGCGACGCGCCGAGCCAGCGCGCGTTCCCGGCGTAGGTGCCGCCGACCTCGTTGGACACGCAGGCGAGCGTCACGTCGCGTTCCAGCAGCGGACGCTTGAGCAGGTCGTCGAAGGACAGCTCCACCGGATGGGCGACCATGCCGTGGATCCGCAGCTTCCACTGTCCGGGATCCACCTGGGGCAGGGTCAGGTCCTTGTCGACGCGGTAGAAGTCCTTGTTGGGCGTGACGAAGGGCGTCATGCCCGGGACCCGGATCTGCGCGCCGGCCGGTATCGCCTTGGCGCGGCTTGCCGGGGTCGGCAGCCGGATCGCCTTGCGGGTATTACCGACGTCCGTACGGGCGAGCAGAGCCCGGCCCCCGAGGCCGCTCACTCCAGCGAGAGCGACCGTGCCGGCGCCGGTCAGCAGAAGACGCCGCCGCTCCAGCGTGTCGGGGCCGGACCCGCCGGGCCGGGGAGCGGCCGCCCGCAGCAATGCCGCGAGCACCCCCATCCCGACCAGGACACCGGCGACGGACGGGACCATGTCGGCCGGCCCCGCCCCCGGGCGGGTCAGCGCGGCACCCGCGCCGACCGCTCCCAGCACGCCCATGCCCACCAATCCGTAGGCGAACCGACGCCTGGCGAGCAGGCCGATGACGATGGCGAACACCGCGATACCCGCGCCGAGACCGCTCAGCAGGACGAGCTTGTCGCCGGTGCCGAAGGAGCGGATCGCGAAGTCCTTCAGCCACTGCGGCGTCCGGTCGATCCCCGCGGCTCCCACCGCGAGCAGCGGCGCGGACCCCGGCCGCCCGAACAGCCCGGAGCCGAACTCGGCCGCACCGAGCGCGGCACCCGCCGCCAGAAGCCCGGACAGAGCCGCCGCCAGTCGTCCCACTCTTCCGCTTGTCACATCCGGTATTCGCAGCCGTGCCGGATACGGATTGGCCGGGCCCCGGAAAAGTTCGCAACCCACGACACGAACGGATCCGACCTGGAAGAACCCGACTTGACGCCACCTGACCGTCCAGGCGAGGCGTACTCACCGGTGCCGGCCCCAGACGTACCCGAGCCGCCGGATGCTCGCCGGGTCGCCGCAGCACACGGCAGCCCGACCCCGATGGGGTGCGGCCGGAATGGGGACCGCAATGACCGGGGCGGCTCCGGATGGACGCGGTCCGGCCCTGACCCGGGCGTCGGGTTCCTCAGCGGGCGGAGAAGCCCCCGTCGACGAAGATCGCCTGGCCGGTGACGTAGGCCGACGCGGGGCTCGCGAGAAACACGGCCGCGCCGGCGAAGTCGTCCGGCAGGCCGTTGCGGCCGATCAGCGTACGGGCCGCCATAGCGGCCTGCTGTTCCGCCGGGATGTGTGCCGCCAGCGGCGTCACGACGTAGCCGGGCACGACGGCGACCCGGTCCTCCAGGCAGAACAATCCGTCAAGGAAGCTCATCACGACCGGAACGTTATCGGCGGCGTTCGTGCCACGGCCCCGGCCGTTGTGAGCACGATCGTCGTGGACCAGGCGCCCTGTCCCGTGCTGCTGGACCGGGTCTCAGCCGTGCACTGAGGGTTCCGGCTCGGCGGCCGGCCGGGGCGGGCGTCCGCCGCGCAGCCTCTGCGCCGCGATGACGGCGGCGAACAGGCCGATCGAGATCCACAGCCCGTACTGGGAGATCGTCTTGGCGACATCGACGGCGTCCTGGCCCAGGTAGTAGCCGAGCCCCACGAGCAAGCCGATCCACAGCAGTGCGCCGAGCGTGTCGAGGAGCACGAAGGTGACCAGCCGCATGCCGGTCCAGCCCGCGACGACGAACAGGAGCGCGGCCGGGACGGGCAGGTAGTAGGCGAACACCACCCCGAGCCAGCCGAGGCGGCGGCCGAGGCGTTCGGCCCGGGAGATCAGCCGCCCGCCGCGGCGGCTTCGGCCCGCGAAGATGGTGAGCATGCCCCGGCCCCAGCGCCGCCCCGCCCACCAGAAGAACGGATCAAACATGATCATGCCCGGGACGGCGGAGACGACGGCCAGCACGAGCGGAACCTTGCCGACACGGGCGAACGCCCCGGCGGTCACGATGGAGCTCATGCTCCCGGTCAGCAGCTCGAGCAGTAGCGGGTGATTGCCGATGAGCATCGGCCGGACCGGGATCAGCGCCAGAGCGTAGAAACCGCTCAGGGCGATGCCGAACCAGCAGATCAGGTCGGCACGCCGCGGTCGTCCCGCCCAGGGAAGACCGACCTGTGAGGTGTACCGGGCCCTTGACATGCTCCGATGGTAGGCGGCCTTGAACGGGACCTTGCACGGTCCGCGCCCGGCCGAGCAGCTCGGCCGGGCGCGGACGACGGGTTGCCGGGCGGCGTCAGCTCAGGCTCATGACGGGTTCACCGTTGCCGTTGGTGCCGGTGCCGGAGATGGCGCACCTGCCGCCACGGGGTGCTCCGCCGTTGTAGGCCTGGCGCAGGCAGTTGCGCAGCGCCAGCTGGCCCCAGTAGTTGGGGTGCAGTGACTCCTGGATGTAGTAGTCCGAGCCGATGGTGGAGACGGTGCGGATCTGGTTGACCCACTCGGTCGCGTTCACCGCACCGGGGTTGGTCCAGGAGGTCAGGCCTTTCTCCTCCAACAGGCCGACGGTGTTCTCGCACAGTCGCCTTCCGTTGAACACCGAGGACAGGTGCATGGTCACAACGTTGGTGAGGCCGCTGTTCGTCACCGCGTTGGCGACGGCCTGGTCGATGACGGGCAGTGCGGTCGAGTTCGCCCAGTTGGCGTCGGCGTTCCAAAAACCGCACCCGCCGGTCGACTGCCGGGTATAGCCGGACTGGGAGTAGCGGAACCCAGAGGCGGACGGGAGCGGAGACGGATAGTCCTGCACGAGCACGGTGTAGGACGACGTGGAGTAGCCCGCGTTCGTCATGGCCTGGCGGACGTTGCCCAGCGCCTGCGCGATCGCAGCGGTCTGAGCGGCGACGTTGGAGGAGGTGAAGTTGCCGGTCACCGACGAGTCGTCATCGCAGTAGTTCGGCAACCAGGAGGGTGAGGTCAAGAAGTCCTCGACGCAGGTCTGCACGACGGACCCGAAGTTGAAGTTGTTCCCCCCGATGGACACGGCCACCATCTTGACGTTGTGTGACGCCGCGAAGTTCTGCAGCATCAGCGCCTGCCCCTGGTTGCCGCCGGCGCTGTAGAAGTCGATTCCGGGTTTGAAGTAACCGCTGGAGTCGGTGTAAGTGCTGGTCATGGCTCCGGAGCAGGCGAGATTGTAGCCGTTCACACCGCCCCCGACGTAGACCTCGGCGGAGCGTGAGCGGTGGCACCGGGGAATCTGCTCGGCGGTGTGCGAGGTGTTGTCGTAGTAGGCGGTCGGGCCCAGCGCGTCGATGTACTGTTCGCCGTCGTTGCTGTTGCCTGCCCAGCGACCCGCCTCGCCGGAGATGTACGAGTCGCCCACGCTCACCACCCATGGGGATCCGGAGCCGGGGCCGTCGGCGTACGCGGGTCTGGCGACGAACCCGGTGAGAAGCACACTCCCGACCAGGGCGAGCAGGCGGAGACGTCGGAAAGCTTGGCGCAATCGAACCACGACCGGTCCTCCAAGGACTTGTTCTTGCAGGAACCCCTGAGGACCGGTCTGTATCGGTCTTCCTGCGCGAAATCTGACATGGCCGGTCTTCCTCGACAAGATCGCTTACTGATCCTTTGCCGATTTGTGTCATGGCGGGGCTTGCTCGGGGTCGCGGTGGTACTGGCCGAGAATCGGGCGGATATGGCTAAAAGGGCGAGTTCCTGCACGCGCTCAAACGCGACCTGCTCTACGCCGAGGTCGGCCGGGGTACCACGAACGTCGACGTCAACGACCCGCTGCGCAGGCGTTGTCCCGGGTGGGGGAGCGGGACCCGTTGCATCTGCGTGTCGGACCGGAGGAGCT
>JAOPYL010000150.1 GCA_025964625.1 Actinoallomurus sp. | reverse complement strand
GCGCTGCTCGCCCCCGGCCCGGCGCGCCCCGGTGACCCGTCCGCACCCGAGCCCGTTCCGGGGCCCGGAACGGAGCTCGGGTGGCGCGTCGAGGGCAGGCATGTGGCCGTCTTCCTCCGCACCGCGGGCGACGTGGGCCTCGGCAACGACGCGGCCACGCCCGGCGTGATCTCGGCGTGGCAGGAGGAGTTCGGCGACCGCCCGCTCGTACCCCGCCCGGCGGGGTGGGCGAGCTGGTGGTCGGGAGACGGCGTGAGCCCGGCGGCGGTGGCGAAACGGCTGCGGCAGGGCCTCGCCCGCATGCGCGCGCCGATCGGCCTGGTGGCCGGGGTCGGCGAGGCCGGTGAGCACGTGGCCGGACTGCGGGACTCCCTCGTCCAGGCGGAGCTGGCCTCGGTGGCGGCCCGGCATGAGGCGGCCGGCCACGTGGAGCCGTTCGCGGAGCTCGGTGAGCGGCTGCTGCTCGCCTGCCTGCCGGTGGACGAGCTGGCCCGCGCGGCCCGGGTGGTGCTGGCCGGCCTCCTGTCCGCCACCGACTCCCCCATCCTCCTGCAGACCCTCGTGGCGGTGCTCGACTGCGGTGGCTCCACGAGCCGGGCGGCGGCCCGGCTGGGCGTGCACCGCAACACCGTGCTCGGACGGCTGGAGCGGATCCGGTCGTACGGGGTGGACCTGGACCATCCCGACCGCCGCCTGGCCCTGCACCTGGCCGCCTACGCGCTGACGAGCGCCTCGCCGGGATGACGGGTCGTCAAAGCCACCCTGGCCACATCCGGGTTCCACCCCGCGCGGACCGCCTCGGAGCGTCCAACGCTCCCGAGGCGGCCCGCGCGGCACCGCGCCGGCTGGTCACGCCTCGCGGAAGCCGTAGCGGTCGGCCGCCGCGGCGGGGGTGACCTGGCGGTCGAGCAGATCCGCCCGTACGGCCTCGGCGGAGCGGTCCTCCGGTTCGCCGAATCCGCCGCCGCCACCGGTCTCGCAGCGGATCACGTCACCTTTCTTCAGCCGCAGGCCGTTGACCTTGAGCAGCCGCCGTTCGTCGGGACGGCCGGGGTTGATCACGACCTCGGGCGGCGTCGCGTCGTGGCCGCCGAACAGGCCCCACGCGGGCGTCACCGAGCGCTCGTACCACAGCGACACCGTGCAGTCGTGCTGGGCGACGTACTCCCGTACGACGCCGTTGCCGCCGCGCCACCTGCCGGCCCCGCCGGAGTCGGCGCGGATGCGGTAGTCGGTGATGCGGAAGGGGAACCGCGTCTCGAAGACCTCGATCGGGATGTCCTTCAGCGACCCGTTGACGTTGTTGATCAGTGCGGTCTCGCCGTCGGAGCCGTCCCAGGCGCCCCAGCCGCCGAGCGTGGCCTCCAGGCTCACGTAGTCGCGGCCGGTGCGCGGGTCCCGGCCGGAGAGCAGCACGATCATCGAGTCGCCGTGGCTCGCCCCGGCCACCTTGTCCGGCAGCGCCGGCGCGAGCGCCTTGGCGACCAGGTCGATGAGCAGGCCGAGGTGGGAGAAGTACCACTGGCACGCCGCCGGCGCGACCGCGCCGAAGACCGAGCCCTCGCGCACCTGCACCGTCATCGGCCGGAAGGAGCCGCCGTTGCCCGGCACGTCCGGGCTGACGAGGAGCTTGTAGCCGACGCGGCAGGCCGCCACGGCCTGGGCCGCGCCGCAGTTGACCGGGCCGACGGTCTGGTCGGCGGACTCGGTGACGTCGAAGTCGATGTCCTCGCCGGACACGGTGATCTTCAGTTTCACCGGGATGCGGGTGTCCAGGTCGATGCCGTCGTTGTCGAGGAAGCCCTCGGCGGTGTAGACCCCGTCCGGGATGCCGCGGATGACCTCCCGCTCGAGCAGCTCGGTCTGCGCGAAGATCTCGTCGCGCGCGGCGCGCAAGGTGTCGAGACCCCACCGGCCGACGATCTCCTCGAGCCGGTTCTGACCCATCTTGATCGTGGCGATCATGGCGTGCATGTCACCGGTCGTCGGATAGGGGAACCGGACGTTGGTGGCGATCGTGCTCATCACGCCGGGCACGTCCTCGCCGCCCTCGACCAGTTTCTGCGCGCCGAGGCGCAGTCCCTCCTGGAAGATGTTGACCGAGTCCATCGAGCCGCCGGGGTCCTTGGATCCGACGTCGATCCAGTGCGCGCGGGTCGCGGTGAACCCGACCAGCTCCGCGCCGACGAACACGGGGCCGAAGATGGTGACGTCGTTGAGGTGCGTGCCGCCCAGGTAGCTGTCGTTGAGGATCCACACGTCCCCCGGCTGCCACACCTCGCGGCCGAACTGCTCCTCGGTCGCCTTGGTGCAGGTCTCCAGGTTGCCGAGGAAGATCGGCAGGCCCGCCGACTGGCCGAGTACCTGGTGCCGGTCGTCGAGCAGCGCCACGACGCAGTCACCGCATTCATAGATCAGCGGGGTATAGGCGGACCGGATGAGCGTCGCGTTCATGTCGTCGGCGGCGGAGGTCAGCGCGTTGCGGACGATCTCCACGACGACCGGGTCGACGGTGGTCTTGCTGGTCATCACAGAACTCCCCCATCGGAAGCGGCCTTGTCACGAACGACGAGTGAGCCGATGGCGTCCACCGACAC
>JAOPYL010000149.1 GCA_025964625.1 Actinoallomurus sp. | reverse complement strand
GGACGAGTTCGGTCAGCTCCCGGTATTGGGGGCCCATCTTCAGCCGGGTCTTGATCCATGGTGGCTTGCGCTCGATCGGGGTCGCGGCGTTCCGCGCCTCCACACGCAACAACTTCCGGCCCTCAGGAGTTACGGCTGTCACTCGTACAGGGTATGTCCGGACACGATCGGGTTGCGCAAGAGGCGGACATGGTGGAAGGTCTCCGGGATACTGAGGCGACAGCCTTGGACAGTGCCGGATCCGCCCGCCGCGCGGTTCCGGTACGAGGTCGAGATCGATCTTTTATCTCGTTCTCACCATACGTAGCTGTCGATCTCTCTAAAGTGACTGGTTGTCGCGCGCACACTGCGCATAACGGGAGGTCGGGCTTGCGAGTGGCCATGACGTACCTCAGGCTTCCGGAAGCCGAGGGCGGACGCGATCCGGGTTCCGTCGCCAGATCGGTCTTCGGATCCCAGGGCTGGCGGGAACACCATTCCGTGCTCGACATCGCCGGCGCGTGGCAGGGCCTGCACTACCTGCTCACGGGTGATCCGTGGGACGGCCCGCACCCGGCCGCCGACGTCGTCTGCGGAGGGCGGCTGCTCACCGAAGACGGCGCCGAGGAGCTCGGCGTCGACGTCATCTACCTCGCGTCGCAGCGGGTGAAGCCGGTCGCGGACCACCTCGCGGTCACCGATTTCCGGCAGATCGCCGGCCGTTACGATGCGGTGCGGATGGCCCGGCTCGGCGTGCAGGGCGCGCAGGAGTGGGCGGGCAAGCCCGCCGAAGCCGTACGCGACGGCGAGCTGCGCGCCGCCTACGAGAACCTCACGGGGTTCTTCAAGGCCGCCTCGGCCGAAGGCCAGGCGATCTACAAGGCGATGGGCTGACCCAGCATCGCCTCGAGGGGGCGGTGGGCGGTGTTCGTGGCCTGGAGGGCCTCGGCGAGCCGTCGTTCGGAGAGCGCCAAGGCCTCGGCCACGCTGACCTGACGGCCCAGCTCCGCCGACAGCGACGTCACGCCCGCATCGCGGATTCCGCAGGGCACGATGGGGTCGAACCATGACATGTCACAGTCGCAGTTGATCTCAAATCCGTGCATCGTCACGCCGCGCGAGACGCGAATGCCGATCGCTCCGACCTTGCGGTCGGGCACCCCGGGCACCCAGACACCGCTGCGGCCCTCGACGCGCCTGGTCTCCAGGCCGAGATCGCCGCAGGCGCGGATCATGGCCTCCTCGACCGTGCGCACGTACGCCACGACGTCGACAGGGTCCTTCAGCTTCACGATCGGATAGCCGACCAGCTGACCGGGTCCGTGCCAGGTGATCTTCCCGCCGCGGTCGACGTCGATCACCGGCGCGCCGGGATCGCCGATCGGCCGGTCCAGCGGCTCGGTGCGCTTGCCCGCGGTGTAGACCGGCGGGTGCTCCAGCAGCAGGCAGACATCGGGGATCTCGCCGGCCACCCGGCGTTCGTGCAGCCTGCGCTGCAGCTCCCACCCCTGCTTGTACGGGATCGCCCGCTCGCCGAAACCGGCATGGACGAACACGAGGTCGGCCCTTCCCGGGACGTCCGCTCCGCCGGTGCTCGCCGGAGGCCGCTCCCCGCCCGCCGCTGTGCTCACTTCTTCGGTTACAGGCTCACTCACGCACCCAGCGTACGGGCTTCAGAAGGATGCCAGGAGCCGAGGCTCGATGCGGGTCTCCTTGACCCCGCCCGCTCCGTCCGGCGTGACCTCGTAGGCGCTCCGGCCGTCCACGTAGCTCACGGCCTGGACGAACTCGGTGCCGACGTAGTGCAGCCCTACGGCCTCGCCGGCGGCGTAACCCCGGGGCAGCGTGCCGTCGGCCACGAGACGGCGAAGCAGCGGCCGGCGCTGACCGTCGCTGTCGTAGTGCACGCCGCAGGAGTACGGGAGCAGGCCCAGGCCATTGGTGAGCGGGCGCAGCTCGGGACCGAAGGAGTCGGTGCTGCCGCCGACATGCCAGCAGAGCGCACCCGCGCTCTGCCCGCACAGGACCACCCCGGACCGCCACGCGCCTGCGAAGGCGTCCTCGAGGCCGTGCAGCCGCCACAGGGCCAGCAGGTTGGCGACGCTGCCGCCGGAGACGTACACGAGGTCCTGGGCGATCAGGTGCGCCGCCGGGTCCTCGTGGTTGGGCATCGGGAACAGGGCCAGGTGGCTGACCTCGGCGTCGAGGTGCGCGAACGCCGCGTACAGGCGGGCGATGTGTTCCGCGCCGTCGCCGAGCGCGGTGGTGAGGAAGCACACCCGGGGCCGGTCGTGGCCGGTGAGGTCGAGCGCGTAGCGCAGCAGCGGGCTCGGCATCAGGCCGTTTCGGTCGGTCGGGGTAAAGCTGCCCCCGCCGATCGCGAGGACGTGCGGCTTTCCGTCAGTGCTCATCAGCCCGGCTCCATTCCGATGTGCGCCTCGAACAGTCACCGTATGGCCACCGGCCGTCGCCGCGCAGGAGAGTGATGGGTTCGTTGCCAGTTCGTGGACGAGACCACAGTCCGCTCACGGGAGGATGCCGGCGAGTGCGGCATCGAGGCCGGGGTGCTGGAAGGTGAACCCGGCCTTGCCGAGGCGGCCCGGCAGGACCCGCTGGCTGACCAGTGCGCCCTCGTCGGCGAACCCTCCCAGAGCCAGCCGTAGTGCGGCGGCCGGCACGATGAACGGGGCGGGCCGGTGCAGGGCGCGGCCCACCGCCCTGGTGTACGCGGCGTTGGTCACCGGTTCGGGCGCGGTGAGATTGACCGGTCCTTCGAGATCGCCGTCGATCAGGAAGCGCAGCGCGGCGACATGGTCGGTGAGAGAGATCCAGCTCATCCACTGGCCCCCGCCGCCGAGCCTTCCGCCGAGCCCCACTCGGAACAGTGGCAGCACCTTGCCGAGCAGCCCGCCCTCCCGTGACAGCACGAGCCCGGTGCGGGGATGCACGACCCGGATCCCGGCGTCGGCCGCGGGCCGCGCGGCGGCCTCCCAGTCGCGGCACACACCGGCGAGGAACCCCTCGCCCTGGGGGGCCGACTCGTCCACGGTGACATCACCGGTGTCGCCGTAGAATCCCACGGCCGATCCGGAGACGAGGACCGCCGGCCTGCGTTCAAGGCCGGCGAGGGCACGGGAGAGCGTCCGGGTGCCCTCGACGCGGCTGTCCCGGATCTCCCGTTTGTACGACTGGGACCAGCGGCGGTCGCCGAGGCCGGCGCCGGCCAGATGAACGACGGCGTCCACGCCCTCCAGAGCGGCCGTGTCGACGTCGCCGAAGGGGTCCCACTGAATCTCATCGTCGGCGGCGGCTCGGTGGCGTACGAGCCGGAGAACGGCAAGGCCCTCGTCACGCAGTGTGCGGACGAGGGCCGAACCGATGAGGCCGGTCGAACCGGTGATGGCGATCTGCACGATCGCCAGCCTAGTTAGCCGACTGTCACGGGAATACCGCCGAGACGGTCCTAGAGCCCCAGCTCGGACTCGAAATTGCCCTCCTCGAGACGGTTCTTTACCGTCATCAGGAACCGGGCGGCGTCCGCGCCGTCCACCAGGCGGTGGTCGTAGGTCAGCGCCAGGTACACGATCGACCGCACGGCGATGACCTCGCCGAGCTGCGGGTCCTCGATGACCGCGGGACGCTTCACGACCGTGCCGGTGCCGAGCATGCCGACCTGCGGCTGGTTGAGGATCGGCGTGTCGAACAGCGCGCCCCTGCTGCCGGTGTTGGTCAGCGTGAACGTGCCGCCGGTCACCTCGTCGGGGCTCACCTTGTTGGTGCGGGTCCGCTCCGCCAGGTCGGCGATCCTCTGGGCCAGGCCGGCCAGGTTGAGCTGCCCGGCGTTGTGGATCACCGGCACCATGAGACCCTTGTCGGCGTCCACCGCGAAGCCGAGGTTCTCGACGTCGTGGTAGGTGACCTCGTTGGTCTCCGAGTCGATGACCGCGTTCAGCTTCGGGTGGACCTTCAGTGCCTCGATGGCGGCCTGCGCGAAGAACGGCAGGAAGCTGAGCTTCACGCCCTCACGCGTCTCGAAGTCGGCCTTGGCGCGGTCACGCAGCCGCGCGATCTTGGTGACGTCGGCCTCGACGACCGTGGTCAGCTGCGCCGACACCTTGAGCGACTCGACCATGTGGCGGGCGATCGACTGCCGCGTCCGCGACATCTTCTCGGTCGTTCCGCGCAGCCGGGCGGCCGCCGCCGGAGCCTGGGTGGGCGCGGGCGCCGTGGACCGGGCCGCGGGAGCCTGCGGGGCCTGAGCCGCCGGGGTCTGCGCCGCCGGAGCCGGAGCCTCCTGCGGCGGGGGCGCCTGCTTGGCCCGAGCGGCCTCCAGGACGTCCTGCTTGCGGATGCGGCCGCCGACGCCGGTGCCCTTGACGGAGGACAGGTCGACGTCGTGCTCGCTCGCCAGCTTGCGGACGAGGGGCGTGACGTACGGGCTGTCGCCGGCCGGCTGGGCCGGGGCGGGTGCCGACTGCGGCTGTGCCGCCGGTGCCGCCTGCTGCGGCTCCTGGCGCGCGGCCTGCGGGGCAGGGGCGGGCGGCGGCCAC
>JAOPYL010000148.1 GCA_025964625.1 Actinoallomurus sp. | reverse complement strand
GGACGAGTTCGGTCAGCTCCCGGTATTGGGGGCCCATCTTCAGCCGGGTCTTGATCCATGGTGGCTTGCGCTCGATCGGGGTCGCGGCGTTCCGCGCCTCCACACGCAACAACTTCCGGCCCTCAGGGGCGATGGTCATCGGATCACCCCTCACAGGTTCGGGTAGAGCGGGTGCCGGTCGGCCAGGTCCCGCACCCGGGTGGACAGCGCGGCGGAGTCGTAGGACGGCTGCAGCGCCAGCGCGATGATGTCGGCGACCTCGGCGAAGTCATCCTTGCCGAAGCCGCGGGTCGCCAGCGCCGGCGTGCCGATCCGCAGGCCCGACGTCACCATCGGCGGACGCGGGTCGTTGGGCACGGCGTTGCGGTTCACCGTGATGCCGATGTCGTGGAGCCGGTCCTCGGCGTCGCGGCCGGTCAGCTCGGACTCGACCAGGTCGACCAGCACCAGGTGCACGTCGGTGCCGCCGGTCAGCACCTTCACACCCGCCTTGGCGGAGTCCTCGCGCAGCAGCCGCTCGGCGAGGATGCGCGCGCCGTCGATCGTACGGCGCTGCCGCTCGGCGAACTCGTCGGTGGCGGCGATCTTCAGCGCCACGGCCTTGGCGGCGATGACGTGCTCCAGCGGCCCGCCCTGCGTGCCCGGGAACACCGCAGAGTTGATCTTCTTGGCGTACTCCTCGCGGCAGAGGATGAGCCCGCCTCGGGGTCCGCACAGTGTCTTGTGCGTGGTCGTGGAGACGACGTCGGCGTACGGCACCGGCGAGGGGTGCACCCCGGCGGCGACCAGGCCGGCGAAGTGCGCCATGTCGACGAAGAGCAGCGCGCCCGATTCATCTGCGATGCGGCGGAACGCGGCGAAGTCCAGCTGCCGCGGGTAGGCGGACCAGCCGGCGACGATCATCTTCGGCCGGTGCTCCTGTGCCAGGCGGGAGACCTCGTCCATGTCCACCCGGCCGTCGGGGCCCACGTGGTAGGCCGCGACGTTGAACATCTTGCCGGAGTAGTTGATCTTCATGCCGTGGGTCAGGTGCCCACCGTGCGCGAGATCGAGGCCGAGGATGGTGTCTCCCGGCTGCAGCAGCGCGAAGTAGACCGCGATGTTGGCCTGCGCGCCCGAGTGCGGCTGCACGTTGGCGTGCTCGGCGCCGAACAGCTCCTTGGCCCGGTCGATCGCGAGCTGCTCGGTGACGTCGACGTACTCGCAGCCTCCGTAGTAGCGCCGGCCCGGATAGCCCTCGGCGTACTTGTTCGTCATCACCGAGCCCTGGGCCTCCAGGACGCCCAGCGGAGCGAAGTTCTCAGAGGCGATCATCTCCAGGGTGGACTGCTGCCGGCGCAGCTCGCCGGCGATGGCGGCCGCCACCTCCGGGTCGACGTCGGAGAGGGGAGTGTTCAGGTGATTCATGTCACGCCTCTTCGATCAGCTTGGAGTAGGCGGGGGCGTCGAGGAGGTCACCGGAGTCGCCGTTCGTCCGGATCTTGAACAGCCAGCCCTCGCCGTACGGGTCGGCGTTGACGATGCCCGGGTCCTCCTCGACGGACCCGTTCACCGCGACGACCTCACCGGTCACCGGCGCATAGATGTCGCTCACCGACTTGGTGGACTCGGCCTCGCCGCACGGCTCTCCGGCCTCCACCGCCGCGCCCTCCTGGGGCAGCGAAACGTACACGATGTCACCGAGCGCGTCGGCGGCATAGCCGGTGATCCCGATGGTCACCACGCCGTCGGCCGGCTCAGTGATCCACTCGTGCTCTTCGGTGTAGGAAAGCGTCTCGGGAACGGTGCTCACGGGGTCCTCCTATAGAAAGGCAGGGCGACCTTGTCGACCGGCTCGTGTTTGCCACGGATGTCCACCGCGAGGTCGGTGTCGTCGGCGTGGCCCGCGTCGATATATGCCATCGCGATGGGCTTGCCCAGTGTCGGGGACGGCGCGCCGCTGGTCACGATCCCGCACGGCGTGCCGTCCGATGTCACGATGTCGTACCCATGACGCGGCACCCGACGCCCCCTGGCGACGAGCCCGACGAGCGTGCGTCCCGGCGGCGTGTCGGCCAGCGCGGTCAGCGCCGTGCGCCCGACGAAGTCGCCCGCCTTGTCGAATTTGACGGTACGGCCGAGGCCGGCGTCGTACGGCGTCGTCTCGGCGGTCAGCTCGTTGCCGTACAGCGGCATCCCGGCCTCGAGGCGCAGCGTGTCCCGCGCGGACAGCCCGGCCGGGCGCAGGTCGTCGCCGCCGGCCTCGGTCACCGCCTGCCAGAGGCGTACGGCGTCACCGGCGGAGACGAACAGCTCGAAGCCGTCCTCGCCCGTGTAGCCGGTCCTGGCGACCAGGGCGTCGATCCCCGCCACCGGCGCGGCCAGGATCGCGTAGTACTTCAGGTCGGCGAGCGGGGCGTCGGTGAGCTTCTCGAGGATCCCCTGGGCCCGCGGGCCCTGGACGGCGATCAGCGCGTACGAGTCGGAGCGGTCGTCGACGGTCGCGTTGTCGAACCCGGACGCCCGCTCGATGAGCTGGGCGCGCACGGTCGCGGCGTTCGCGGCGTTCGCGACCACCATGTACGTCTCCGCGGCCAGCCGGTAGACGATCAGATCGTCGAGTACGCCTCCGGCGGCGTTACAGATCATCGTGTAGCGCGCCCGGCCGACGGCCAGCCCGGACAGGTGCCCGATGAGCGCGTGGTCCAGCGCGGCCCCCGCCTGCGGGCCGGTGAGGAAGATCTCGCCCATGTGGGACAGGTCGAACAGGCCCGCGCTCGTGCGGACGGCCTGGTGCTCGGCGGTCTCGCTGCCGTAGCGCAGCGGCATCAGGTAACCGGCGAACTCGGTGACAGTGGCGCCGAGTTCGTCGTGGACCTCGTGCAGTGGTGTCTTCTTGGTGTCCGGGACGGACATCGGGGCAGGCTCCTATCACGCAGGCGGCCGGAGGCTCCTATCGTCCCACTGGCACGCGGCTTGCGACGTCGGCGCCTCCCCCTCTGTCATCGGTGCCTGAGAGCTTCGCCCCTCGGGGCTTGCACCTTCGGCGGGAGCGTCGCTCCGCTTTCCAGAGGTCGCCTGGTCCGCGCGGTTCCTGTGGCCTGAGAGGTTCCGGGGAGGAGTTGCTCCTTCGGCGGCCTTCGCTGGCGGCGAGGGCGCTCTCCCGCGCGGGATCAACAGCTGTCGCCAGGCTAGCAGCGCGGGCCCTCCCCGGGAACGGCCGGGGAGCGCTGGGACGAGTCACCCGCCGGCGACCGCCGCCCGCCTAATGGACGACGGCGGTGTCGGCCGCGGCGACGAGCGCGGCGAACAGCGCCACGTCCTCGTCGGCCTCCGGATGCCACTGCACGCCGACCGTGAACGGATGGCCGTCGAGTTCGGCCGCCTCGATGAGCCCGTCGTCCGACCAGGCGGTGGCCATGAGCCCGGTGCCGAGACGGTCGATCGCCTGGTGGTGGAGGCTCGGCACGTCCAGCGTCGTACGGTTCAGGGCCCGTGCGAGGCCGCTGCCGGCGCGCAGGTGTACGTCATGGCGGGCGAAGGTCCCCTCGCCGCCCGAATGCCCCCCGTGGCCGACCACGTCGGGCACATGCTGGTGGAGTGTGCCGCCGAGCGCCACGTTGAGGAGCTGCAGCCCGCGGCAGATGCCCAGAATGGGCAGGCCGAGTTCGAGCGCCCCGTGGAGCAGCGCCAGTTCGGCGACGTCCCGGGCGGGAAAGACGCGGCCGGTCTTCGCGTGCGGGAGCGCGCCGTACCGGACCGGATCGACGTCACCGCCGCCGACGAGCAGCAGCCCGTCGAGCCGCGGCAGGGCGCCGGAGATGTCGGCGACCGCCGGGAGGATGACGGGGACGCCCCCGGCGGCGAGGACCTTGTCGAGATAACGCTGGGGCACGACGCTGGCGGGCACGTCCCATGCCGCCCAGCGGGCCTGTTCGGCGTACGCGCTCACGCCGATCACCGATCGGATCACAACGCACGATGTAAGCGTTACACGCCGTCACGCTCACGCGAATTGATTCCCGCCTGCCCGAAACTTGGCGCTCCGATGACCGGCCGCCGTCACCGCGCGGCGGCGACCAGTGCCGCGAAGAGGGACGAATCCCCGTCCGCCTCCGGGTGCCACTGCACGCCCAGGGCGAAGGGATGACCGTCCAGCTCGGCGGCCTCGACCAGCCCGTCGTCCGACCACGAGGTCGCGGTCAGCCCGCTGCCGAGACGATCGATGGCCTGGTGGTGGTAGTGCGGCACCGTGACCTCTTCTTTGCCCAGTGCCTTGGCCAGCAGCGAGCCCGCCGCGACCGTGACCGGGAAGCGGTTGTAGACGCCCGGCGCGGGGCAGTGGCGGAGATCGCCGACGACGTCGGGCACGTGCTGGTGGAGTGTGCCGCCGAGCGCCACGTTAAGCACCTGCAGGCCCCGGCAGATGCCGAGGTAGGGCAGGCCGCGGTCGAGTGCGCTCCGCACCAGGC
>JAOPYL010000127.1 GCA_025964625.1 Actinoallomurus sp. | reverse complement strand
GCCGGTCCTGGCCTTCCCCCGCCCCGGGCTCGACTGG
The DNA here is from genome assembly GCA_025964625.1 of Actinoallomurus sp. Classification (GTDB taxonomy): domain Bacteria; phylum Actinomycetota; class Actinomycetes; order Streptosporangiales; family Streptosporangiaceae; genus Actinoallomurus. Next base: position 34,937 of record JAOPYL010000127.1, on the reverse strand, counting down.
CTGGCGTGGGTCGCGCTCGTGCCCGGGCTACTGGTCCTCCGGGCCGCGGCGACCGGCCGCGAGGCCGCGGTGCGCGGCTGGTGGTTCGGGGCCGGGTTCATCACCGCGGCGCTGTACTGGCTGATCCCCAGCATCGGGCCCGGACTCGGGTTGCTGGCCCTGGCCGCCGGTGCGCTGTGGGCGCTGTGGGGGTACGCCGTGTGGGCGGTCTGGCGCACGGGCCGGCTCATCGTCGCGGTCCTGGTCGTGCCGAGCGTATGGGTGGCGATCGAGTGGGCGCGTTCGTGGCACGCGCTGGGCGGCCCCTGGGCGCTGTACGGCACGACGCAGTGGCGGCACCCGGCGGTGCTCGGCCTGGCCTCGCTCGGCGGGGTCTGGCTGGTGAGCTTCGCGCTCGTGGCGGTCAATACCGCGCTGGCCATGGCCCTCACCAACCGGTCGGCGCCCGCCGTGCTCCTCGCGGTGCTGGTCGCGCTCGCCGGGCCGGCCGCGTACGCGCCGTGGTCCCGGCCGGCCGGCCGGCCGCTGAGAGTGGCCCTCGTCCAGCCGGGCGTCATGCACGGACCGGCTTCGCGCTTCGCGGCGGGGGAGCGGATCACGTCCGCGCTGCCACCGGCCGACCTGGTGGTCTGGGGCGAGAGCAGCGTGGGCTTCGACCTCGCTCGGCGGCCCGACCTCGTCGCCAGGCTGGCCGCGCTGGCCCGCGCGCACGGCCCGCTGCTGGTCAACGAGGACGCGCGGGACGCTTCCGGGCGCATCTCCAAGAGCGCGGTGCTCATCGGACCGGCCGGCGTCGAGGGCCGGTACGTGAAGAACCGGCTCGTGCCATTCGGCGAGTACATCCCGCTGCGCGAGGCGCTGGGCTGGCTCACCCACATCAGCGAGGCTGCCAAGGAGGACAGGGTTCCCGGTACGGGCATCGTGATGATGCGCGCCGGAGCGGCGCGGGACGTCACCTTCGGGCCGCTGATCTGCTTCGAGTCGACCTTTCCCGATCTGGGGCGTGACGTCGTCCGCCGGGGCGCCCGGCTGATCGTGTACGAGTCGGCGACGTCGACGTTCCAGGGCAGCTGGGCACCGCCGCAGCACGCCGCGCTCGGAGCCGTACGGGCGGCGGAGACCGGCCGGCCGGTCGTGCAGGCCGCGCTGAGCGGGGTCTCGGCGGCGTTCGACTCGCGAGGGCGCCGGCTGGCCTGGCTCGACACCGGCCGGCGCGGTTCGGTCACGGTCGAGCTCACTCCCTCGCGCGGCCGTACGCCCTACGACCGGTTCGGCGACTACGTGGCCTGGCTCTGCGTCGCCGTGGCGGCCGCCGCCGGGGCCGGGACGCGGCGGCGGCGAGGTACCCGCCGGCGGATGAGCGGCCGGGTGCGGCCGGGTGCGGCCAGGTCCGGCCGGGTCCGGACTGGTGTGAGTGGTGTGGATGAGGCACAATGACCCAGGCGGTCATCTGTCCGGGGACGCGAGGACGTTGGGGAAGACGAACCTCGCAACGCTCCCAGGAGGTCCGGTGTCCGCATGTGGCGTTTTCTACGTCCACTCAGCGCCACCTGCGCTGTGCCCGCACATTGAGTGGGCCGCCGCAGGTGTCCTTGGTGTGCCTGTCTCACTGCCGTGGAGTGACCAGCCCGCGGCACCGGGCACGCTGCGCACCGAGCTGTGCTGGGAGGGACGCCCCGGCACAGCCGCCGGCATCGTGTCCGCCCTGCGCGATTGGCGCTTGCTGCGCTTCGAGGCGACCGAGGACGCCACGCCCGGTTGTGACGGCGTCCGCTACAGCGTGACGCCGTCGCTGGGCGCGTTCACGGCCGTGATCGGAGCCAACGGCGACGTCCATGTCCCCGAGAACCGCCTGCGTTCGGCGATGGCCAACGCGCTGGCGGGCAAGGCCACTCTCGAGCACGAGGTCGACCGGCTGCTCGGCAAGCCCTGGGACGACGAGCTGGAACCCTTCCGCAGGGCCGGCGACGGAGCGCCGGTGCGCTGGCTGCACGCCGCGGGCTGACGCCCCAGAAGCCGCGGAGACCTCGGGGCGGGAACACGAGGAGACCCCCGCGATCACTATGGGGTCTTCGAGAGGGACGCGTCTTCGTCTCCTGGTCCTGACACGCAGCGAACGCCCCGTCCAGGTCGTGACCTGGACGGGGCGTTCTGTACCAATGACGGCCGGGACCCGTTAGAGCGGGATGTTGCCGTGCGCGCCCCGCGCGGGCGTCGCCTCGGCGATGGCCTGGGCGATGGCGCGCCGAGTCTTGGCCGGGTCGATGACCTCGTCGATGACGCCGAGATCCTGGGCACGCTGGAGGCCGCCGGCGATCTGCTCGTGCTCGGCCGCGAGCCGCTCCTCGAGTGCGTGCCGCTCCTCCTCGGGGACGGCCGCCAGCTTGCGCCGGTGCAGGATGCGCACCGCGGCGACCGCGCCCATGACGGCGAGCTGGGCGGTCGGCCAGGCGAAGACCTTCGTGGCACCGAGGGAGCGGGAGTTCATCGCGATGTACGCGCCGCCGTAGGACTTGCGGGTCACCAGTGTCACCCGCGGCACCACCGCCTCGGCGAACGCGTGCAGCAGCTTGGCGCCGCGGCGGACCACGCCGTCGTGCTCCTGACCGACGCCGGGGAGGTATCCGGGGACGTCCACGATGACGATCAGCGGCACCCCGAACGCATCGCACATCCGCACGAACCGCGCGGCCTTCTCCGCCGAGGTGGAGTCCAGGCAACCGCCGAGCCGCATCGGGTTGTTGGCGATGACGCCGACGGTGCGGCCGCCCAGCCGCCCGAGCGTGGTGGTGATGTTCGGCGCCCACTTGGGGTGCAGCTCGATGGCCTCCTTGGCGTCGTCGAGCAGCCCATTGATGATCGGGTGGACGTCGTAGGCGCGCCGCACGTTGTCGGGCAGCACACCGCCGAGGTCGACCTCGGTGACCTCCTCCGGGCGCATCCGGCCCTGGTGGCCGAGCAACGTCGCCACCCGCCTGGCCTTGACCAGCGCTTCGGTGTCGGTCTTGGCCACGACGTGGACGACGCCGCTGCGCTTGCTGTGCGGCTCGGGGCCGCCGAGCGCCGCCATGTCGACTTCCTCGCCGGTCACCGACCGCACGACGTCCGGGCCGGTGACGAAGATACGGCCGTCCTCGGACAGGATGACGATGTCGGTCAGTGCCGGTCCGTAGGCGGCTCCGCCGGCGGCGGCGCCGAGGACCACGGAGATCTGCGGCACCACGCCGGAGGCGTGGGTCATGGCCTTGAAGATCCGGCCGACCCCGTGCAGCGACTCGACGCCCTCGGCGAGGCGGGCCCCGCCGGAGTGCCACAGGCCGATGATCGGCAGCCGCTCGCGTACCGCGTGGTCGTAGGCGTGCACGATGGCCTCGCAGCCGGCGGAGCCCATCGCGCCGCCCTGGATGCGCGGGTCGCTGGCGAAGGCCACGACGGGCATGCCCTCGATCCGGCCGACGCCCACGAGCGCGCCGCTGACGTCCTCCTCGGTGAGGAGGCGCACCGATCCCTCGTCGAAGAGGGCCTCCAGGCGGATCCGCGGATCCCGCGGATCCGGTGCGATCTCCTGGGAGGCGACCTCCTCGGCCGCCGGAGCGGCCGTCGGACTGTCGACAACGGTCACGACTCATGCCTCCTAAAGGCGACGCACACGTTGTGGCCGCCGAAGCCGAACGAGTTGTTCAGGGCGGCCGCCGGGCCGCTGGGCAGCTCCCGCGGCTCTCCCCGCACGATGTCGAGATCGACCTCGTCGTCGAGATCGTCGATGTTGATGGTCGGCGGGACGACGCCCTCGCGGAGCGCGAGCAGTGTCGCGATCGACTCCACCGCCCCGGTGCCACCGAGCAGGTGCCCGGTCATCGACTTGGTGCTGGTCACGGCGATCTGGCCCGCGGCCTCACCGAACGCCTTCTTGATCGCTTTGATCTCGCCGACGTCGCCGATCGGAGTCGAGGTGCCGTGCGCGTTGATGTGCACGATGTCCGACGGCTCGAGTCCGGCGTCGGCCAGCGCCCGGCGCATCGCCTTGGCCATGCCCTCCGCGTCGTTCTGGACGATGTCGTTGGCGTCGGACGAGTAACCCACACCGGCGGCGATCCCGTAGATCCGCGCGCCGCGCGCCCGCGCGTGCTCCTCCGACTCCAGGATGACGATCCCGGAGCCCTCGCCGAGCACGAAGCCGTCACGCCCCTTGTCGTACGGGCGTGAGGCACGCTCGGGCTCGTCGTTGCGTGTCGACATGGCGCGCATCGAGGAGAAGGCGGCGACGTTCAGTTGGTGAATCGCCGCCTCGGTGCCGCCCGCGATGACGATGTCGGCCCGCCCAGCGCGGATCATGTCGATGCCGTAGCCGATCGCCTCGGCGCCGGAGGCACAGGCGCTCGCGAGCGCGTGCGCGCCGGCCTTGGCGCCGAACTCGATGCTGATCCAGCCGACCGAGCCGTTGGGCATCAACATCGGGACGGCGAACGGCGAGACCCGCTTCCAGCCCTTCTCCCGCAGTGTGTCGTAGTTGTCGAGGGTGGTGATGAGCCCGCCGATGCCGGTGGAGACGACGGCTCCGAGCCGTTCTCCGTCGACCGCGAAGCCGTCCTCGTCGCCGTACGCGAAACCGGCGTCGCGCCATGCCTCGTGCGCGGCGATGAGGGCGAACTGCTGGCAGCGGTCGAGCCGGCGCAGCCGATGCCTGGGCAGGACCTCGGCGGGCTCGACCGCGGCCGTGGCCGCGATCTTGACCGGAAGGTCCTTGGCCCAGTCGGCGTCGATCCGCTTCACACCGGATCGGCCCGCGAGCAGAGCGGACCAGGTCGACGCCACGTCGCCGCCGAGAGGCGTGGTCGCACCGAGTCCGGTAACGACGACGGAGGTACTCATATGGTCACGCTCTCCTTCTGCTGTACGCGCTTCAGGCGGAGACGCCCTTGCTCTGTACGTAGACGACGACGTCCTTGACCGTCTTGAGGTTCTTCAGCTCGTCGTCGGGGATCTCGACGCCGAACTTGTCCTGCGCGGCAACGGCGATCTCGACCATCGACAGCGAGTCGATGTCGAGGTCGTCGACGAAGGACTTCTCCGGGGCCACGTCGTCGGCCGGGACACCCGCGATCTCCTCGATGATCTCGCCGAGGCCGCTGAGGATCTCCTGCTCGGACAGTGCCATGTGTTCTTTCTCCCTTGTTATGTGTTGTGCGAAAAACTGTGTCCCGGCTACGGGATGTCGACCACCTGGGCGGCGTACGTCATGCCGGCGCCGAATCCGATCAGCAGGGCCGGTGCGCCGGACGGGACGTCCCCCCGTTCGATAAGCCGGGACAGGGCGAGTGGGATCGAGGCGGCCGAGGTGTTGCCGGCGTTCACGATGTCGTCGGCGACGACGGCGTTGACCGCCTTCAGCTTCCGGGCGATCGCTTCGATGATGCGCAGGTTGGCCTGGTGCGGGACGAACGCCGCCAGCTCCGACGGATCGATGCCGGCACGGTCACACGCCTCCTTCGCCACCGGGTGCAGCGCCGTCGTGGCCCACCGGAAGACGCTCTGCCCCTCCTGGGTGAGGAACCCGTTCCGGTCCTTGATGAAGATCTTGTCGGCCTGGTCGCCCGCGCTGCCCCAGACGACGGGGCCCACCGCCGGCTCGTCGGAGGGCCCCAGGACCGCGGCCCCCGCGCCGTCGGCGAAGATGATGGAGGTCGAGCGGTCGGTCCAGTCGATCCACTGGGACAGCTTCTCCGCGCCGACCACCAGCACGTTTCGCGCGGAACCGGCGCGGATCGCGTCGGAGGCGTTGGACAGCGCGTAGCAGAAGCCGGCGCACGCCGCGTTGACGTCGTAGGCCCCGGGAGAGACGATGCCGAGCCGGTGGGCCACCCGCGCCGACGCGTTGGGGATCTGCGCCTCCTGCGTGCAGGTGGCGACGACGACCAGGTCGATGTCCTCCGGCGAGAGGCCGCTGTTCGCGAGGGCCTTGCCGCCGGCCTGGACGGCCATGTCGACGACGGTCTCATCGGGCCCGGCGACCCGCCGCTGCTTGATGCCGACCCGGCTCTGGATCCACTCGTCGTTGGTCTCGACCGTCTTGGCCAGGTCGTCGTTGGTGACGACGTTCGACGGCTGGTAGTGGCCGAACGCGAGGATGCGCGCCCCGTGGGCGCCGGTGCTGAGCTGGAAGGAGGTCACGCGTTCTCCAGGGTTTCGTCGCTGACGTGCGCCTCGTACGCGACCAGGGCACGGGCCTTGCCGAGGTCGTCGGGCGTCTTGAGTGCGACCACCTCGACGCCGGGCAGTGCGCGCCGGGCGATCCCGGCCAGGGTGCCCGCCGGCGGGAGTTCGATGATCGTCGTTACACCGAGGTCCGTCATCGTCTGCATGCAGGAGTCCCAGCGCACCGGCGTGCTCACCTGTTCCGCGAGCCGGGCGACGAAGTCCGCTCCGGTGTTCACGACCGCGCCGTCGCGGTTGGACAGCACCCGCATCACGGGGTCGGCCACCGGCATGCCCGGGATGATGCGCCGCAGCGCGTCGACGGCGGGGGCCATGTGCCGAGTGTGGAACGCTCCGGCCACCCGGAGCGGGCGCAGCCGGGCACCCGCCGGCGGGCCGGCCGCCAGGGCGGCGAGCTGGTCCATCGTGCCCGCCGCGACCACCTGGCCCGCGCCGTTCGTGTTGGCGGCTGTGAGGCCGTGCTCGTCGAGCGCCGCGAGCACCTCGGCGGAGTCGCCGCCGAGCACCGCCGTCATACCGGTCTCGGTGACCGCCGCGGCCTCGGCCATCGCCCTTCCGCGCTCGCGGACCATCACCAGCGCGGCCTCGGGCGTCAGGACGCCGGCGATCGCGGCGGCGGTCAGCTCGCCGACACTGTGCCCGGCGGTGACGTCCGGAGTCAGGCCGAGGACCTCGTACGCGGCGAGTGCCGCGCCGACCAGCAGCGGCTGCGCGACGGCGGTGTCGCGGATCTCATCGGCGTCGGCGGTCGTGCCGTAGCGGATCAGGTCGAGTCCGGTGACGGCGGACCACCAGGCGAGGCGGTCGGCCATTCCGGGGAGCTCGAGCCATGCGTTCAGGAATCCCGGGGTCTGGGCGCCCTGCCCGGGCGCGGCTATGACGAGCACGCATCCAACAGTGCACTGTAGGACTCCGCCATGTTCATGCGGGGGGGTACGAACTTATGGCGGCGAGCCTTGTCGGAGTCCTACAAGTTCACCGGACGTGACGCGAAACGTCCCAGCACCAGCGCGATCCGGAGGGTGAACGCGGCCCGGCCGTCGGCAGGGACGTATCCGCTCAACTCGGTCACCCGGCGTAGCCGGTAGCGCACCGTGTTGGGGTGGACGAAGAGCAGCCGCGCCGTCGCCTCCAAAGACGACCCCTGCTCCAGGTAGGTCGTCAGCGTGTCCAGCAGCGGCGCCCCGGCCGCGCGCAGCGGTTCGTAGACCTCCTCCACCAGGTAGGCGCGCGCGTCCTGGTCGCCGTCGACGGCCCGCTCGGCCAGCAGGTCGCCCGCGAGCACCGGCCGCGGTGCGTCCGGCCAGCCGGCCACCGCGCGCAGGCCCGCCAAGGCCGCCCGGGCGGACATCGTGGCCGCGTACAGGTCGTCGACGCGCGGGCCGACCACGACCGGGCCGGGTCCGAACTTGGAGGTGAACGGCTTCGCGGCGGCGAGCGGGTCCTGCTCGACGCCGCCGACGATGACGATGAGACGGCTGCCCTGCACCCCGGCGAGCACGTCGACGCGCGCCCGGCGCGAGGCGATCCGGATGTCGTCGATGATCGCCTCGGGCTCGTCCTCGGGTGTGTGCCCCGCCATGACGGCCACCGACGTCGATGCCCAGCCGAGCGCGGCGGCCCACGAGTGCAGCGACTCATCGACCTCCCCGCGCAGCAGCGCGTCCACGATCAGCGCCTCCAGCCGGGCGTCCCAGGCGCCCCGGGTCTCGGCCGCCCGCGCGTACACCTGCGCCGCGCCGAAGGCGACCTCGCGCGTGTAGCGGAGGATCGCCTCCCGCAACTGGGTCTCTCCGCCCGGGGCCGCGAGCCCGTTCACCTGCGCCTCGACCACATCGATGACCACCCGGACGATTTCAACCGTCTGCTGCAGCCGGACCGCCCGCATCAGCTCGCGCGGTGCGGTGCCGAACACCTCGCCGGCGATGGCCGGCCGGATCTTCTCCGCGTGCTTGAACCACTCGACGAATCCGGCGATGCCGGCCTGCGCGACGAGACCGACCCAGGAGCGGTACTCGGCCGACATCGCGCGGAACCAGGGCAGGCGTTCCTCCATGCTGGCCGTCGCGGCGGTCCCGAGCGTTCCCATGGCCTGCTCGAGCCGCTCGGTGGTCTGTTCACGGATGTCGCGGTCGTTCTTCACCCGTCCACCCTCCCACCTGCCCGCGCTGTGGGCATTCGCGGTCGGTGCCTCGTGCGGGAGCGCTCCTACTCGCCGGGACGGAGCACCGGTGGTGCGGCGGGACGGGCGACCTCGCCGGCGTGTACAACTGGGGCATGGAGCCGGTCGAGGCGCTGAAGCGCATCGCGTTCCTGCTGGAGCGGGCGGGCGAGGTGACGTACCGGGTGCGGGCGTTCCGCCGCGCCGCCGAGACGGTGGAGCGGACCGCGCCCGGCGAACTCGCCGCCCGCGCCCGCGACGGCACGCTCGAGAGCCTGCCCGGCCTCGGCAAGGTCACCGCGCTGGTGGTGCAGGAGGCGCTTGACGGCGACGTGCCGACGTACCTCCGCCGCCTGGAGGCCACCGAGGGGCGGCCACCGGACGAGGCCGCCGCCGAGCTGTGCGAGGCGCTCCGCGGCGACCTGCACACGCACTCGGACTGGTCCGACGGAGGTTCGCCGATCGAGGAGATGGCCGCGGCGGCGATCGGCCTCGGTCACGACTACATCGCGCTCACCGACCATTCGCCCCGGCTGAAGATCGCGAACGGGCTTTCGGCGGAGCGGCTGCGCGAGCAGCTCGCGGTCGTGGCCGCGCTGAACGATGACCTCGCGCCGTTCCGGATCCTCACCGGCATCGAGGTCGACATCCTCGACGACGGCTCGCTCGACCAGGACCCGGCGTTGCTGGCCGAGCTCGACGTGGTCGTCGCCAGCGTGCACTCGAAACTGCGGATGCCGTCCGCGGACATGACCCGGCGCATGCTGCGCGCCGTCGAGAACCCCCGGGTGAACGTCCTCGGCCACTGCACCGGCCGGATCGTTCAGGCCGGCGGGCGGCGCGGAGACAAGCGGCCCGAGTCGGAGTTCGACGCGGACCGGGTCTTCGCCGCCTGCGCCGCGCATGACACCGCGGTGGAGATCAACTCCCGGCCGGACCGCCTCGATCCGCCGAAGCGGCTGCTGCGGCTGGCGGTCGAGACGGGATGCCGGTTCTCGATCGACTCGGACGCGCACGCGCCCGGGCAGCTCGCCTGGCAGCCCAACGGCTGCGAGCGAGCCGCCCGGTGCGGCGTCGACGCCGGGCGCGTCGTCAACACGATGCCCGCCGCCGACCTGCTCGCCTGGATCAGCAGGTGACGTCCTTGGTGCTGAACCGCGCCCACGCCACCGAGCCGAAGATCAGCGTGTAGGCGAGGAACGTCAGCAGGCCCTGCGTGATGTGATCGGTGAGGATCGGCGCGCGGAGCAGGTCGTCGTAGCTGAACCACCAGTGCGTGAACAGGTAGGGATGCACGCCGCTCAGCTGCGGCACGGCGTCGATCACCTCGCTGGTGACCGGCAGCACCGCCGTCGCGGTGATGGCGGCGATCGGGCTGTCGGTCACGGTCGAGATCGCCAGGCCGATCGCCACCAGTGTGGCGACGCACGCCCAGACGTACAGTCCGACCAGCGCGAGCCGGCCCAGCCCGGCCGCCAGCGACACGGTCGACCCGGACAGCAGCGTCACCGGTCCGACCGGGAACAGGATGACGCCCGTGATGAGCGCGGTCGCGGCGATCGTCGCGACGGCGGCGAGGCAGAAGGTGACCGAGGCCGCGTACTTGACCATCAGCAGCCGGGTGCGGCCGGCGGGGACGGCGAGCAGGTACCGCAGCGTGCCGGCGCTCGCCTCCCCGGCGATCGAGTCCCCGGATACCACCGCGACCGCGAGCGGCAGGATCAGCGGGAGTAGGAAGAACAGGGCACCGACCGACAGGAAGACCCCGTTGCCCGTCACCTGGTCGATCAGGTTCGGGCCCCCGTCGTTGCCCTGGTGGCTGGTGAGCCGGAGAGCGATCCCGACCATCACCGGCACGGCGCCCAGAAGCACGAGCAGGGCCTGGTTGCGCCGCCTCTGGAAGGTCAGGCCCAGCTCCGAGCGGAACAGCCGCAGGCGGATCCGCGCGGGGCGCGCGGGCGCGGGCGCGAGCGCGATCTCAGCCGTTGACATCGAAGCCCTCCCCGGTGAGTTCGACGAACACGTCCTCCAAGCTCGGCCGGACGACCGCCAGCCCGCGGACGGCCACACCCACGCCGACCATCTCGGCGCAGACCCGCTCGGGCTCCAGTTCGCCGAGCTCGGCGCTCACCTCGCTGTCGGAGATCCGCACGTCGGCGAGGCCCAGCCCGGTCAGGACGCCGCGCGCCGCGCTGGTGTCGGGGGTCTCCACCCGGATCCGGGTGCCGGCCTCCGCACGAAGGTCCTCCAGCGAACTCTGGGCGACGAGCCGCCCCGCGCGCATCACCGCGACATGGCTGCAGACCTGCTCGATCTCGGCGAGGAGGTGGGAGGAGACGAAGACGGTCGTGCCCTCGGCCGCGATCTCCCGTATCAGGGTGCGGACCTCCCGGGTGCCCTGGGGATCCAGCCCGTTCGTGGGCTCGTCCAGGATGAGCAGCTCACGCGGGCCCAGCATGGCCGCGGCGATCCCCAGCCGCTGCTTCATGCCGAGCGAGTACGCCTTGTAGCGCTTCCCGGCCGCGGCGGTCAGGCCGACCCGCTCCAGCGCCGAGCCGATCCGCTGCCGGGAGGTGCGCGCGTCCGCCGTACGGTCGGCCGCGTCGCAGCGCCGCAGATTGGCCTCGCCCGACAGATGCGGGTGAAAGGCCGGTCCCTCGATGAGGGAGCCGACCTTGGGCAGCGCGGTCGCCCAGCCGTCCGGCATCGGCACGCCGAGCAACTCATGGCTGCCGGCGGTCGGTGCGACGAGCCCGAGCAGCATCCGGATCGTCGTCGTCTTGCCCGAGCCGTTGGGGCCCAGGAACCCGAAGACCGCCCCTCGGGGGACCATGAGGTCGATGTCGGCCACGGCGAGCTGACCGCCGTGGAACCGCTTGGTCAGCCCGCTCGTGGCGATCGCGTGGTCGCCGGTGGGCAGCGGAGGCGCCTCGACGGGCGCCCCCGCCTCCGCTGTGGTGGTCACCGGTGCGCCGCCGCCTGCGTCAGCACGTCCGGAGTGACCGCGCCGACGTAGAGCCGGCCGTCGTCGGTGAGCAGCGCCGAGAACAGCTTCGTGCGCAGCACCCGCCCGCTTCCCCACGACCCGTGCACGGGGGTCGCGGCCTTCTGCAGCGCGGCCATCATCCCGCTCGTGTCGTTGCCCTTGGCGCCCTGGGCGTTCCGGGCGTTCTGGGCGTTCTGGGCATTCTGCGGCAGGCTCAGCTGCTCGACCGCGACCCAGCCGCTGCCGATCGTCTTCTGGCCGGCCGACGGCGTGGCGGCGGCCCCCTTCTGCTTCTTCTGGGCCGCCTGCGCGGGCGTCTCACCGGCGCTCTTCTGCTGCACGACCTTCGCGCCGGACGGCGGCTTGAAGGAGAAGTTCGCGGCGGCGGGCTTGGTGAACGTCACCGACGTGAAGCCGATCTGGGCCGCCGGGCTGCTCGCGCCGTGCGCGTACACCTGCACCCGGAGCGGGACGTAGGTCCTGCCGTCCAGGGCGATGCGCACCTGGCCGATGAGCGACCGGCCGTCCTTCGGGCTCAGCACCAGCTCGTACGCGTCCCGGCCCGCGACCCGCCCGGTCGGGTCGACGCGCACCGTCGTGGTCTTGCCGACCGCGGCGAGGGCCTTGTCGGCGGCCTGCTGCGGGGTGAGCGGGGCCCCGGACGGCTTCGGCTCGGGCTGCTGCTGCTTCGGCTTCTCCGTCAGCTGCCGGTGCGTCGCGGTGTTCTGCGCGCTGGACCACTGCCAGGTGTCCGCGCCGTTCCGGATGAAGTCCGTCTCGCTGCCGGTGTCCAGCAGTGCCAGCCGTACGTGCTGCTGGTCGCCGTACCAGACCCGCGCGGTGTGCGAGCCGGACAGGAGGCTGACCGGCGAGGTGCCCGAACGGCCGCCCGGCAGCGCCGGAATGCCCAGTGAGGCACTCTCGACGACCGTGCCGGACAGCGGCTGCAGGTTCCCCGCCTTGTGCGCTTGGCCGGCGGCGGCGAGAAGCTGGGCGGCCGTCTTCGTCGGCAGCGCCGGGTTGCCCTGCGCCGCGGCGATCACCGGCCCGGCGCCGATCGCCGCGCCGACGACGACGACGGCGCCGACCGGCACCGCCCACCGGATGGCGCGTGAGCTCTTGAGAGATGACATGTGACCCAACCCCCTGCTATCTGTTCTGATATCCGGCACACTGCCCGATCGATGCTGAGGAGACCCTGAGAGGGGCGGGACTCCGTCGTGCGGGGGAGGCGGATCATCCCCGCGCACGACGCATTCCGTCCGTGCCGTTGGCAAGCTGGGCGACAGGGTTCGGGGAAGGGGAGACGCGGTGCGGGTGCTGGTGGTCGAGGACGAGAGGCGGATGGCCGCCGCGCTTCAGCAGGGGCTGCAGGCCGAGGGATTCGCCGTCGACCTGGCCCACGACGGCGTGGACGGTCTCCACCAGGCGCGGGAGGGCGGCTACGACGCGATCGTGCTCGACGTGATGCTGCCCAAGCTCTCCGGCTACCGCGTCTGCGAACGGCTGCGCCAGGAGCAGAACTGGGTGCCGATCCTCATCCTGTCGGCCAAGGACGGGGAGTACGACCAGGCCGACGGCCTCGACCTCGGAGCCGACGACTACCTCACCAAGCCGTTCTCCTACGTCGTGCTCGCCGCGCGGCTGCGTGCACTGCTGCGTCGCGGCCCCACCCGTCGGCCGGCCGTGCTGCACGCGGGGGACCTGCGGCTGGACCCGGCCCGGCGCCGGGTCTTCCGCGGGGAGGCCGGGATCGAGCTGACCCCGCGCGAGTTCGCCCTCCTTGAGTACCTCATCCGGCGCCCCGACGAAGTGATCTCCAAGTCGAAGATCCTGGAGCACGTGTGGGACGCGTACGCCAGCACCGACCTCAACGCCGTCGAGGTCTACGTCGGCTACCTGCGCCGCAAGATCGACGCGCCGTTCGGGCGCAACGCGCTGCAGACCGTGCGCGGCGTCGGCTACCGGCTGGCAGGCGACGGTGGCTGATGCGCCGCGCTGGTGGCGGCGGCGTGGCCTGCGGGCCCGGCTGGCCCTGACATCGGCCTCCGCGCTGACGATCGCGCTCGTCGCCCTCGCCTGGTTGTTCGGCTACACCGTGCGACGATCCGCGATCGCCACCCTGGACGCGTCGGCGCGGCACAGCGCGGACGACGTCGTCACGCTCATCGACGCGAACCGGCTGCCCGACCCCATCCTGACGACCGGCGGCGCGACCACGATCCAGGTACTCGACCGCACCGGCCGGATCCGGGCGGCGACGCCCGGCAGCGACCGCCTCGTCCCGCTGCTCGATGACCGTGACCTCGCGTCGGCACGGCACGACCGCCGCGCCAGGTTCCTGGACGGGCGCGCGTACGGCCTGCCGGATCTGCTGCGCGTGGTCGCGCTCCCGGCCCGCGACGGGCAGACCGTCGTCGCGGCCACGTCCTACGAGCAGGTGCGGGACAACCTCGCGACGGTGGTGCGGACCCTCGTCATCGGCACACCGGTCCTGCTCATCCTGCTGGGCGCCGCGGGCTGGCTGATCATCGGCGGAGCGCTTCGGCCGATCACCGAGTTGCGGCGCGGCGCCGAAGAGATCACCGGGACCGCGAGATCGCGGCGGCTTCCGGTGCCCGAGGCCCACGACGAGGTCCATGACCTGGCCGTGACCCTCAACGACATGCTCGGCCGGCTCGAGCGGGCCGAGGCCCGCCAGCGCGCGCTGGTCTCCGACACCGCGCACGAGCTGCGCAGCCCGGTGGCGAGCATCCGGGCCCAGCTCGAGGTGGCCCTCGACCATCCCGACCGGCAGCACTGGCCCGCCACCGCGGCCGGAGTGCTCGCCGACACGCTCCGGCTGGCCCGGCTCGCCGACGATCTCCTCGTACTCGCCCGTCTCGACGAGCGCGGTGCGCGTCCCGCGGTTCGCGAACCGGTCGACCTCGACGCGCTGGTCAGGTCCGCGTCCGACAGACATCCCGCACCGCGGGTGCCCATAGAGCTGCGTGGCGGCGACCCGGTCACCGTCGCCGGAGACGCGACCGGTCTCACCCGGATGCTCGACAACCTGATCGACAACGCGACCCGCCACGCGGCCACCGGCGTGCGGGTCGGCCTCGAGCACGCCGGTGCGTGGGCCGAGGTGTCCGTCACCGACGACGGCCCGGGGATCCCGCCCGCCGACCGGGAGCGGGTGTTCGCCCGCTTCACCCGTCTGGACGAAGGCCGTAGCCGTGACGAGGGCGGCGCCGGGCTCGGCCTGGCGATCGTCCGCGAGACCGCCCGGGCCCACGGAGGCGACGCGTATCTGGAGGACGCGGTGCCCGGCCTGCGGGCGGTCGTCCGCCTTCCGGTGCGGTAGCGCCGCCGATACACATAAGCAACATGCCGGAAATGTCAGTACGGCAGCCTGTTCGTCCAGGAGGTGGGCGCGATGCCGCTGTTGCGCATACGAATCAGATTGCCCGATCGTCCGGGTTCGCTCGGAACGGTCGCGCGGACATTGGGCGCCGCCGGGGCCGACATCGTCCAGGTGGTGGTCTTGGAACGTTCCGGCGGGCGGGCGATCGACGACGTCACGGTCACGTGGCCGGATGGGGCGTCGCTCAGCGTCCTGTGCGACGCTCTCAGCTCCGTACGCGGCGTGGGAGTCGACGGCGTGTGGCGGACCAGTGAGGCGCCCGGCGTCTTCGCCGACGTCGAGGTGGTCGGCCAGATGGCCGCCAACCCGCCGAACGGCGTCGTCGCGCTGGTCGAAGCCGTACCCAAGATCTTCGGAAGCGACTGGGCGGCGATGCTGACCGCCGACCGCCGGATCGCGCACGCGAGCTGGCGGGCCCCGGACCCGCTGATCCCGCCGCCGGTCCCCCTGTCGTCGGCCGGCCGGGCCTTCACCGGGGAGGACGGCGTGCGTTACGCCTGTGTCCCCGTCGGCGACTCCGGGCAGCTCCTGCTGCTCGCGCGGGTGGCCGCGCCGCCGTTCCACCAGACCGAGGTCGAGCGGCTCATCCAGCTCGCCACCGCGGCCGACGCCGTGTTGGGCGTTTCGGCGGCAGCGTGACACTCTGAGGCCGTGGCGAAGGTTAAGAAACAGGAAAATCGACTGACCGTTCTGCTGGCGCTCGCGGCGAATCTCGGCATCGCGCTGGCCAAGACGGTCGCCGCGATACTCACCGGATCCGCGGCGATGGCCGCCGAAGCCGGGCACTCCTTCGCCGACACCGCTAACGAGCTGCTGCTGCTCATCGCGTTGCGCCGCAGTGAGCGCCCGGCCGACAAGCGCCATCCGCTGGGACACGGCACCGAGCGATACTTCTGGTCGCTGCTCGTCGCGGTGTGCATCTTCGGGATGGGTGCCCTGTTCGCGTTCATACAGGGCATCGGGGCGTTGCTCGGCAAGGGCGTCGAGGAGGGCGCTCCGCTCGTCGGTTACGTGGTGCTGGCCGTGTCGTTCGTGATGGAGAGCATCTCGTGGCTGCAGGCCCTGAGGGAGACGCGGCAGCACGCGGCCGACCGTGACCAGTCATTCCTGGAGCTCCTCCGTACCACCGACGACCCGACCGCGAAGTCCGTGCTGTACGAAGATTCCGCGGCCCTCGTCGGCCTCGTGCTGGCCGCCGCCGGCCTGGGCCTGCACCAGCTCACCGGCTCGGCCGTCTGGGACGGTATCGCCTCCGTGCTCATCGGTCTCGTGCTGACGGTGGTGGCCTTCCTGCTCGGCCGCACCAACCGCGAACTGCTCATCGGCAGCCAGGCCCGGCCGGAGCTGGTGCGGGGGATCAAGCAGCTGCTCACGGCCGCGCCCGAGGTCGAGTCGCTCGTCGACCTCGTGGCGATCATGGTCGGCACCGGACAGGTGCTCGTCTGCGCCCGGCTGGACTTCGACGACGCGCTGGGCGCGGCCGACGTCGAGCGCGCCTGCGTGCGGCTCGACGAAGAACTGCACCATGCCCACCCGGAGGTCTACGAGGTCTTCCTCGAACCCGTTCCGCGCGACGCCCCATGGCTGCGCGAGCGCGTCAGCGAACGCTACGGTGACACGCTGCCCGGCTGAACCCCCGACGCCGCGATGATCGAGTTCGTCCGGTCGCCGGCTGAGCGCCCCGGGCCCGGGGGCGCTCAGCTCGGCGGCTTGTCAGCCGCCGAGCTGCACGCCGAAGAACAGGGCCAGGAGCGCGCTGAGACCGCCGAGTCCGCCCCAGATCGCCATTCCACGTTTGGAGTTCGCGCGGGCGTGCAGGAACGCCGCCACCCCGGACAGCACGACGAACCCCAGCTTGACGTTCAAGGTCATCCGGTAGTCGCCGTCCGGGTGGTGAAGGGAGAACATGTTCCACACGCCGGTGAGCACGAGGACCACGAACGCCGGCCACGCGATGCGGCTGAAACGCCGTGCCGCCACCGTTGTCACACCGTCGAAACCGCGCAGGGCGGGCACGAGCGCGCCCAGGGTCAGCTGGCCGCCGACCCAGATCGTGGCCGCCACCACATGGAGGAAGACACGCAAGGTGTCCGTGGAAACCGAGAGCAAGGTTCATACCTTTCGCCGTAGTACCTGAGGCGATCATCCCGGTTCCGTGCGCGATGCCCACATCGGGTTCCCTGCTCGGCGTTGATCCGGGGGAACCGCCGGTTCCTCCGGCGTAACGCCGACAGGGGCGCCCGAGGGCGCCCCTGTCGTGGTGGTGCTCCGGCTCAGCCGGTCGTCATCGTGTCGGTCGTGGTCTCCGGCGGAGTCCTGTCCGCGCCGACGACGACGCCGGCACCCTCGCCGAGCCGGTAGCGCTCGATCGCGCGCTGCAGCGTCTCCGGCTTGATCTCGCCGCGGCGGGCCAGCCGGGTCAGCACCGCAAGGGTGATGGACGCCGCGTCGACGTGGAAGAAGCGCCGGGCGGCGGCCCGGGTGTCGGAGAAGCCGAACCCGTCGGTGCCCAGCGAGGACCAGTCGCCCGGCACCCACTGCGCGATCTGGTCCGGCACCGCGCGCATGAAGTCGCTGACTCCGACGACCGGGCCGGGCTGTCCGTCCAGCGTCTGGGTCACGTGCGGCACCCGGTGCTCGTCCTCCGGGTTCAGGAGGTTCCACTCGTCGCAGGCGATGGCCTCGCGGCGCAGCTCGGTCCAGGACGTGGCGGACCACACGTCGGCGGCCACGCCCCACTCCTCGGCCAGCATCCGCTGCGCCTCCAGCGCCCAGCGCACCCCGACACCCGAGGCGAGGATCTGCGCGCCCGGCGCCTCGCCCTCCACCACGGGGGCCTCGGCGTACCGGTAGAGGCCCTTCAGCAGGGCGTCGACGTCGAGGTCCTCCGGCTCGGCGGGCTGCTGGTAGGGCTCGTTGTAGATGGTGAGGTAGTAGAAGATGTCCTCGCCCTGCGGGTGCTCCTCGCTGGAGCCGTACATCCGGCGCAGTGCGTCCTTGATGATGTGCGTCAGCTCGAACGCCCATGCGGGGTCGTAGTACACGCACGCCGGGTTGACGGAGGCGAGCAGCGGCGAGTGGCCGTCGTTGTGCTGGAGGCCCTCGCCGGTCAGTGTGGTGCGCCCGGCGGTGGCACCGAGGAGGAAGCCGCGGCCCATCTGGTCGCCCAGCGCCCAGAGCTGGTCGCCGGTCCGCTGGAACCCGAACATCGAGTAGAAGATGTAGATCGGGATCATGTGCTCGCCGTGGGTGGCGTAGGACGTGCCGGCGGCGATCATCGACGCGGTGGCACCCGCCTCGCTGATGCCCTCGTGCAGCAGCTGGCCCTGCTCGGACTCCTTGTAGGCGAGCAGCAGCTTGCGGTCGACGCCCTCGTACGTCTGCCCGTGGGGGGAGTAGATCTTGGAAGAGGGGAACAGCGAGTCCATGCCGAACGTCCGGAACTCATCCGGCGCGATCGGCACGAAACGGGCGCCGATGTCCTCCTTCTTGATCAGGTCCTTGAGCAGCCGCACGAACGCCATCGTCGTGGCGACGTTCTGCTTGCCGGAGCCCTTCTTGAGCTCGGCGTAGACCTCGTCGCCGGGCAGCTTGAGGGTCTTGGCCCGGTTCTGCCGCTTCGGCAGGTAGCCGCCGAGGGCCATGCGCCGCTCACGCATGTACTGGATCTCGTCGGAGTTCTCGCCCGGGTGGTAGTACGGCGGGAGGTCCGCCTCCAGGGCGGAGTCCGGGATGTCGAGGTAGAGCCGGTCGCGGAACTCCTTGAGCTCGGTCTTGGTGAGCTTCTTCATCTGGTGCGTCGCGTTACGCGCCTCGAAGTCCGGCCCGAGCGTCCACCCCTTGATCGTGTGGGTGAGGATGACGGTGGGCTGGCCGACGTGCTCGCGTGCGGACTTGAACGCGGCGTACAGCTTGCGGTAGTCGTGACCGCCGCGCGAGAGCTTGCGGATCTCGTCGCCGGACATGTGCTCGACCATCTTGCGCAGCCGAGGGTCGTCGCCGAAGAAGTGGTCGCGGATGTACTCGCCGGTCTCGACGGAGTACGTCTGGAACTGGCCGTCCGGCGTGGTGTTCATCTTGTTGACGAGCACGCCGTCGACGTCCTGGGCGAGCAGCGGATCCCAGTCGCGGCCCCAGATGACCTTGATGACGTTCCACCCGGCACCGCGGAAGTAGGACTCCAGCTCCTGGATGATCTTGCCGTTGCCGCGGACCGGGCCGTCCAACTGCTGCAGGTTGCAGTTGATGACGAAGGTCAGGTTGTCGAGCTCCTCGCGCGCGGCCAGGCCGATGGCGCCGAGGGACTCCGGCTCGCCCATCTCACCGTCGCCGAGGAACGCCCACACGTGCGACCGCGAGGTGTCCTTGATCTTCCGGTTGTAGAGGTAGCGGTTGAACCGCGCCTGGTAGATCGAGTTGATCGCGGTGAGGCCCATGGACACCGTGGGGAACTCCCAGAAGTCCGGCATCAGCCGCGGGTGCGGGTAGGACGACAGCCCGCCGCCCGGGTGGGAGATCTCCTGCCGGAAGCCGTCAAGGCTCTCCTGGGGCAGTCGTCCCTCCAGGAACGCGCGCGCGTAGATGCCCGGCGCGGCATGCCCCTGGATGAACACCTGGTCGCCGGACTCGCCGTGGTCCTTGCCGCGGAAGAAGTGGTTGAAGCCCACCTCGTACAGGGACGCCGCGGAGGCGTACGTCGCGATGTGCCCGCCGACGGACAGCTCCGGGCGGTTCGCCCGGGACACCATGATCGCGGCGTTCCACCGGATGTAGGCGCGGATGCGGCGTTCGACGTATTCGTCGCCGGGGAACCAGGGTTCGCGCTCCGGCGAGATCGTGTTGATGTAGTCGGTGCTGCGCAGGCCCGGCACGCCGACCTGCTGCTCTCGGGCTCGCTCCAGGAGCCGCAGCATGAGGTAGCGGGCGCGCGAGCGCCCCTCGGTCTTGATGACCGTGTCGAGCGACTCCAACCACTCCCGGGTCTCATCAGGGTCGATGTCCGGAAGCTGGCTGGGGAGGCCGTCGCTGATGATCGAAAAGCGCTGGCGTCCGGAAGCCACGGGTTCCCCTTCGTGCTCACCCAGGTCAGGTGTTGGATCGTTGTTGTCTGGACCATCGTCGTACGTCGTGACCATTAACGCATCTCTACTGCCGGGTAACCGCCTTGTCGCGGCTCCCGCGGTGCCCAGGTCGTACTTCGCCGTGTGGAGAACCCGCTCTCAGGGGATACCCGCCGTCGGGAGGTGAAACGACCATGCAGGCTGCGGTAGGTGATCGGTTGCGTGTCCGGGGCGGCGCCGTCGGGCGGGTGGACCGAAAGGGCGAGATCATCGAAGTCCGGGGGGTCTCAGGTTCTCCACCTTATGTCGTCCGTTTCGATGATGAGCACACCAGATTGATCTTTCCGGGTCCGGATGCCGTGATCGAAGGACGCGGGTAGACAGAGCCCATGCAAACCGAAGTGATCACTGTGACCACCGGCAGTAAAGAGGCCGTACATGACATCACGGGCGCATGTGCCACCTTCCTGCGCCGCACCAGGGCGGACGACGGGTTGTTGAACGTCTTCATTCCGCACGCGACCGCCGGGATCGCCCTGATCGAGCTGGGGGCGGGCAGCGACCTGGACCTCCTCGCGGCGATGCGCGACCTTCTACCCTCGGATGACCGATGGGTGCACTCCCACGGGTCGCCCGGGCACGGGCGTTCGCACGTGATGCCGGCGATCGTCCCGCCGCACGCGACGATCCCCGTGATCGAGGGGAGGATGGCGCTGGGCACGTGGCAATCGGTGGCCGTTGTGGACCTTAACGTGGACAATGTCGTGCGCAAGGTACGGCTCAGCTTCATTGCCGGTGGCTGACAGAAGAAGTGGCCGGGTTTGCTCACATGCGGGCAAGACACTTGCGCGCGGGGTGGTCCGCCGTGTGAACTGTCCGGCAATGCCGCACCTCAAGGCGGCGGGTCAAGGACAATCGCGGCCCACAAGATAGGGAGGACGTTCGTGAGCGCGACCGCGGGTCAGGCGCAGAGCAGCCTGGCCGAACGGCTCGGCATCAAGCCGAGTCAGGTGGTGCAGGAGATCGGCTACGACGACGACTGCGATGAGGAGCTGCGCAGCTCTATCGAATCGATTTCGGAGAGCGCGCTGGTCGACGAGGACTACGACGACGTGGTCGACGTCGTGCTGCTGTGGTGGCGCGACGACGACGGCGATCTGTTCGACGCCTTGTCCGACGCGCTCACCACACTGGCGGGCGGTGGCCATATCTGGCTTCTCACGCCGAAGGCGGGCCGTGACGGCCACGTCGAGCCGAGTGACATCGGCGAGGCGGCGCAGACGGCCGGCCTGTCCCAGACGAGCAGCATCAGCGCGGCCCGCGAATGGTCGGGCACGCGGCTGGTGACACCCAAAGCACGGCGTTGACCGGCCTCGTACACAGATGATCATGATACGGAGAAAGTCCTCCGGACACGCGGTCCTCCGGACTGCCGGGTCTCCTGAGAGCCTTTCCGGTACCGGGTGGCAGACTGGCGCTCGCGTCCGAAATTCCTTTGAAAGGTTCTAGATCATGGCGATTCAGGTTGGCGACTCCGCACCGGACTTCGAGTTGAAGGACCAGCACGGCACGCCGGTGAAGCTGTCGGACTTCCGCGGGAAGAAGAACGTCGTGCTCGTCTTCTACCCGCTGGCGTTCAGCGGCATCTGCACGGGCGAGCTGTGCTCGATCCGGGACGAGCTGCCGACGCTCGGTGGTGACGACGTCCAGGTCGTCGCGGTCTCGGTCGACTCGGTGTTCGCCCACCGGGCCTGGGCCGAGCAGGAGAACTACGAGTTTCCCCTGCTGTCGGACTTCTGGCCGCACGGCGACGTCGCGAAGACCTATGGGATCTTCAACGAAGAGGCGGGCCTGGCGACGCGCGGGACCTTCATCATCGACAAGACCGGCGTCGTCCGCTGGAAGGTCGAGAACGCCATCCCGGACGCCCGCGACCTCGACGAGTACCGCAAGGCGCTCGCCGCTATCTCGTAGTCTCCTGTGGCCGGGCCCGCAGGGGCCCGGCCCCGGACACTCTGGAGGGGGCCATGCCCTGCTATCGCTGCGGGGCCCGGCAGACCGACCCGGTCCGTGGCGCGAGCCCGTGGAAGCGCGGCGTGTGCGCCGAGCGGCAGGTTCTGGTCTGTCCCGGCTGCCAGACCCGTGATGACTGGATAACCGATCTCGACCAGTGCGCGGCGTGTAATTCGGCCGGGCTGGTGTGCCGACTCGGCGAGATCGAGTGCCGCGACTGCGGCCACGTGCGTACTGCCGAGCGCGCCGCCGACACCCTGGTGACCTCGGGCGCTCCCGGCCTGTCCGAGGAGGTCGCGGCGGCGCTCAGCCGGGTGCTCAGACGCGGGCCGACGGCCTGACGTGGCCGTAACTCTGAAACTCTGACATTCCACCTAAGGTCAAGTTCTCCTGTGGCATGATCCTTTTCGCTCTCCGGCAAGTGAGCACGGGCGAGGGGAGATGGCGTGGCGGGGATGACAAGACTGATCGCCGCAATGGCGGCGGTGGCGGCGTGTGCCGGCATCCTGGGCGCTTCCGCGCCCGTGAGCGCGGCGCAGCGGCAGCCCGTGTTCATGCAGATCATCGCGCATCCCGATGATGACCTGCTGTTCATGTCCCCGGACCTGTCCCGTGAGATCGGGGCCGGCGGCGGCGTGACGACCGTCGTGCTCACCGCAGCCGAGGGACGGGCCGGGATCAAGCCCGACACCCACAATCCCCTGGCGTATGTCGCGGAGCGTCGTCAGGGCCTCCAGGCCGCGTACGCCGCCATGGCAGGGGTGAGCGACAGCTGGCGGGTCCAGGCCGTACGCTCCGGCCGCGTCAGGGTCGAGCTGCACACCCTGACCGGCAGGCCCAACGTCCAGCTGGCGTTCCTCGGCCTCCCCGACGGCCGGGACCCGCGCGCCGACCTCGGCCGGCGGGCCCTCGCGCAACTCCACGCCGACCGTGCTTCGAGGAAGTGCGCCCGGACCGTGACCGGCACGGGCTCGCCGTACGCCTTCTGCTACACCCGCGAAGACGTGATCAGGGCACTCGTCACGCTGCTGCGGCGCTCCGGCGCGACGACCGTACGCGCCCAGGACCCGGCACCGGACAAGCGGTACACCGCGGACCACACCGACCACATCGCCGCTTCGGCCTTCGCCGCCGACGCGGTACGCGCGTACGGCCGGAGGATCGTCGAGGTCGACTACCGCGACTACAACCTCAGCGACACGCCGGTGAACCTCGGTGCCGCCGCCGGCGCCACCAAGCAGCGCGTCTTCGGCCTCTACCGCGCGCACGACTACCGGATCAACCCCGAGGCCGCCAACTACGCGGGCTGGCAGAAGCGGATGCGCTATCGCTGGCCGCGCGGCACCTCCTGGGCGACCGGCACGCGGGCGTTCGCCGTGCTCTCCGGGCGCCTGTACACGTGGTGGCGGAGTTCGTCGGGCTGGAAGGGCCCGGCCTCCCTCGGAGGCGGCCCGCTCGCGCCGTCCCTCGCCGTGGGCGGCGGGCAGGTCTTCGCACTGAAGGGCGGCCAGATCGTGGCCGCCCGGCCGCGGCTCTCCCACGGGAGGTGGTCGGCGCGCTGGACCACCATCGGGAACGGCGCGGCCGGCGCACCGGTCGCGGCCGTGGGCAAGGGTGGCAGGACCGTCGTGTTCACACGCGACGCGAAGGGCACCGTCAGCGTCAAGTGCCAGGCCGCCGGCGGATCCTGGCCGAAGAAGTGGATCGAGCTGCGCGGCCGTGACGTCCAGGAGGGCATGGCCGCCGTCGGCGGCAGGGCCGGGATCGAGCTGTTCGCACCGACCCGGACCCAGGTCCTGCAGTGGCGGCAGACCAGCGCGTGCGGCTTCACGTACGCCGGTGCGGTCCCCGGCGTACGGCCGGGGAGCCCGCTCAGCGCGATCCGCGACACCGGCGGCCGCCCGACGCTGACCTACCAGGAGGCCGGGTCCACGACGGTCCGGCAGGTCAGGGAGACCGGCCGTACGTGGAGCACCCCCACCGGCCGGCTGGGAGCGGTCTTCCGTCAGACCGGCGAGGCGCCCGTGCCGACCGGCGGCACCATGCCGCCGGCCCTGGGCATCCCCGCCATCGGCGTTCCGGCCATCACCGGCTACGGCAGCGGTAAGGCCTTCGCGCTGGCCCTCGGCGCCGACGGCCGCCTGTACGTCTCCGCCCGCAGCACCTGGGATACCTTCGGAGACTGGCGTCTCGCGGGCTGATCTCGTTTCGCGACCCGGGGGAGGATCCCGGTAGGCTTTGCCGGACGCCGGGTATCCGGCAGCGGGCGCATAGCTCAGTGGTTAGAGCACTGGTCTTACAAACCAGGAGTCGCTGGTTCGAATCCAGCTGTGCCCACCCCTCGACAGACAGCGAAGACAGCGCCTGACCTGCGATTTCGAGGTCTGGCGCTGTTCACATGAGGCCCGACTGTCTACGGCTGTCGGCGAGTGTCTGTGCCGAATACGTGCCGAAGATCAGTCACCTGACATCTTGTCCTACCCGTCTGAGCCGAGCCACATGGTGCGGCCGGCCGATTCCGGTAAGGCATGTGACGTCGGGGGGCTCAGGCCATGCCCGATCATCATGTGGTCTGGTTCTTCGACGACCCACAGGTGCCGTTGGCGGCCATGCTGGACCAAGACCGGCCGATCGGCTCGCGAGCGTGCCCAGGTTCGCGCGGCCCCTCGGATGACTCGGTGATGGTCAGGCTTCAGTCGGGCGGTTCGGTAGACGGCATGCGCAGCTCCTCCTGTGGGTGACAGGCCGGGCAGGTCCACAGCACCGGCGCCGACGCGGGCAGCACCATCGCGTGCTGGCAGTGCTCGCAGATCGGTGGCGTCGGTGTGGGCAGCAGGCGGGCCAGCCAGCCGTATCCGTCACCGGTGAGCGCGGCGTCGCTCGCGCCCGGATCGGTGCGGGCGTAGCGGATGCCGGATACGACGGCGGGTGCTTCCTCCGCTTCGGCGAACAGGCCGATCTGGTCGGTCATGACAGGGCCTCTGCGACCTTGGTGCCGATCCAGTGGGCGACGTTGGCGGAGACCGTGTTGCCCGCCTGCATGGTCTGTTCGGCCTGGTTGCCGGTGAGGGTGTAGCTGTCGGGGAAGCGCTGGGCTCGTAGGTGCTCGCGGGCGCACCCTGCGAGGCCTCGCCGACTTCGCCCTCGTCCAGTCCTACCTGTCCACCGCCGCCAATTGGGGCATCGACGAACTCGACGCCGAATCGTTCTTCGGAAAGCTGAAGACCGAACGGCCGGATATCGAGAAGTTCGCGACACGCGCCGAGGCGCGGCGGGAGATCATCCGATACATCGAGGGCTTCTATAACCGGCGGAGGCTCCACTCAGCTATCTCCTACCGGCCGCCGCTCGAGGTGCTGAAGGAATGGTTCGAGAATAGGCGTTCAGCCTGATATCGTTTTCTTGGATTGGCGTCTAGGAAACGCCGGGCGTCTCACTTCCACAACGACGAGCCCGCCCGCCTGCGCCGCTGCCAACGCCTGGGAAAGCCCGGCTATCTCGGCCTCGCGCTCGAAGAGAACTCCCAGCGGCTCCCCGGTCACCCGATCGCCGTCTGCCCCAGGATCGGTGCTCCGCGCCCCGCTTTGGCGGCCCTGGCTCATGCGCCGCGTCACTGTTCTCCTCGCCGTGCCTGCCGGGGACGCCGATGTCGCTCACGTCGCCGGCTGGCAGCCAAATTCTCGGGGTGCCGCCGCCAAAAGCTCAGCATGCCCCGCCCGATGCGGCGCGACCTGCGAGCAGGCAGTCTCCGTCTATGCCCTCACCGGAGTACGCCCGCCTGACGATCGACTTCGACCTTCAGGCCGACCCCATCGCCGGGGTCGTGCACCACGGTGACGGCCACAGCCAGCCATTCGCCGGATGGATGGCGCTCACCCGCACCATCGAACTCACCCTCCAAGCCGCTCGCCTACATCGCCCGTCCCCGTCCAGCGGCCCAGGTGAGGACCACACCACCGCGCCTAGCGACCCGGCCATTGCACAGCCAAAGACACCCGGCCAGCACGATCCGGCGGACGCCCCGCCCGCAGCCATCCCGGATCATGAACCGCCAAGACAGGAGCCCCCCCGATGAGCACCGACCACGACAACCCAGCCCGAACCCCGAGGGAATCGCGCCGACTGACCAAGAAGGCGGCCGTTCTGGCCGCCGCCTCAGTCTCAGCAGCCGGCCTGCTCGGAGGAGGCATCGCCTACGCCGCCAACGCCAGCTCATCGGGCACCGCCTACACCGCATGCCTGACCAAGTCGGGCCACGCCCTTTACAACGTCACGACCACCGGCACACCGACCTGCCACAGGGGCGACACGACGATCACCTGGAACCAGACCGGCCCCCAAGGCCCCCAAGGACTGACCGGCCCGCAAGGCCCGCAAGGAGCCAAGGGCGACACCGGGACCACTGGTCCGGCAGGCCCGGCAGGTCTGAAGGGCGACACCGGGACCACTGGTCCGGCAGGGCGGGCAGGTCTGATGGGCGACACCGGCGCCGCTGGTCCGGCAGGGCCGGCAGGTAACACCGGAGCGACCGGTCCACAGGGTTCGCAAGGCCCAGCGGGACCCGGCGTATACACCGTCTCGGAGACCATCCACCTGTCAGCTACGGGAGGAGCTAAGGAGGAGACTCTGTCGTGCAAATCCTCGAGTGACCTAGCGATCAACGGCGGTGACGTCCCGGTCGGCCTCTCCTACAACCAAATCGCAGCAGGGTACGACGAGTACATAACCGAGTGGTCGGGGCCCGCGAACAACAACCAATGGGACTGGTACTTCCTCAACCTCGCGCCGGAGTCGATCGACATGGAGTTCGTGGTCTATTGCCAAAAAGGGTCGTGAGTGACCGCACGACTGTTGGCGGCCAACCCACCCAAGGGCATTCCGGTAGCGCGATCTTCAATGACCAGTTGTTGGTTGGCGAGGTTCGCCTGGCAGTAAAAGGCAGCGGCGTGGTTCGCGAGCCAGAACCAATTGAGGTTCGCGTTTATTTCCGCTGTCGAGGATAGAAAGCGTAAGCCACCCGAAGACGGGCAAAGGCGACCGGCGTGCCGCGGCCTGGCGGGCCCGGGCTGTGGGATCGGCGGTGCGGGCGGCCGGGGGTCGAGGACACGGCCCCCTCGGGTGCGGGCACCTGCCATACCGGCGCTGTCAGGGATCGTCCGGCCGCCGACCTGACGCGACACGACGGGAAAGGTGATCACTCTCCCTACTCCCCCGCCCGCAGGCTTCGGGCGGGGGAGTTCGTCTACCGCGTCACCGGCAAGTGCTGACGGCCGGCCACTCAGCAAACTGAGTCTCCGTACTCGCCAGCGCGATTCAATGGCCGGTCGCGGCAGAGGGACGGTGGCCGTCACCGCCGGGTGAGGGCGGCGGGTAGGTCGCGACGGGAGACGATGCCGAGCTTGCGGTAGGCGTGGGTCAGGTGGGTCTGGATGGTCTTGGAGGTGACGAACAGGGCCTGGGCGATCTGTGGGTTGGTCATGCCCTCGGTCGCCAGCTCCGCCACCCGGCGCTCGGTTGGCGTGAGGGCGTCGGCGCCGGTGTGGGCGGCCCGTCGGGGTTTGGCCCCGGTGGCGTGCAGCTCGTGGCGGGCGGTCTGGACGAGGGGCGTGGCGCCCATGCGGTCGGCGAGCTGGAGACCCTCGCGCAAAGGTGGCTGGGCGGCGGATCGTTGGCCGGCGCGGCGGCGGGCGGCGCCGAGTTCTACCAGGGTGTGGGCGCGTTCGAGGGCGGACGGGCTCGGCTTTAGTACTTCGACCGCCTCGGCCAGGAGGGGGAGGCGTCGCTCGTCCTCGCTGATGGCCGCCTGGGTCCGCAGGGCGAGACCGATGGCCCGTGCGGTGCCTGACCAGCGTGCCCGCTCGAGCAGCTCGCCGGCCAGGGCGCGCGCCCGATCGGCTTGCCCGAGGGAGTGGGCGGCCAGGGCGGCCGTTCGCCGCCAGGGCACGAATCCGGGATGGTCGATGCCGAAGCCGGTGTCGAGGATATGCCCGGCGGCCTGAGCGTCGGCCAACGCTGCGGCCGGTTCGCTTTCGGCGAGGGCCAGCCGGGCGCGTGCGAACAGGGCGATGGCAAGGTCCATCGAGTCCGGTGATGCGCCGGTGGTCACCGTGAGCGCGTCGCGGGCGGCGGCGAGCTCGCCTCGCTCGAGGTGGGCGTGGACTTGGAGGGCCCCGGTCCAAGGATCGCCGGCGGTCCAAACTTCGCGGCTGGAGGCCATCGCCTGGTCCAGGTCGGCCAGGGCGTCGATCAGCTCGCCACGGTGGTAGCGGGCGATGGCCCGGTGGTAGCTGGCCATGATGTAGCCCAGCAGTGACCCGCGCCGGCGGGCGGCGGCCAGCGCCGACTCGCAGATGCGTTCGGCGCAGTCCAGCTCGTCGACGCAGCACAGGGCTTGGACGACCATCCCCATAAGGATCCCCTGGGTGGCGGGGTTGATGAGCGGATCGGCGGCGGTGGCGCGCTCGGCGAGCAAGCGGACCCACTCCGCCGGTTCGCCGGCGAAGGCCAGCCGCAACACCACGTGGGCGAGCAGCCCGGGATCCTCGGGTGGTCGCCCGTGGCGCGCCGCCTCGATGACCGATCGCAGCCGGTCTTCGGCGATCGGATGCAGCGAAGCCCGGAACGTGTTCAAGGTGAGGTAGCTGGCCAGCAGGGGTGGGAGCGCCGGGTCCCCGGCATCCAGCTGGGCCAAGGCCTCGTTCATGGCCTCAGCCCCCGCCTGGTGCTCACCGCTGGTGAAACGCAGCTGGCCCAGCGCGGCGAGCGCCCGGACCCGGTCTTCAGGCGCTTGGAGCAGCGGGAGGGCCTCGTCGACGCGCCCGGCGGCGGTGACGTCACCGTGTTGCATCTCGGCATTAGCGAGCTCGAGCAGCACGTGGCCTCGCTGGCTGAGAGCCGGAGGCTCCTCGAGCGCTCGGGTCAGCAGATGGGCGGCCGCGCCCGGGTCGCCTCGCGCCAGCGTCTGCCCGGCCGCCTCCCGCAGGGTCGCCACCGTCTGCTGGTCGCCGTCCGGGCGGGTGAGCAACAGGTGGGAGGCGATGCTCTCGACGGGCGTGCCGTCGGATGCGAGCAGGTCTGCGGCCCGGCGGTGGGCGCGGGCGCGGGCGAACGCCGGGATGTCAGCGTGGACGGCGTTGGCGATCAGCGGGTGCGCAAACCTCAGGGGCTCTCCGGGGGCCAGGATGTGGGCTTCGGCGAGGGCGTCGGCCGCCATCTCTGCTACCTCCGCCTCGAGCCCGGCGAGCAGTCGGGCCTGGCGCAGCCAAGCGCGGTCTCCCAACACGGCGAGGGCTTCGGCCAGTCGCTGGGAGGGCTCGCCAAGGCGGGCCAGGCGCACCAGCACCGAGTGCAGGACCGAGTCGGGGACCAGGGACTCCACGCGGGAGACCGACCGGGCGGTCGGGACGATCCCGTCGGCGAGCAACGTGTGCAGCAGCTCCCGGGCGAGGAAGGGGTTTCCGCCGCTCACCTCTGCGCAGGCTCGGGTGAACGCGGGCTCGGCCCCGGGCAGCTGGGTGAGCACCATGCGGTCGACCGCGTCCGGGCTGAGCGCTCGCGGCTTGAGCACCCGGCGGCCCGGTCGGTCCCGCAGCCAGTCCAGCATCCCTTGGTCCATCGCCTCCTCGCCGCTGCGCACCGCGACCACCAGCGCTGCCGGCAGCTCGTCGATCCGCGCCGCCAGGTAGGCCAAGTAGCCCAATGAGGGCCGGTCGACCCATTGGGCGTCGTCGACCTCGATGAGCAGGGCGCCCGAACTCTCGCCGACGCCAGACCCGGTTGCGAGGTTGACCGTCAGCCAGTACAGGCCGCGGACGAGCGCCGAGGGGTCCTCCCCGAGCGGGATGGTCGGGTCGAGCAGCGAGGCGGCAAGCGAGGCGTGGCCGGCCAGCAACCCGGCGCGCTCGTCGTGGGAGGCGGCGGCCAGGGGCGCAGCGAACAGCTCGGAGGCGACGCCGAAGGCGGCGTCGCGCTCGAGCTCGATCCCACGCGCCTTGAGTACCACCATGCCCAACGCGTTGGCCTCAGCGCGCGCCGCGGCCAAAAGGCGCGACTTGCCGATCCCGGCTGGGCCTTCCACAACGACGAGTCCGCCTGCGCCCTCCCGCGCCGCTGCCAACGCATGGGAAAGCCCGGCGATCTCGGCCTCGCGCTCGAAGAGATCCCCCAGCGGATCCCCGGTCACCCGGTCACCGTCTGCCCCAGGACCGGTGGTCCACGCCCCGCTTCGGCGGCCCTGGCTCATGCGTCGCGTCACTGTACTTCTCGCCCTTCCTGCCGGGGACGCCGACGCCGCTCACGTTCTCCGCTCGCAGCCAAATTGGCTCCGTCGCTAATCGTGGATCATGATCGTCGTGTGATTCGCGGTGCTTCGCGGCATCTTGATGCCTTTTTCCCTTATCTGGCTCTGCTGGTAGTTGAACATGTCGAGCGATCGTCGGGAACGGTCAGCCTGATGGCGCGGGTCGAGGCCGCTGCGGCGGCCCGTGTCGGTGCGAATCCCTCGCTAGACGAACGGTCGTATTACAAACCAGGAGTCGCTGGTTCGAATCCAGCTGTGCCCACCTCGTAACGATCAGCGAAAACTGCCCCTGACCTGCGGCTTTGAGGTCGGGCGCTGTTCGCGTGAGGTCCGACCGTCTACGGCTGTCGTCGAGTGTCTGTGCCGAATACGTGCCGAAGATCAGCCGCTTGACATCTCGTCCTACCCGTCGAGCCGAGCCACATGGTGCGGCTGGCCGATTCCGCTTGTTCCAGAGTGTGGCGGTAACAGCGATTTGAGCCAGGACTGAGGCCCACGTGGGGTCGGTCGGAGCACACGCCAGGCAGAGCCGGGCCTCGGCGAAGGTCCACGCCCAAACCTCCTGCGCATCCGGGAGGGCACGTCACATGACGTGATGCCGCGGGCGGGGTCGTCAGGAACTCGCCACGGAGAAGGACCCGAAGTCGGCGCGGGCGTCGTCGTACTTGTTGTGGGACGCGGTGAACATACCCGCGTCCTCCGCCCCGGTAGCGGTGGACACCGTCGCGGACGACACGGTCGTCCAGGTGTTTCCGTCGGTGGAGTACGAGCCAGTGAACGTCGTGCCGTCACGCACCAGGCGCAGCCAGATCGGCGTGGAGCCGGTCAGGCTCACCGACGCCGACGCATCCAGCTGGCCGTTGCCGTCGGTGTCCCATTGCATCTGCACACGGTTGCTCGGCGTGACCTCCAGCGTGACGTATCCCGGTGAGGTGTTCGCCTGCGTCACGTCACGGCGGACCATCAGCCCGGACTTCATCCCGGTGTTGAGCACGTGCTGCGCCGTGACCTGGGTGGTGACACTGCCGGAGGTGCTGAGCGCTTCCGGCTGGTAGATCGTGCCGTACTGGTTGTTCGTGCCCGATACGTCGCTGCCAGCGGCGATGACGGCGAACGCGTCGCCGAGTTGGCCGAACCGGGGGTCGGTCGAATTGTCCACGGCTGCGAACGTCCGGTACGGGGCGAGCACGGGCGTCGGACGATGCAGCGTCTGGACGAAGCTCGTGGAGACGGCGCTCCGGAAGGGCGCCGCGTAATCGAGCGCAGCGCTCAGCGTGTCCTCCGGCAGCGGGCGGGTCGGCGGCGGGGCGATCACCTTTACCGGAATCTTCTCCGTCTTGCCCGGGGCGAGTACGGCGATCCTCAAGGTCGAGGGCTGCACCGTCCATCCAGCCGGCGCCTGGAGCTTCACGTGTCCACCGAGCAGAGGCAGCCGACCGTCATTGACCACGGTGGCAGTTACCGTCGTCGGTGTGCCGGTGGCGATGTCGTCGCCCAGCCCGTCCAGGCCGAGGTCGACGTGGGGCGGCGTCGTGACAGCGACGCGGTGTAGCGGCGTCAGGCGGTATATCGCCGAAGCATGGGCAGGAAGCGTGACGGTAATCGTTCCGGCCGATTCGGTGACGTCGTGTGCCCACAGGTCGCGGACCTGGTAGTCGACGGCCCAGGGCAATCCGACCTGCGCGGCCGTGGTGCTGATCGTGGCCGGTGCGCCGGTCTCGTTGAACAGCGTGACGGCTCGATCGCCATTGGCCAGCGGCTTGCTGAGCACCCAGTGGCCATCGGAGCTCGCGACCGGCCGCCCCTGCGCACCGAGCGGATCCTGGTCGACGGCGATGACATCACGGTTGGTCAGCATCGACCTGGTCGCGGAGGACATGTTCCGCACGTCCGTCCCGGCGATAAGCGGCGCCGCCATCTCGGCCCACAGCGCGAAATGCGTGCGGTACTCGACGTCCGTCATGCCGCCATTGCCGATCTCGAGCATGTCCGGGTCGTTCCAGTGGTTCGGCCCGGCAAGGTCGGCGAGGGTGACGTTCTGGTGGAAGATCCCGATCAGCTTGCTGTAGTTGTCATGGATGTCGCCGGTGGTCCGCCAGAGGTTGCCGATCGATGGCCACGCCGAATTGGGGACGCCGAAGTCCCCCTTCTCACAGATGCTGAAAACGATGTTCTGCCCGGTCGCGGCGGTCGCCTTCGCCAGCGCGTCACGCATGGTGTGGTAGCGGGCGATCGACGCGTCGGAGTTCTGGCCGTCCGCCGGCACGTTGCAGTCGTCGTACTTGAGGTAGTCGATGTGCCAGCGCGTGAACAGCATCGCGTCCTGGTCCTCGTGGCCCAGGCTGCCGGGGAAGCCGCCACTGCTCGAGCAGGTCTTGATGCCGGAGTCCTCATAGATCCCGAGCTTGAGGCCGCGAGCGTGCACGTAGTCGGCCAGCGCGGCGATGCCGGAGGGGAACTTGGCCGGGTTCGCGACGAGGTTGCCGTCGGCGTCGCGGGTGGGCAGCGCCCAGCAGTCGTCCATGTTGAGGTACTTGTAGCCGGCGTCCCGCAGACCGCTGGTGACGAATGCGTCCGCCGTCTGCTCGACGAGTTGCTCGTCGACGCTGCAGCCGAAGGCATTCCAGTCGTTCCAGCCCATCGGGGGGATCGGGGCGAGGCCGTTGTCCAGAGCAGTCGCGGGTGCGGCGGCCGCGACCAGGACAGCGGGCACCGCACCGACGAGGAGGGCCAGGCTGCTCAACAGTCCGATCAGGCGCTTTGCACCGTGGCGACGGACGAGACGGATCACGACACTCTCCCGAGCTCGCTGGAGGCGGTTCGGACGGCCTCAGGATGAAATGAGCGGTTTAGCGATGTGTGGAAAGTAAGAGATATGTCTAGATAGGTCAAGTTTTGGTGAAATTTGTTGGATTTACCCGAGAGGCTGTGCGGATTTCGGACGGGAATGAGCTGTATGGGCCTGGTCCCGGACTCCTCAGGGATCCACGCGAGTGATCCGTCGATGGACGGGAGCCGACTGATCACGGCGTGCTCAGACGAGCACCTGGCCGCGCTCCGAGCGCGGTACGCCGCACGGCCGTTCGTCGACGAAGAGCAGTAGGCCCGCAAGTTGGCACTTCGGACCCGTCATTCGCACCTGATGACACGAGCCTTACCGACACCCCGCGTCTCCAGGCGCGTCGGTAGGTGATCGTCGGCAGATCTCCGCCCCGGACGCCGGTGAAGAGACGCGCTTGGGGACCTTCGGCGACGTGGTCTCGGAGTTCAGGCCCGTGCGTGCTCGGGTACGCGGAGGGTTTCGGTGGGTGGCTCCACCGCCTCGGGAAGCGGGCGGAGTGTCGGTGTGGCCCGCCAGCATCGTCGTAGTTCTTCGAGGTAGGGGAGGAACCCCATGACGGTCATCGCGGCGAGCAGTTCGATCCGGGTCGAGGTGGGCAGCGGTTCACGGCGTTGGAAGCGCGGTGCGAAGCGCGTCCTGCTCCGGTCTCCGCGGATCAGCGCCACCGCCTGGTCCCAGTGCAGTGCCGTCAGGATGCCGGCCGTCATCAGCGGGCAGACTTCCAGGTAACTGTGGATGTGCTGCTCCAGCGGGCCGACGCGGCGCCGCGGTTCCGCATAGATCTGGTCGTAAAGGGCTGTGACGTTGTGCAGGACGGCCCCTCCGAACGAGGCGAGCAGCACGCCGGCGTTCACCTCGCAGAACAGGGCGACGAGGACGGGAACGCCGGTCTCAGCCGCCATGAGCAGGTGGGTGACCGATTCCCGGGTTCCCGCGGTCCGCTCGATGTGGGTGCGCCGGTGCATGTGCCAGTCCGCCATTCCGGCGCCGAGCCACAGCGGGATCACGCCGCCGATCAGCAGCCGGCGGGTGGCCGCTTCGGCGCCCAGGGGGCGGGGGACGACTCGTGGAGCGAGCGGTAGATCCTCGGTCAGTTGGCGGACGCGTGCGGAAAGTTTCACGGGCTGTCTCCCTGGCTGACTGCGGCGGGGGGACTGTCTGGACTCCTGCGGACGGGATCCGGGGCAGGTCGAGCCCCCGCCCGGCGGGCAGGCAGCGGGCGGGGGCCTGACGAGTCCTCAGGCCCGCACGCCGGCCAGGGCGTGGCACGTCTCAGTGCACGTCCGGCAGATCCCGGCGCAGCGCTTCATCGTCGAGTCGCTGCTCATCGTCATGCACGCCTCGGCGCACATTTCGGCCACGCGAGCGCACGTGGCGGCCATCTCCATCACGAGCGGCGACTGGCGCATCACCATGTCCGCGCACGCACGGGCGACGTCAACGCAGTCCATGAGCGGGCCCATTATCGCCATGTCGGCGTATTGGCCACCCTGCTTCAGGCAGTGCGTGATGGTCTGCTCGCAACAGCTGTAGCTCTCGACGCAGGAATCGATGCACTTCTGCATATCGGTATTGATCTTCCCACCGTAGTTCACGGTTCCTCCTCCGGACGTGGCCGCGCCTACTTCGCGGGCCTGATCGTGACCCTCACGTCGCCATATTCCCCAGGGCGCGCATCCGACTTGCCGACAGTCCACCGCTTTGATCATGGTTTCCCATAATTTTGCGATTGCCTGCGATGTAGTAATTCGATGCGTCTGATCGGCTTTAGGTATCCACAAATTACCCGAATACGGGACATTGTTCGCCTTTCCTCAGTTTCAAGAACCTTTGTGGACAAGTTGTCTTTTCTGAGGCGGCGGGCCGATCGTGATGACGGTGTCCCGCGCGCCGTTGCCGAGTTGCGCCGCAACCCCGACACATGTTGTGAACTTGTGTAAAGGTTCCGAATCTT
>JAOPYL010000114.1 GCA_025964625.1 Actinoallomurus sp. | reverse complement strand
GGCCAGCGCGGCCGACACCGCGGCGGCCGAGGGGGCCGGGGGAACCTGGGACGAAGACGAAGTAGCAGGCATGACGCACACCGTAACCAGCCGCGATAGGCGATGTGGTGCGGTCGGTGGAGAGGGGAGCGGAAGCGCGACAGGCCGGCGCTCGTAATCGCGTGTACCTGATGACACGAGTCTTACCGGCGCCCCAGGACGGACGGCTGCTGTTCGGCATGGGCACCCTGAACGCCACGGTGCAGGCCGGCGACTGGCTCCGCCACCTGGAGAAGGTGGACGCCGGCACCTACGTCGACGTCCTGGTCCCGATCACCGAGGACACCGTCCGGGCGACGGCGGCTCGCCGGATCCGCGAGGCCCGCACCCTCCTGCGCGAGGGCAAGAACGATCCGGCGATCATGACGGCCCGTGCCGCACTAGAGCCGATCAAGACGACACCCGAGGTCAAGAGCCTCTTCAAGTCCGCGAACAACACACCCGCCTCGAAACGCAGCCAGGGCGAACGGTGGGCCGTGGCCGTCGAGGCGTTCTACTCCCTGGCGTCGGGAGCCGCACACGACGACGAGGTGACCGAGTCGTTCGTGTACTCCAGGCAGGACACCGAGGCGATCGTCGCCGCGGTCGCCGGCCTCGTGGCGCGTTACCCAACCGGCAGCCTCCAGGTCTGATCGGCCGCCTCGCTGATGACCGTCGTCGGTGAGGCCGGTCAGCCACGGGGGACGCCCCGTAGCGCTAATCCTCGGCTGGATATGCCCAGCGCCCCCATCACCTGGGCCTCTGCTTGTCCGAGTTCACCGCCGAGATGGCGGACGGCGACTACAGTAACCAGACGACCAAGATCAATCTCATGGATAACCGCTGTACCCCTGTTTCCCGAGGCCGCGGTAGAAGCATGGCGATTGACTTCACTTCGCTGAGCTGCCTACCGTACCGCCATACCGACTGGTCGGTATGGCGCTTGGCCGCACTCGCGAAGGGACGGCAATGGACTTCGCCCTCGACAAGACGACCACCGAATACCGGGACCGGCTGCTCGACTTCATGGACGCCCATGTCCATCCGGCCGAGCCCGTCTACGCGGCACAGGCCGCAGAGCTCGCCGGCCGATGGGCGACGCCGCCGGTCATCGAGGAGCTCAAGACCGAGGCGCGCAAGCGCGGCCTGTGGAACCTCTTCCTGCCCCATGAGCCGTACGGCGCCGGCCTGACCAACCTGCAGTACGCCCCGCTCGCCGAG
Source organism: Actinoallomurus sp. (assembly GCA_025964625.1). Classification (GTDB taxonomy): domain Bacteria; phylum Actinomycetota; class Actinomycetes; order Streptosporangiales; family Streptosporangiaceae; genus Actinoallomurus. The sequence continues at coordinate 1,796 of JAOPYL010000114.1, read as the reverse complement.
ATCACCGGACGGTCGCCGAAGATCGCCCCGGTCGCGCTCAACTGCGCCGCGCCCGACACCGGGAACATGGAGATCCTCGCGATGTTCGGCACCCCGGAGCAGAAGCAGCGGTGGCTGGAGCCGCTGCTGGACGGCGCGATCCGGTCGGCGTTCTGCATGACCGAGCCCGGCGTCGCCTCATCCGACGCCTCCAACATCTCGTTGAGCATCGAGCGTGACGGCGAGGAGTACGTCCTGAACGGCCGCAAGTGGTGGTCGTCGGGCGCGCTCAGCCCGGACTGCGAGATCTTCATCGTGATGGGCGTGACCGACCCGGACGGTCACGCGTACCGGCGGCAGAGCATGGTGCTCGTTCCGAAGGACACCCCGGGCGTCTCGGTCGAGCGCGGGCTGACGGTCTTCGGCTACGACGACGGCACGCACGGCGGCCACGCCGAGGTCGGCTTCGACGGCGTGCGGGTGCCGGCGAAGAACATCCTGCTGGGCGAGGGCGAAGGATTCCGGATCGCCCAGGAGCGGCTGGGACCCGGGCGCATCCACCACTGCATGCGGGCGATCGGCATGGCGGAACGCGCGTTGGAGCTCGTGCGTGAGCGCGCGGCATCCCGGGTGGCATTCGGTCGACCCCTGGCCGAGCAAGGAGTCGTGCGCGAGTGGGCGGCCGACGCCCGGGTGCAGCTCGAGGCGCTGCGGCTGCTCGTGCTCAAGACAGCGTGGCTGATGGACACCGTGGGCAACCGCGCGGCGATGACCGAGATCCAGGCGATCAAGGTCGCGGTGCCGGCGGCGGTCGAGGGGATTCTCGATCACGCCATTCAGCTGTTCGGCGGGGCTGGAGTGTCTGCGGATACGCCGCTCGCCGAGATGTGGGCGGCGGCGCGCACGCTGCGCTTGGCCGACGGGCCGGACGAGGTGCACCGGATGTCGCTGGGCAAGGCCGAGCTTTCACGCTAGCCGGTCTGGCGAACCGGGCGACGTCGAACGGCGGCTAGAGAATCGAGCCCATCGACGCCCCGCCGTCGATCACGAGCGTCTGGCCGGTGATCCAAGCCGCGTCGTCCGAGAGCAGGAACGCGACCGGGCCGGCAACATCGACCGACTCGCCGAGCCGCTTCAGCGGATACTGAGCCGCCGCCTCGGCCTCGTGTCCTTCGTAGAGGGCTTTGGCGAAATCCGTCTTGATCACGGCCGGGGCGACCGCGTTGACCCGGATGCCCGGCGCGAACTCGGCGCCCTGCTGCAGGGTGAGCGTGATCAAGGCCCCCTTCGAGACGCCGTAGAACCCGATTCCGGGAGCGGCCGCGACGCCGGCGATGGACGCGATGTTGACGATCGAGCCGCCCTCGCCCATCAGCCCGCTCGAGATCGCCTCGCGCGCCCACTCGAGCGTCGCGATCACGTTCACCTCGAGGGTCTTGCGCATCGCGTCCGCGTCGACGTCGGCGAGCGGGCCGTAGGCCGGGTTGATACCGGCGTTGTTCACGAGGTGATCGAGCCGACCGAAGCGCTCCCGGATGAGCGCATAGACCGCGGTGCGGTGCTCGGCGTCATCGGAGCGACCGGCCACGCCCACGGCGTTCGGGCCGAGACCCGCGACCGCAGCATCCAGCGCCTCTTGCTTACGCGCTGTGACGACGACGCCGCCGCCCTCGGCGACGATACGTTCGGCGATCGCGAACCCGATGCCGCGGCTCGCGCCGGTGATCAGGGCGACCTTGCCCTCGAATCTGTTCATGCCATCCAGACTAGGCAGCCGCCGCCGCCCCGCGCGCGGCCTCGGCCGAGTCAGCCGCGAG
>JAOPYL010000110.1 GCA_025964625.1 Actinoallomurus sp. | reverse complement strand
CGCCGATGTGGGACAAGGTGGTCGCTCCGGCCGGCCCGCCGCCCCAGCCGGGCAAGCCGAGCAGCGGCAACCTGCGGCTCCCGGACTGGATGCGGGACGAGGCCGCCGGAGGCGGCGAGTACACGGGCTCCGACGGCGAGGAAGAGGGCCGGTCGAAGCGACCGCTGTACATCGGCGTCGGGTTGCTGGTGGCCGGTCTGGTAGCGGTCGCCGGCGTCTACCTCCTCAAGGGCGGCGACTCCCCGTCCGCCCCGCGCGCGGCCGTGGCCCCCGCCCAGCCGTCGCAGGGCCCGGCGCGGCCCTCCGCGGAGCCTGCTCCGGCCACGCCGCAGCCCGTGAAGGCGCTCACGCAGTTCAAGGGCGACCACACGAAGCCGGTCGGGCGGATCACCGATCAGCGGTCCGGCCTGTCCTACCCCCGGCTCAGTAAGCCGTGGGAACTCCCGCCGAAGAAGAGCCAGATGACCGAACTCGGCTTCAGCGCCAGCCAGTTCGCCGTCACCGAGAAGGCCGGCGGCCAGCCGAAGCGCTGGGCCAGGCTGATGAGCGCCGAACTCGGCGGAGCGGAGAAGGACGCCTACGCCGGGCCGGGCACCGAGCGCGACGCCGCCATCCGGGTCGCCGCGGCGTACGAGGCGCGGATGTACGGCTTCCCGCACAGGAAGAAGCTCCTCGCCTCCCAGCCGCTGGACATCGACGGCCACAAGGGATGGCTGGTCGGCTACTACCTGACGTACCACCGGCCGGGCGTGAAGGCCAACGGCGACATCGTCACGGTGGCTCTGGTGGACACCGGCAAGAAGACCCCCGGAGTGCTGTTCATGTCGGTGCCCAACACCCACCGGAACCTCTGGCCGGACGTCAACTACGTCGTCCACTCCATCAAGGTCGCCTGACCGCGCCGAACGGCCCCGCCCCGCCGATCCGCGGTGACCGGCGGGGCGTCGGCGTCCCAGGACGCGTATTACACCGAATCCCATTCCACTCGGCGTCGGGCGGCCTCTAAGGTAGGCCGCAAGAGGACGCTGCGAATGGGGTGTTGATATGGGCATCGGGCTCACCGAGGAGCACGAGGCGCTGGCGGACGCGGTCCGCGGTTGGGCGGAGCGCAACTCGCCCGTGGGTGTCGTACGTGCGACGCTCGACGCCGATGAGGAGAGCCGCCCCGCCTTCTGGGCCGGCCTCGCGGAGCAGGGGCTGCTCGGACTGCACGTGCCGGAGGAGTACGGCGGGCAGGGCGCGGGCCTGCTGGAGCTCGCGGTGGCCCTGGAGGTCCTCGGCCGTGCGATGGTGCCGGGGCCGTTCCTGCCGACCGTCCTGGCCAGCGCCGCGCTCCTGCGGGCCGACGAGTCCGCGAAGGCGCGCGCCGAGCTGCTGCCCGGACTTGCCGAGGGCACCACCACCGGCGCGCTCGCGCTGGCGACCGGGCTGACCGGACGCCGTACCGACACGGGCCTGACGATCAGCGGCACGGCCGAGCCGGTGCTGGGCGCGGCGCTCGCCGAGGTGATCGTGCTGCCGGTGAGCACCGACGGCGGTGAGGAGTGGGTGGCCGTAGACGCCGCCCGGCTCACCGTGACCCCGTTGAAGAGCCTGGACCGCACCCGCCGGGTGGCCCGCGTGGAGGCGGCGGACGTCGCCGTGCCCGCGGACCGGATCCTGACCGGGCTGAAGGGGGAGGAGGTCCTCGACCTCGCCTCGCTGCTGCTCGGCGCCGAGGCGGCCGGCATCGCCGCGTGGTGCGTCGACACGGCGGCCGGGTACGCCAAGGTGCGTGAGCAGTTCGGCCGGCCGATCGGTCAGTTCCAGGGCGTCAAGCACAAGTGCTCGCGGATGCTCATCGAGCTGGAGAAGGCCCGGGCCGCCGTGTGGGACGCCGCCCGTGCCTCCGACGACCCCGCCGAGGAGTCGGGCTTCGCCGCCGGCGTGGCGGCCGTGATCGCCCCTGACGCGGCGCTGCAGTGCGCTCGCGACTGCATCCAGGTACTCGGCGGCATCGGATTCACCTGGGAGCACGAGGCCGGCCTCTACCTTCGCCGCGCCTCGACGCTGCGGGTGCTCCTCGGGCCGGCCAAGGACTGGGCCGGCTCGGTCGCGCAGCTCGCGCTCGACGGCGTGCGCCGCGCGGTCGAGGTGGAGCTGGACGAGGACACCGAGCCGCTGCGGAACCGGATCCGCGCCGAGGTCGAGCAGCTCGACGCGATCGAGGACAACAAGGCCCGGTTCGCCACGATGGGCGACGAGGGCTGGGTGTTCCCGCATCTGCCCAAGCCCTGGGGCAAGGCCGCCTCGCCGATGGAGCAGGTGCTCATTCTGCAGGAGCTGCGCGCCGCCGGGGTGAAGGGCCCGCAGCTGGCGATCGGCGCGTGGGTGGTGCCGTCGCTGGTGAGCTACGGCACTCCGGAGCAGCAGGAGCGGTTCCTCGCGCCGACCCTGCGTGGCGAGATGGTCTGGTGTCAGCTGTTCAGCGAGCCGGGGGCGGGTTCGGACCTCGCGTCGCTGCAGATGAAGGCCGAGCGTGTCGAGGGCGGCTGGAAGCTCACCGGCCAGAAGATCTGGACCTCCATCGCCCAGCACGCCGAATGGGCGATCTGTATCGCGCGCACCTCCGTCGAGCCGAAGAAGCACGACGGCATCACGTACTTCATCGTCGACATGAAGGCCGAGGGCGTCGACGTGCGCCCGCTGCGCGAGCTGACCGGCGAGGCCATGTTCAACGAGGTCTTCCTCGACGGCGTGTTCGTCCCCGACGAGCGCGTCGTGGGCGAGGTCGGCCAGGGCTGGAAGGTGGCCCGCAACACGCTCAGCAACGAGCGCGTGCAGCTGTCCAGTGGCTCGCAGGGTCTCGGCGCCGGCACCAAGGAGCTCCTGGGTTACTTCAAGGGCAAGGACCTCGACCCGGTCATGCGCGCGGAGCTGGGCGCGTACCTGTGCGAGGGGCAGGCGATCGACCTGCTCGGCCTGCGCCTCACGCTCAAGCAGATCTCCGGGCACGAGCCGGGCGCCGAGGCGAGCGTCCGCAAGCTGCTCGGCGTGCAGTACAGCCAGCAGGTGGCCGACTTCATCTGGGCGGCGCAAGGTGCGGCCGGAGCGGTGGAGGACCTCGGCGGGCCGACCGGCCTGTGGGCGCGCTACATGCTGTTCAGCCGGTCGATGACGATCTACGGGGGTACCACCGAGGTACAGCTCAACGTCATCGCCGAGCGCATGCTCGGTCTGCCGCGCGACCCGGAGCCCGGCAAGTAGCGGCGCCGAGAGCGGGCGGCGGAGATGGGCATCGGGCTGACCGGGGAGCACGAGGAGCTGGCGGCGTCCGTCCGCGCCTTCACCGCCCGGCACGTCCCCCGGGACGTCCTGCGGGCGGCCGTCGAGGATGACGCGTCGAGGGAGCGGCGGCCCGGTTTCTGGTCGGTGCTGGCCGGCCAGGGACTGCTCGGCCTGCACGTGCCCGAGCGGCATGGCGGGCAGGGCTTCTCCCTGCTGGAGCTGGCGGTGGCCGTCGAGGAGATGGGGCGCGCGCTGGCGCCGGGACCGTACGTCCCGACCGTGCTGGCGAGCGCGGTCCTCCTCGCCTCGGACGCCTCGGACGCCCGCGACGAGCTGCTGCGCGACCTCGCCGAAGGAGTGCGGAGCGGTGCGGTCTCCCTGGCGGGCGGCCTGACCGGGCGCAGGGACGGGGACACGCTGGTCGTGAACGGGACCACGGAGCCGGTGCTCGGTGCGCTGCCCGCCGACATCCTGGTGCTCCCGGTCGGGACCGGGGACGGCGAGGAATGGGTCGTGCTCGACCGTCAGGAACCGGGTGCCCGCGTGGAGCCCCTGGAGAGCCTCGATCCCAGCCGCGGAGTGGCGAGAGTCTCGCTGCGGGACTCGGTCGTTCCGGCGTACCGGGTGCTGACCGGGCTCGCCAGGCCGGAGGTCCTCGGCGTCGCCGCGGTGATCCTCGGGGCCGAGGCGTGCGGACTGGCCGGGTGGGCGGTCGACACGGCGGCGGCGTACGCCCGGATCCGGGAGCAGTTCGGCCGGCCGATCGGGCAGTTCCAGGGGATCAAGCACAAGTGCGCCCGGATGCTCGTCGAGGCCGAACGCGCCCGCGCCGCCGTCTGGGACGCCGCCCACGCGGTGACCGCCGGTGAGCAGGTCGCCTATGCCGCCGGGGTGGCCGCCGCGCTGGCCCCCGACACGGCGGTCGCCCGGCTCCAGGACTGCATCCAGGTGCACGGCGGCATCGGGTACACCTTCGAGCACGACGCCCACCTGTACTACCGGCGGGCGCTCACGCTGCGCGCACTCCTCGGCCGCGCGGCCGAGTGGCGCGCGTCGGTCGCCGGACTCGCCCTGTCCGGGATGACCCGGGACCGCGAGCTCGACCTGCCCGCCGAGGCCGAACCGCTTCGGCGCGAGATCAGGGCGCGGATCGCCGGGCTGGCGCCGCTCGGCGACCGCGAGCGGGTCGCCGGGCTCGCCTCGGGCGGCTGGGTGCAGCCGCATCTGCCCAGGCCCTGGGGAAGGGCGGCCTCGCCGCTGGAGCAGGTGATCATCCATCAGGAGTTGCGCGCCGCGGGCGTACGGCCGCCCATGCTCATGATCGGCGCATGGGTGGTGCCGTCGCTGGTGGCGTTCGGCACGCCGGAGCAGCAGGAGCGCTTCCTGCCCGCGACGTTGCGCGGCGACATCGTGTGGTGCCAGCTGTTCAGCGAGCCGGGGGCCGGCTCGGACCTGGCCGGGCTGCGCACGTCGGCCGTGAAGGTCGAAGGCGGCTGGAAGATCTCCGGTCAGAAGATCTGGAACTCCCTCGCGCAGCACGCCCAGTGGGGCATCTGCGTGGCCCGCACCGACCCCCGTGCGCCCAAGCACGAAGGGATCACCTACTTCCTGGTCGACATGACAACGCCCGGCCTGGACGTACGGCCCCTGAAGGAGCTGACCGGAGAGGAGATCTTCAACGAGGTCTTCCTCGACGAGGTCTTCGTGCCCGACTCCATGGTGGTCGGCGAGGTGAACCGGGGCTGGCAGGTGGCCCGTGCCACGCTCACCGCCGAGCGCGTCAATCTGTCCACCGGATGGCAGCTCGGCGCCGATCTCCCGCGCCTGCTGGAGCTCGTCGCGGACCTCGGCCTCGGCGGGGACCCGGCGGTACGCGACGTCGTCGGCCGGCTCGCCGCGGACGCGCACGTGTTCTCCCTGCTCGGCATGCGCGCCACGCTCAAGCAGCTGTCCGGGGTCGATGTGGGCGCGACCGCGAACGTCGGCAAGCTCGTCGGGATGGAGCACGGCCAGCACGTCACCGAGTGCGGCTTCGAGCTGCTCGGCGCGGAGGGCGCGCTGACCGGCCGGAGCGGGGACGGACTGCGCCGGCACTGGACCCGGCTGCTGCTGGCCTCCCGGGCCATGACGATCGGCGGCGGCACCACCGAGGTCAACCTCAACGTGATCGGCGAACGCCTGCTCGGCCTGCCGCGGGACCCCTGAGCCGCGAGACCGGCGTCCGGTAACGTTCCTCCCCTTATGCGACGACGGCACACGGTTGTCGCCGCGGGCACCGGGCTCGTGCTCGGCCTGCTGGCGATCGGGCCCGGGCTGGCGCCCGGGTTCGTGCTCTCCTACGACATGGTGTTCGTGCCGCATCCGGTCTTCACCAGGGCGACGTTCGGGCTGACCGGCATGCTGCCCCGGCACGTTCCCAGCGACGCCGTCGTGACCGCGCTGTCCCATCTCGCGCCCGCGGACCTCGTGCAGAAGGCGATCCTGCTCGCGATCTTCGTCATCGCCTGCGTCTCGGCGTCCGCCCTGGTGCCCTCGGAGAGGCTGCTGCCCAGGCTCGCCGCCGGGGTGGTCTACGCCTGGAATCCGTTCGTGGCGGAGCGGCTGCTCCTCGGCCAGTGGGCCTTTCTCCTCGGGTACGCGGCGCTGCCCCTGGTGGCCTCGGCGGCCGCCCGTGGCGACCCCCGGCGCCTGACGCTCGCGCTGCTGCCGGCGGCGATCGGCGGCTTCGCGGCGTGGGCCGTCTCCGGTCTCGTCGCACTGGTCCTCGCGTGCCGCCGCGAACGGCCCACCTCGCGATCATCGCTCGTCACGGTGGCCGTGCTGGTCGCGGTCGCGCTGCCCTGGATGGTGCCCAGCCTGCTGCGCTCCCCGGGCGTGCCGGCGGACCCGGCGGGGGTCGCGGCGTTCGCCGCTCGTGCGGACACGCCGTTCGGCACGCTCGGCAGCCTGCTGCTGCTCGGCGGCGGCTGGAACGCCGAGACCGTGCCGACCGGCTACGGCGAACTCGTCACGGTGGTGCCCTGGCTGTGCGTCGTGCTGATCGCGCTCGCCGCGTACGCGGGCCGCGGCCGGATCCGGGGCCTCGGGACGGCCGCCGCGGTGGGTGTCCTCCTGGCCGCGCTCGGCCCGGTCGCGCCGGGTGTGCTGCGCGGCGCGATCGGGCTGTGGCCCGGTTTCGCGGTGCTGCGGGACGGCCAGCAGTACGTCGCGCCGCTGGCCGTCCTGGTCGCGGTCGGCGCCGGCCTGGCGGTCGACCGGC
>JAOPYL010000074.1 GCA_025964625.1 Actinoallomurus sp. | reverse complement strand
CGCTCCTTGGAGTCCAGGACGACCTTGCGCAGCCGGATCGCCGCGGGCGTCAGCTCGACGCACTCGTCGTCGGCGACGAACTCGAGCGCCGCCTCCAGGCTCAGCATGCGCGGCGGGGTGAGCCGCTCGAAGGCCTCGGCGGTCGAGGACCGCACGTTGGTCTTCTGCTTCTCCTTGGTGATGTTGACGTCCATGTCGTCGGCGCGGGAGTTCTCCCCGATGATCATACCCTCGTACACCTCGGTGGTCGGCGCGACGAACATCGTGCCGCGTTCCTGGAGGTTGAACATGGCGTACGCGGTGGCGGCGCCGGTCCGGTCGGAGACCAGGGAGCCGGTCGGCCGGGTGCGCAGCTCGCCGAACCACGGCTCGTAGCCCTCGAACACCTGGTGGGCGATGCCGGTGCCGCGGGTCTCGGTGAGGAACTCGGTCCGGAACCCGATCAGGCCTCGGGCCGGGACCAGGAACTCGATCCGGATCCAGCCGGTGCCGTGGTTGGTCATCTGCTCCATGCGGCCCTTGCGGACGGCGAGCAGCTGGGTGATGGCGCCGAGGTACTCCTCGGGCGCGTCCACGGTGAGGCGCTCCACCGGCTCGTGGCGCTTGCCGTCGATCTCCTTGGTGACGACCCGCGGCTTGCCGATCGTCAGCTCGTAGCCCTCCCGGCGCATCGTCTCGACCAGGATCGCCAGCGCCAGCTCGCCCCTGCCCTGGACCTCCCAGGAGTCGGGACGCTCGGTCGGCAGCACCCGGATGGAGACGTTGCCGATGAGCTCACGGTCGAGCCGGTCCTTGACGAGCCGTGCGGTGACCTTGGTGCCCTTCTCGCGGCCCGACAGCGGGCCGGTGTTGGTGCCGAGCGTCATCGAGATGGCCGGCTCGTCGACCGTGATGAAGGGCAGCGGACGCGGGTCCTCGGGGTCGGCGAGCGTGTCCCCGATCATGATGTCCGGGATGCCGGCGATCGCGATGATGTCACCGGGACCGGCCTCCTCGGCCGGCTTGCGCTCCAGCGCCTCCGTCATCATCAGCTCGGTGATCTTCACCCGGTCGATGGTGCCGTCGTGTTTGCACCACGCGACCGACTGCCCCTTCTTGATCGTCCCGGCGTGCACGCGGCACAGGGCGATCCGGCCGAGGTAGGAGCTGGCGTCCAGGTTGGTCACGTGGGCCTGCAGCGGCGTGTCCGGGTCGTACGACGGCGCCGGGATCGTGTCCCGGATCACCTGGAACAGCGGCTCCAGGTCCTCACTGTCGGGCATTCCGCCGTTGTCGGGCTTGTTCAGGCTGGCCCGGCCCGCCTTCGCGGAGGCGTACACGATCGGGAAGTCGATCTGCTCCTCGGAGGCGTCGAGGTCCAGGAACAGCTCGTAGGTCTCGTCGACGACCTCGGCGATGCGGGCGTCGGGCCGGTCGACCTTGTTGACGACGAGGATGACCGGCAGCTTTGCGCCGAGCGCCTTGCGCAGCACGAAACGGGTCTGCGGCAACGGCCCCTCGGAGGCGTCGACGAGCAGGACCACGCCGTCGACCATCGACAGGCCGCGCTCCACCTCGCCACCGAAGTCGGCGTGACCCGGGGTGTCAATGATGTTGATCGTGGTGCCGCCGTGCAGGACCGCGGTGTTCTTCGCGAGAATCGTGATGCCCTTCTCGCGCTCCAGGTCATTGGAGTCCATGACCCGCTCGTCGACGTCCTGGTTCTCACGGAACGCACCGGACTGCCAGAGCATGGCGTCGACGAGCGTCGTCTTGCCGTGGTCGACGTGGGCGACGATGGCGACGTTGCGGAGATCGTCCCGAATGGCGATGGGCATACGTGCGGGTCTCGCTTCGTGTGGTGTGGGGTCTGCCGCGGAATCCGCGCGGCGTACGCCAGTCTACTTGGCCCGCCAAGGGCGGCAGGTCGCATCCCGGGCCCGGCGGACGACGGGCGAGCCGGCGCCGTGCCGGTGCGGCACCGGACTCGCGCTCGTGGCAACCGATCCGGCGTGCGCCGCGTCGAAGAATGTGCGGGACGCCCCGATCCTGGCCGGAGCATTCAACGGGGCGTCCCGCTTCTCGCGGTCGGCACTCCGGCCACGCCGCACCTGCTGTGGATGGACGGGACCGACGAGCACACGTGACCGACCGGGCAGTTACGGGCTAGACAGAGCTGAGCGAGCTCGGTTCCGGCGGATTCGGGCGGGTCGTCCTGGCACGCCACGATGAGTCCGGCACTCCAGTGGCGGTCACGTACCTGTCCGCCGGGCGGCTCGGTGGCGCAGCCGACCGCAGTGATGGAAAGACACGATCACCGTGACTCCTTGAGATGGATGCGCAGCGTCTCGAGCACGCGCAGGTCGGCCGGAAGCCACGGCACATCGAACAGCTCGGCTTCGGTCAGCCAGCGCAGGTCGGAGTGTTCCAGGGGCTGCGGCTCCCCATCCGCGATGGTGGCCGTCCAGACGTGCATCACATAGCCGTTGTGGAGTGGCCAGTCCTCGCCGACACGGTGACCGACGGTGACACCGATCCCCAGCTCCTCGCGGCACTCACGGGCGACCGCCTCTTCGTCGGTCTCACCGGGTTCCACCTTGCCCCCCGGGAACTCCCAGCCGCCCGCCAGTTCGGGCGGCTCCGCCCGTTGAGCCGCCAGGAGCCGGCCACGGACAATGATCGCCGCACCTACGACAAGGCTGTGCATCACGCACCGTCCCCCTCATCCGCCGTCATCCCGTGGCCGGACTGACTCCGAGACTCCACTCCACCAGTGGCCGGCCGTTTTCCGCCGCTGACACGCGGGATCCACCCGACACGGCATCGGACGAGGCGTCGGACGAGAGGCGGACTGGGTGCTCGCCAACCAGCCACTGAGTTCGCCGACCGGCACTCATCGTTTCTGAGTAGGGCCGTTACGACCATTGTGTGCCGTGGGGCGCGTGAAACCCACGGCGCCGCCCGGATACGTCTTGTAGTTCTGGAACTTCACCACATCGCCGGTATGAGGGGCGACGATCATGATGCCCTTCTGGGGGTTGTAGACGATGCCGACATGGCCGGGTCCGCTGTGACCGGGCAGGTATTCGAAATAGACCAGATCGCCGGGCTGTTCTTGGCCCTTGGGGACCGACGCGCCCCACCAGTACTGTGCATCCGACAGACGCGGGATGGTGACGTTCGCGCTCTTGTACGCCGCACTCGTCAGGCCGGAGCAGTCGAAGCTGTTCGGGCCCACCGCCCCATAGACGTACGGCTTGCCGAGCTGGGCCTTGGCGAAGGTGATCACCTGGGCCACGATCGCGTTCGGAGCGGCCGGAGCACCGTTCATGTCAACGCACGTCGGGCCGCCAGCCTGCACCACGTTGAAGTTCCCGGCCGAGTATTTCTGCGCCCACGAGAGCACGTCGCTGACGTAGGAATCCAGGTGGTTGTACGCGAAGATCGCCGAGCGCATCTTGTCCGGCGCGCCATTGTGCTTGAGGTAGTTGGCGGCGGCGGGGATTGCATCGGCCGGGTCGTAACGGCTCTTCTTGCCGTCATTGTCGCCGTCGACACCGAACTGCTGCCACGTGCCAGGTATGAACTGCATGGGGCCACCGGCGCCTGCGGAATTACTGCCGCTCAGCACCCCGGGCGCCTTCAGCTGGCCATGATGAGTCTCCACCCATCCGATGCCCGCCAGGACGTTCCACGGGATGCCGTACTGCTGGCCCGCCTTCTTGTACAGCGCGAGATAGTTCGACGGGATGCCGCTGGCGTCGCCGGACTGCTGGGGCTGCGCCGCGGCCCCTGACGTGTCGGTGCAGTCGCCGCCCCCACCCGCGCTCTGATAAAGCTGGTTGGCCCCGAAGAAGAGTGGGATCGCCACCAGGCTCATGAAGAACAGCGCCGCAGCGCCGCCGGCAATGATTATGGGTAGCCGGACCGCACCCTGGTCCGGCCCCGCGAAACGATTGAGAGAGATAACACGACGGCCGTTGTTCCGCCCCCCGAAGCCGACGCCGATCGCGAGGTGCCGGCAAAGCTTCATCTCATGCCTCTCACTTATCGCCTACGTCTGCTGGTGCGAACGCGAAAACGACCCAGCCGCCACCCGACCGGATCACCGTGACGGCATACTGCCGACTGGCGTCGCTGGTGTTGCCTCCTTTGGTGATGTGCTGCTTTTCGGTCACCAGAAAGATGAGCTGGTCCTTCCCCATGTCCCGGAGCGAGTCGAGCTGCGCGTCGGACGTGGAGACTTCCTTGTCCTGTTGCCGTTGCGCGAGCACACCGGCAGCCGAGGAGTCCTGCTCGAGCTGGCTCGCCAGATCGCTGGTGACCATGCCTTGCAGTCGCCCGACGTAGGTCTTCGGATCCTCGTCGAACCGGTACGTGCCGTACGCGGCGATGAAGCTACGAGCCACGTTCGCGGCGGCGGTGAAGTCCTTCTGCGTGAACGGCAGGAGGGAGTAGATGTCGTACGACCCAGAAGACGGCGGCGGTCCGGTGACCGGCGGCACGCTCGTGGCGGACGAGGCCGACGCGGTCGCCGACGGCGTGTTCCCGTGGGTGGCGCGCGCGTGCTCGCCGGTTCCTCCGCCGATCGTGAGGAAGACACCGGCGGCGGCCAGCAGGACGACCAGCCCCGCGAACAGCAGCTTGCGCTGGCGATCCGTCAGATCCATCGGCTCCTCACTCTTCGCCGTCGTCGTCGCGCTTCACCGGGCGCAGCCAGAAGGGCATCGCAGGGGCGTCATCACGGGACTTGCCCGCCCACAGAGGCGGCGGCGCCTGCCGGTTGCCACCGGAGCCGTCCTCACGGCGCTTGGCCGCCGACTCCGGCTTCGCACCCGGGCCGCCGCCCCCCGCGCTCTTCGGAGGAGGCGCACTCGGGCCGCCCGAGTCACGCCGCGGAGTCGTGCGGCCCCCCGACCCGCCACCGAACCAGCTCCGGCCGCCGCCGGACGACGCACCGTCCTTGTCGTTGCCGCCGCCGAACCAGCCGCGCCCCCCGTCCTCGCCACCATCCGGGCGTCGCGGCGGAGTACGGCCGCCGGAGCCCTGACCGCCCTTACCTCGCCCACCGGCACCCCAGCTCGGACCGGGAGCCGAGGGCGGGCGAGTGCTCTGACCGCCGCCGGTGGGGGCGGCCGGACGGCGTTCCTCACGTGAGGACGGTGCGCCGGGCGGGCGCGCCGAGCCGCCGGCCCCCGCAGGACGCGAACCCCAGAGCCCGCCGCCGTTCACCCGTCCCCCGGACGGCGACGCCGGGACTTGCGCGCGCGGAGAGAGGTTGAGCGGCGGGGCGCTCCCGCGCGGGGCGCCGGCCGCCTTGGCCGCCAGCTGGGAGGCTCGTCCGCGGCGCTCGAACCCGGCCGCACCGG
>JAOPYL010000051.1 GCA_025964625.1 Actinoallomurus sp. | reverse complement strand
ATCTGGACGACTGGCCCGCCTCGCTCAGCGAGGTCCACGACCGCTGGACCGACGACGAGCCGGTGGTGCCGTAAGGCGGGCCCGGTGGCGGGGCGAAGCGGTGACGGACGTACGATCGCCGCCTTGCCCCGTTTCGACCGAATGCAGGAGATGACCAGCTTCAGCGCACGGCCCACTCTCGCGAACGTCATCGACGCGCTCGGCGGCATCGCGCTGGAAGTCGTCGAACTGCCCTGCGGGCGTGAGGTGTGCATCGACGAGGTCGTCCTCTACGATCCGGCGGACGATTTCGGCGTCGACGCGGGAAGGCTGCTGCTCGGCGTGGGCGTGGCGGGCGAGCGGCGCGTCATAGACCTGCTGGACCGGCTCGGTGACGTCGGAGCGGCCGGCCTCATCATCAAGTCTCCGGCTCCCCTGACACCGGCCGTTCTCGCCGCCGTCCAGCGGAACGGCGTGGCGATGCTGGTGCTGACCCCGGCCGCGTCATGGTTCCAGGTGACGGTGCTGTTGCGCTCGGCGATGGACGAGACGTCGGCGATGAACCTCGGCGACATCTCCGGCGTACCGGTAGGCGACCTCTTCTCCCTCGCCAACGCCATCGCCGACCTGATCGACGCACCCGTGACCATCGAGGACCGGGCCTCGCGGGTGCTGGCCTTCTCACGACGGCAGGACGAGGCGGACCCGGGCCGGGTGGCCACCATCCTGGGCCAGCAGGTGCCCGAACACTACGTGGGGCTGCTGAAGGACCTCGACGTCTTCGGCCGGCTGGCCCGCGAGACCGAGCCGGTGTTCGTCGAAGGTTTCGAACGCGGGATGCTGCCGCGGCTGGCGGTCGCGGTGCGGTCCGGTCCGGAGCTTCTGGGCACGATCTGGGCGGCCGTCTCCGAACGCCCGCCGCCGGAGACCGTCGAGGCCTTTGTCGGCGCCGCGCGGCTCGCGGGTCTGCACCTGCTCCGCCATCGCCAGGAGGCCGACCTGAGCCGGCGGTTCCACTCCGAGCAGCTCGCCGCGGTGCTGCAGGGAGGTGCGGGCGCGGCCGAGGCGGCGCAGCGGCTGGGCATGCCGCGCCAGCCGCTGATCGTCTTCGCCGCCGAGCCCACCGGTAAGGAGGGGTCCGAGTTCGAGGGCGCGCAGCGCAAGCTCGTCGACGCCCTGGGCGTCAACCTCGCGGTGGTGCATTCCAGGGCCGCCACCGCGCGCGTGGGCGGAACCGTCTACGCGGTGGTACCCGCACCCGCGGCCCGGGACGACGGTGCCGCGCGCGGACTGTCGGTCGCGCGCCAGTTCCTCGGCCGCATCGGGTCACGCGACCCGGTCGTGATCGGTGTCGGCGGCCCGGCGCACACCATCGGCGATCTGGCCCGTGCGCGTACGGAGGCCGACCGCGCGCTCCAGGTCCTGCGCCGGCGCGGCGAGTCCCACGGCGCGGTGCACTACGACGACGTCTATCTGGACTCGCTGCTGATCCGGCTCGTCGACACCGCGGTCGAGGACGGTGAGGGACTGCGCGGCCCGCTACAGCGCGTCCACCGGCACGACCGGGAGCACGGCAAGGACTACCTCGCCACGCTGTCCTGCTTCCTCGACGTGGGCGGCGACGTCCGGGCCGCCGCCGCGCGGCTCAACCTGCACGCCAATACCGTCCGGTATCGGCTGCGGCGGATCGAGACGCTGAGCGGGCTGGATCTCGCCGACCCGATGACGCGCCTGTCCGCGCTGGTCCAGGTGCGGGCCGCCGCGCTGGGGAAGTGATCCCGACCGTCGGCCCGCCCCGGATTGCTCAGGCCGCGGGCACCAGTCTCCGCCCGCCGCGCCGGCCGAGGTAGCGGCCGTCCCGGACCACCAGCTCACCGTTGACCATCACCCAGGAGATGCCTTCCGGCTCGCGCGTGGGCTCGGTGTAGTCTGCCCGGTCACGTACGGTCGCCGGGTCGAACGCGACCAGGTCGGCCGCCTTGCCCGGGGCGATGACACCTCGGTCGGGCACGCCGAACGACTCCGCCGCCAGGGACGTCATCCGCCGTACCGCCTCCGGCAGGTCCAGGATGCCGAGCTCCCGGGAGTAGCGAGCGAGGATCCGGGGGAACGTGCCGTACATCCGGGGATGTGGCTTGCCGCCCACGCCCGGCGGCAGGCCGTCGGAGCCGACCATCGTGAGCTCGTGGCCCAGTGCACGGGCCAGGTCGTCCTCGTGCATCGAGTGCACGATCATGCTGACCTTCAGCTCCTCCTGCAGCAGCACTCGCACAAGGGCGTCGAACGGCTCGGTGCCGCAGTCGCCGGCGATCCGCGCCAGGGACCGGCCGTCGAACTCATGGCTCGCGGAGGAGGCGACCACGATCCCGTCCCACCCGGCGCCGTAGATGTGGTTCTCCCAGGTGCCGTCGTCCTTCCCGAGCTGTTCGCGCAGGCGGTCCAGGTCCGCGGGGTCCACGAGCCGGCGCAGGACGGAGGCGGCGCCGCCCTCCTGGAACCACGGCGGCAGTGATGCGGTGAGCATCGTGCTGCCGGCGGTGTAGGGGTAGATGTCGTGACGTACGTCGAGTCCGCGGGTACGGGCCTCGTCGAGGACGTCGAGGGCCGCGCCCATCCGGCCCCAGTTCGAGCGCCCCGCCGTCTTCAGGTGGGAGATGTGCACGCGGCGTCCGGAGCCCTCGCCGATCGCCACGGCCTCGGCGATGCTGTCGAGCAGCTGCGAGCCTTCGCCGCGCATGTGCGTGACGTACGGCCGGGCGGCCGGCAGGCGCCTGGCCAGCTCCACGATCTCCTGCGTCCGCGCGAACTGGCCCGGCGGGTAGATCAGGCCCGACGAGAGCCCGAAGGCGCCCGCGTCCATCGCCTCGTCCAGCAAGTCGCCCATCAGCGCCAGCTGCTCGTCGTCCGGTGCGCCGCCGGACATGCCCATCGCCGCGACACGCAGCGCGTGGTGCCCGACCAGAGGCGCGTAGTTCGTCACATAGCCGCGTGCGTCCGTGGCCGCCAGCAGCTCGCCGAAACCGCTCCAGGCCCACGGCAGCTCGGGGAAGATCCGGGTCGCGAGGGCCTCGAGGTCCGGTCCGGTCGCGGCCAGCCGCGGAGCCAGGCTGAACCCGCAGTTGCCGACGACCTCCGTGGTCACGCCCTGAAGGATCTTGGAGGTGTCGTCCTCGTCCAGGAACGGCGCGTTGTCGGCGTGTGAGTGCACGTCGATGAAGCCGGGCGCCACGGTGAGGCCGCGGGCGTCGATGCTGTCGTGTTCTCCGGCGGGCAGCCGGCCTGGGTCTTCGACCGCCACGACGACGCCGCCGGAGACCAGCACGTCGGCGCGGCGAGCCGGAGAGCCGGTGCCGTCGAGTACCTCAGCGTCGCGGATCACCAGATGTTCTGTCATCGTCGCCCTATCCGTTTCTTGTCGTTGACTGTGATCGGCCGGTCAGCGCGGGTCGTAGGGCGTGGAGACGGTGGGTGCCGCCGCCGGGCCCCCGGGCCACCACTGCTCGGTGATGGCCTTGCCGATCAGGCCGGCGAGCACCGAGCCCTCCGACTCGGGCAGGAAGGTCTTGTCCCGGGACCCATGATGGAACACCGCATAGGCGAAACCCTCGCCGCCGTCGAAGCGCACGATCCCGGCGTCGGCGCGCGTACCCGGGAAGAATCCCGTCTTGTTGGCCACGGTCACGGGCGTGTTCATGCTCAGCTCGGCTGCGTACGGGGAGATGCGAAGGTAGCGGGGGACCTGGTCCAGGTACTGCTGTGCGGCCAGCACGCTCTCGACGGCTTCGCAGATCTGGGGCGCGAAGATGGCGCGCTCGGCGATGCCCTGAACGAGTGTTCGCATGTCCCGCGGTGACGACTCGCCGAGCCGGCGCACGTCATCGCCGATGACCTCGAAGTCGACCCGGTTGTGCAAGCGGATGCTCGACAGGCCCAGTTCATCCATGGCTGCGTTCACGGCGCCGACACCGCCCACAGAGTCGATCACCAGGTTCGTCGCCGTGTTGTCGCTGAGCACGATCATGAGGGTGGCCGCATCGCGCAACGTGGGTCGGAGGCCGGCGTCGAAGGCTTTCAGGATCCCCGACCCGCCGCGCCTGTCGCCGGAGAGCGTCATTGTGGTTGCTCGTCATCGCGCTACAGCCCCTTGACCAACCCCGGAGCCGGTGCGGGCCACCAAGGGGGCCCGAACCGGATGTCGTCTGGCCGCCAATCTAGGGATCGCTTCGGCACGGGCATATGTGCACGCAGACCGCGTTCGGCTTGATTTCCTGTACGGCTCTACGAAAAAAGCCGCGAGGGAGTGGGTGAACATAGCGGCACGTTCCCGGCGTGTGCCGCAGCTCACAAGGAAGGGTGTTGCAGAAGTGACGGACTTCGCGGCCTTCGGGCCACAGCTGTTCGACCCGAGATAATCGACTCCGAGACGCTGGAGATGAACCGGCACATCGAGGAGCAGATGACGCTGGCGCCGGCGCGGTGGGAGATGACCGAGGAGTACGAGCGGACTCTGCCCCCTGGAGGGGGCCTGATCCCGAATCCCGGTCCCGTCCCCGGCGTGGCGGAGAGGAAGGTCCCCGGACCGGCGGGCACCGTCCCCGTACGGATCATCCCGTGTGAGGGCGAGCCGCAGGGCGTTTACCTCCACTTCCACGGCGGAGGCTTCGCCATGGGAGCGGCCCGTAACCACGACGCGATGCTGGCGGAAACGGCGCGCGAGGCGCGGGTCGTCACCGTCAGCGCGGACTACCGGCTGGCGCCCGAGCACCCCTACCCGGCCGCGCCGGCCGACGCCGAGGCCGTGGCGATGTGGATACTCCGGCATGGAGAGGCCGAGTTCGGCACCAATCGTCTCGTTATCGGCGGTGAGTCCGCCGGCGCCACACTGGCGGTGCTGACCGCGCTGCGACTTCGGGATCGCCACGGTTTCGCCGGCCTCGCCGGGCTCAACCTGTCACAGGGAGCGTACGACATGCGGATGACGCCGGGCGCGCGCGAATGGGGCCGGCGCCGGTTGATCATCGACACCCCCACCATCAACAAGCACTGTGACCGCTACCTGGTGGCGGCGGACCGCGAAGATCCGGACGTGTCCCCCCTCTTCGCGGATCTGACGGACATGCCTCCCGCCTTGTTCACGGTCGGAACGGAAGATCCGCTCCTGGAGGACAGCGCCTTCATCGCATGCGCGGCGTGGAGACCTCGGCCTTGGGGCCGGGGAGGAAACGCCGTTCCCTCCTCGGAGTGTCGGTGGTGGTCGTTAGCGTGTTCGTATGCGGTTTCGTCTTGAGCCCACGCCCGCCCAGGAGCGGGTGTTGCTGGAGCACTGCGCGCATGCCCGTTTTGTGTGGAATCTTGCGGTGGACCAGCATCAGCATTGGCGGCCGGGGCGTGCGGGTGCGCCGGGCTAGGGGGAGCAGTCTGGGCAGTTGACCGAGGCGCGTAAAGCGTTCGGGTGGTTGGCGGCGGGGTCGCAGACGGTGCAGCAGCAGGCGTTGCGGGATTTCGCCCAGGCCATGAGCAACTTCTTCGCCGGTACGCATCGCCGGCCCACGTGGCGCAAAGCCGGCCGGCATGAGGGGTTTCGG
>JAOPYL010000050.1 GCA_025964625.1 Actinoallomurus sp. | reverse complement strand
GGTCGTGGCCGGCGGCGCGTACGGACCTCCGGCGGCGGAGTCGTCGTCGTCATGCGGTGCCTCCTGCTTCACTCCGCCCGCTCGGCGGGTCTTCACCGCGAGGCATCCCGCCGATGCCTCGCGGACGTCCCTCACGCTCACGGATCCGCTCGGCGGCGCGAAAGCGTGCCGAGGCGGCTCGTGGGTTGGTCGTGGTCTCCTTTTCGGACGGCTGTTCCGCGCCCCGAGTCAGAAGGCGGAAACGCGGCTGTAGTTCCGGCAGCGGAACCGGCAGGCCGTGGGGCGTGGTGTCGGTGACGCGTTCGGCGAAGGCACGCTTGACGATGCGGTCCTCGAGTGAGTGGTAGGCGAGGACCGCGATGCGCCCGCCGACCGCGAGGGCGTCGAGTGCCGCCGGCACCGCGCGTTCGAGTGCCGCCAGCTCGCCGTTCACCTCCATGCGGAGCGCCTGGAAGGTGCGCTTGCCCGGATGACCTCCGGTACGGCGTGAGGCGGCGGGGATCGCGTCACGGACGACGTCGACGAGCCGGCTCGTCGACGTCAGCGGGGCGCGCCCCCGCTCCCGGACGATCGCCTCCGCCACGCGCCGCGCGTACCGCTCCTCGCCGTAATCCCGGAGGATCCGTGTGAGATCGGCGACGGAGTAGGTGTTGACCACCTCTTCCGCGGTGAGCGCCTGAGTGCGGTCCATTCGCATGTCGAGCGGAGCGTCATAGGAGTAGGCGAAGCCTCGCTCGGCCTCGTCGAGCTGCGGGGAGGAGACTCCCAGGTCGAAGAGGACGGCGTCCACGCGGGGGATCCGCAGGTCGTCGAGGACCTGCGGGATCTCGTCGTAGACGGCGTGCACGAGAGAGACACGGTCGGCGTACGGCTCCAGCCGCCGCCCGGACCGCTCGAGCGCCGTGGTGTCACGATCGAGTCCGATGAGCCTCGCGCGCGGATGGGCGGCGAGGATGGCCGAGGCATGGCCGCCGAGGCCCAGCGTGGCGTCGATGAGGAACGCGTCCTCATCGGAGGGCCCCGACAGGGCCGGCCCCAGCAATGCCAGGATCCGGTCCAGCATGACGGGCACGTGACCCGGTGCGCGTGGTCCCCCCTCGCGCTCTTCGTCGCCTTGCATGAAAACCTCTCATCACGCCACTGCTCGCGGACTGCGCTGATGCCGCGTCGCCCGCGCCCGCCGCGCCTGGAGGTGCGCGAACGGGCACCTCTCGGGCGGCCGGTGCGGATGCCTCGCCGGATGCGATCGCCGGCTCCGGCCTGCTCGGCGGCTCACCGCTCAATGGCTCACGCCGGCCCCCATCGGAATTTCGTCCGGCCAGGTCCCCATCCGCTGCTCCGTGAGGAAGATGTGCAACGGCCGTCTGGCACCGGGGAAGGTGCGCCAGCTGGGAGCGGGTGGAGACCTCGCC
The DNA here is from genome assembly GCA_025964625.1 of Actinoallomurus sp. Lineage (GTDB taxonomy): Bacteria > Actinomycetota > Actinomycetes > Streptosporangiales > Streptosporangiaceae > Actinoallomurus. The sequence goes on along the minus strand of JAOPYL010000050.1, from coordinate 5,282 downwards.
GAACGGATCCGCGACCGGCGATGGTGCGGTCAAAGAACTCCGGGCAGCACCTCCTCCGAAAGGTCGGAGAACTGCTGCTCCTGATCGGACAGGTAGGTCTCCCACGCGGTGGCGTCCCAGATCTCCAAGCGCGTGTTGGCTCCGATGACGGCACAGTCGCGGCTCAGCCCGGCGTAGCCCCGCAACGCCGGCGGGATCGTGATCCGCCCCTGCTTGTCGGGAACCTCATCTGAGGCGCTGGCGAAGAAGACCCGGCTGTAATCCCGCACTGCCTTGGCGGTGACCGGTGCGGTGCGAAGCGCCTCGGTGATGCGCTGGAACTCAGCCTCGGGGAAGACGTAGAGGCAGCGCTCCTGGCCCTTCGTGATCACCAATCCCCCTGACAGCTCCTCGCGATACTTCGCGGGCAGGAACAGTCGTCCCTTGTCGTCCAAGCGCGGTGAATGAGTGCCGAGAAACATCGACCCCCACCTCCCCGCGCCATGAGGCAATGCACCATGCCCCACGGCGCCCCACTGTACTCCACTCTTCTCCACGGTCAACGACCAAAACGCCTGTCTCGCGGCGTCACGCCAAGAGAAAGCGCAGGTCAGAGAGGGTGGTGTGATGTGGGGCGCCGACAGGCCCCAGAACGGCCGTCACGGCCGAGGTCCGTCAGCGGGGACGCGGAACATCCAGGAACGCCCCGTATCCGCGCGCAAGGGGGGGCGAAGTGGCGGATCAAAATGGTTCGCAGAGGATGCCGCAATCGTCTAATCGCGGTTTACTCTCCTGCCACTGAGGCATCGCGGCAAGCGGGTCAGAAGACGTACTGTCGGTTCAACCTGTAACACGATGCACAAAAACGGATGGAACTCCCCATCCGCTTCCCCGCGCGACGGGGTCACGAGCTTCGTTGTCGCGCAGCCGTACGGGCGGCCCGAGGAGGGGTTGGTGGCAGTAAGCACGCACGGCGATATCGGCCGGGGACTGGAGAGCCTCGCGAAGATCTCGGGGAGGATCTGCGGGGCCATCGAATCCGTCATCGAGGGCAAGCCGGACGTGGTGCGCCTCGCACTCACCACTCTCCTCGCCGAGGGCCACCTGCTCATCGAGGACGTCCCCGGGGTGGGCAAGACCATGCTCGCCAAGGCCCTCGCCCGCTCGATCGACTGCTCGGTACGGCGGGTCCAGTTCACCCCGGACCTGCTGCCCAGTGACATCACCGGGGTCAGCGCCTACAACCAGGAGCGCCGGGAGTTCGAGTTCAAGCACGGCCCGGTGTTCGCGAACATCCTGGTCGGCGACGAGATCAACCGTGCCTCCCCCAAGACGCAGTCCGCGCTGCTGGAGTGCATGGAGGAACGCCAGGTCACCGTGGACGGCCACACATACGGCCTGGACGTGCCGTTCATGGTCATCGCGACGCAGAATCCGGTGGAGATGGAGGGCACCTACCCGCTTCCGGAGGCCCAGCGCGACCGCTTCACCGCCCGGATCTCGATGGGCTATCCCGAGCCGAGCGCTGAGCTGGAGATGCTCGACGTACACGGCCGGTCCTCCCCGCTCGACGAGCTCCGGCCGGTGGCGCACGCCGGCGACGTGCGGGCCCTCATCGACCTGGTCCGCGGAGTGCACGTCTCGCCCGCCGTCCGGAGTTACGCCGTCGCGCTCGTCACCGCCACCCGCAACCATCCCGAGCTTCGCCTCGGAGCCTCGCCCCGCGCCACGCTCCAGCTCGTCCGGGCCGCCCGCGCCCACGCCGCGCTGGACGACCGCGAGTACGTCGTCCCCGACGACCTGCAGCGCCTCGCCGTCCCGGTCCTCGCGCACCGGCTGCTCCCGACGGCGGAGGCACAGGTCGAACGGCGGCTACCCGAGCACGTGGTCGCCGAACTGGTCGCGCGCGTACCGGTGCCCGACGGCCGGCGCTAGGGGCGTCGACCGGCGTGGAGAACAGGATCGCGGCGTCCCCCGGAGGCGAGAGCCGGCACGCCGGTCCACTCGGCGGCGGTTCGCCGGCGACACCGCGTGACGGCGCCCGCAGAACGCTGAGCGCCCTGACCATCCGGGGCCGTTCCTTCATGGCGGCGGGGCTCACCTCCATCGCCTGCGCCTTCATCCTCGGCGAGCGCGACCTGCTCCGGGCGGGCGTGCTCATCCTCGCGCTGCCGCTGCTGTCGGCGCTCGCGGTGTCCCGCACCCGCTACCGGCTCACCTGCGCGCGGCGCGCCACACCGTCCCGCCTCCCGGCCGGGCACGAGGCACAGGTGGAGGTCCTGCTGGAGAACGTGTCGCGGCTGCCCACCGGCCTCCTCCTCGTCGAGGATCAGGTGCCGTACACGCTCGGCGGCCGGGCGCGTTTCGTGGTGGACCGGATCGAGCCGCACGGGGGACGGGAGATGGTCTACCGGGTACGCGCGGACGTGCGGGGCCGGTACCGCGTCGGGCCGCTGACGGTTCGGCTCACCGATCCGTTCGGCCTGGTGGAGCTGGCCCGCTCGTTCACGACGACCGACCGGATCACCGTCACCCCGCCGATCGTGCCGCTTCCGCACGGACGGCTGACGCGCTCCTGGGCGGGCGGCGGCGAGAGCCGGGCCCGTACGATCTCCACCGCCGGCGAGGACGACGTCGCGCCGCGCGAATACCGCCACGGCGACGACCTGCGACGCGTGCACTGGCGCTCCACCGCCCGCTACGGCGAGCTGATGGTGCGCCGCGAGGAACAGCAGTGGCAGAGCCGCGGCACGCTCTTCCTGGACACCCGGCGCCTGGCGCACTGGGGCGACGGGCCCGGCGCCTCATTCGAACAGGCCGTCTCCGCCGCCGTCTCCATCGGCGTCCAGCTCGGCCGGGAGGGTCTCGGCCTGCGGTACGTCACGGACGAGGGTGAGACGCTGGCCCCCTCGGCGTCGTTCGAGGGAGCGCTGCTGGACGCGCTCGCCGTCGTCAGGGTGTCGGCCGGCCGGTCGCTGCGGTCCGGCCTGTCGGCGCTCCGTGCCGCGGCGAGCAAGGGCGACGGGCTCGTCATCGGCGTATTCGGACGGCTGACCACCGATGACGCTCGGGAGATGGCCCGGGTCAAGCGGGGCACCGCCACCTGCGTCGCGGTGCTCGTCGGCTCCGGCGCCGAGGCGGCCACCACGGCCCAGGCCCGCACGGTGCTCCGCGCGGCGGGCTGGCGGGTCCTGACCATAACCTCGGCGGCCTCCCTGCCGGCCGCCTGGGTCGGCGCCGCCCAGGCGGCCGAGAACCCGGAGCCGAGCGCCGTACGAGGTCGCACGGGCGCCGGCGAAGGCCGCGGGGCAGCGGCGACCGGCCCCGCCGACGACAGCACGGGCCGAGCGGGCGGAGTGAGCGAGGAGGCACCCCCATGAGACTGCGGCTGACCGTCGTGGCCGGGCTGGCCACACTGCTCGCGTCGGTCGGCCTGTACCCGCTGTTCGAGACGGCCGGATGGTTCGGCACCGGCCTCGGCGCGGTCCTCGCCGTCGGCGCGGCCGGCATGCTCACCCGCCGGTTCCGGGTGGCCGCGGCGCTCTGCCCGGTGGCCGCCCTGGCCGGACTGCTGCTCTACCTGACCGCACTGTTCGCCCCCGGCCATGCGCTCCTCGGCATCGTGCCGACGCCGGCCTCGCTGTCGCGGCTGGGGCAGCTGATCGACGACGGCTGGCACGATGCGAACACCTACGCGGCACCTGTGCCGGTCCTGCCCGCGATCGACCTGCTCACCGGAACCGGCATCGGGATCGTCGCGCTCCTCGTGGACTTCCTGGCCGTGCGCCTGCGCCGCGCGGCCCTCGCCGGCCTGCCGCTGCTGGCGATGTACAGCATGCCCGCGGCGGTGCGTCAGCAGAGCGCGACCTGGCCGGCGTTCCCACTGGGCGCGGGCGGCTACCTCGGGCTTCTGGTGGCAGATGCCCGCGAGCAACTGTCCGGCTGGGGACGCCCGGTGTTCACCCGGCACTGGTCGGCCGGCCAGGCGGTCCGGGAACGCCCGGACTCCAGCCCGCTTGCCGTCAGCGGACGGCGCATCGGGCTGACCGCCGTGGTCATCGCGATCGTCGTGCCGCTCGCCGTGCCGGGGATCGAGCCCCGGGGGCTGCTCGGCATCGGCGGAGGCGGCGGCCACGGGCTCGGCGCGGTCACCAGTCCCGACCCTATGGACCCCCTCGTGAGCGTGAAGCGGCAGCTCGTCCGCACCGGCGACGCCGACGTGCTCAGATACCGCACCTCCGACGGCTCTCCCCCGGACTACCTGCGGATGTACTCGCTGGATCGGTTCGACGGCGAAGAGTGGACGACGGCGCCGACGCACGGTGACAAGAGCGCCCGGATCGCGGGAAGGACGCTGCCCGCGGCCCCGGGGCTCGGCGCCACCGCGGTGCGCAGGGTCACCACGAAGATCACCATTGACCGGCGGGTGCGCGGCATGGACGTGCTGCCCGCCCCCTACCCGCCCACCAAGGTGAGCATCAAGGGCGACTGGCGGGTCGACGTCCCGTCCTTGACGCTGTTCTCGCCACATGACTCGGCGGGCGGCCGGACCTACACCGTCTCCAGCATCCGCCCTGAACCGAACTACCAGCAGCTGGAGACGACGGCTCCGCCACCGGCCGCGGTCACCGCCCGCGAGCTCCTGGTGCCCGACTCGGTCACCAGAGACGTCTTCGCCCTGGCGGCCAGCGTGACCGGGCCGGCGCCCACCCCGTACGAGAAGGCCGTCAAGCTGGACCAGTGGTTCACCCGGCCCGGAAACTTCACCTACAGCCTGTCCACGCCCCCGCCGCGCGACATCGGGGCACTCCACGACTTCCTGTTCGAGAGCCGGACCGGGTACTGCGAGCAGTTCGCGTCGTCGATGGCGCTGATGGCCCGCATTCTCGGCATCCCGGCCAGGGTCGGCATGGGCTACACCGCGGGCACCCGGCAGGCCGACGGCAGCTGGCTGGTGCGCACCAAGGACGCCCACGCGTGGCCGGAGCTGTACTTCACCGGCATCGGCTGGCTGCGCTTCGAACCGACGCCCGCGGGTGGCGACGGCCAGGGCAGCGCCACCGTGCCGGATTACGCCACGCCCCAGCTGGTCCCCGGGGCGCCCGGGGGCGACCCGCGGAACCGGCCGCCGACGAGCGGACCGGCACCGACCAGCGACGCCACCGGCAGCGCACCAGTCCTACCGCGTCACCGCGGTGACTCCCCGGACCGGGGCGGCACCACGGGGGCGGCACCGCGGCCGAAGGGCACCCGCCTTCCGGTCGGCCGGCTGCTGGCCGCGCTGGTCGTCGCCGTCCTGCTGG
>JAOPYL010000173.1 GCA_025964625.1 Actinoallomurus sp. | reverse complement strand
CCGCACGTAGTGCGAGGTCAGCACGTCCGCCCCTCAGTTCACGAGGTTCTCACCGGCACGCCGCGGGCTCAGGGACGTACCGGGCCCCGGCCGGCGCCGGTGCGCTCGATGGCGGCCGCGATCTCGTCGAGGTCCTCCCGCGTGAGCTCCAGGGACGCCGCGGGCAGCCAGCCGCCGACCTGGTCCGGGCGGCGAGCGCCCACGATGGCCCCGGTGACACCCGGCCAGGCGAGCGTCCAGGCCACGGCCACGGCCGCCTGGGTCACGCCGTGCCGTTCGGCGATGGGACGCAGGGCCTCGGCGAGCGCCAGGTTCTGGTCGAGCTCGGTGGTGAAGTCGGGGACGCGCCGCCGCCAGTCGTCCGCCGGCAGGGACTCCACCCGCTCGCGGGAGAACGCGCCGGTCAGCAGGCCTGACTGCATCGGCGAGTAGACGATCACTCCGGTGCCGTTGCGCGCGCACCAGGCGATCTCGTCGGCCTGGGACCGGTCGATCATCGAGAACGGCGGCTGCAGCGAGTCGACATGGCCGATCTTGTCAGCCCGCTCCAGGAGCTCGACGCTGTGGTTGGACAGCCCGATGGCCCGGACCAGGCCCTCGTTCTTGAGGTCGACCATCATCTGCCAGTACTCCTCGACCGGAGTGCCGTCGTCCGGCACCTGGTGGACCTGGTAGAGATCGATGATCTCCACGTCGAGGCGGCGCATCGACGCCTCGACCTCGCGCCGGATGGTGTCCGGCCGGGCGACCCGGGAGACGTTCCCCTGGTCGTCCCAGATCATCCCGCACTTCGTGAAGATGTAGGGCTTCTGCGACAGACCCTTGACGGCCCTCGCGACGACCTCCTCAGAATGCCCGAGGCCGTACACCGCGGCGGTGTCGATCCAGTTCACGCCCTGCTCGACCGCGTGCCGGATCGCGTCGATCGACTCCTGGTCGTCCTGGTCCCCCCAGCCGTAGGCCCAGGAGCCGCCGACCGCCCAGGCGCCGAAGCCGACCCGGGTGATGTCCATGTCCGTCGTGCCCAGCCGGGCCGTGGGCAGAGTCATGCTTCCCCCTGAGCGATCATCATTGCGTCGATGACGAGTGCCTTGAACTGCACCTATGTCCTCTACCCGGAATTAGCCCATTTCTTCGAGCTTCTTGCCCTTTGTCTCGTGCAGGAACCTGACCACGAAGACGATCGACAGCGCGGCGAACACCGTGTACCCGACGTAGGCGCCCGACAGGCTCCACTTCGACAGGCTCGGGAACGTCACGGTGATCGCCCAGTTGGCGAGCCACTGGGCCGCCGTGGCCACCGACATCGCGGCCGCCCGGATCCGGCCCGGGAACATCTCGCCGAGCATCACCCAGACGACGACGCCCCAGGACAGTGCGAAGAACAGCACGAACCCGTGCGCGGCGACCAGTGCGACCACGCCCTCGGCCCGCGGGATCCGGACGTCGGTGCCGCCGGCCTTGGCGGCGAAGCTGAACGCCCAGGCCGCCGTGCCCAGGGAGATCGTCATCCCGATGGAACCGATCAGCGCCAGCGGCTTGCGGCCGATCCGGTCGACGAAGGCGATCGCGATCAGCGTGCCGAGGATGTTGATGACCGACGTGGTGAGGCTGATCAGCAGTGAGTCGGTCTGCTTGATGCCGACCGACTGCCAGAGCGACGCCGAGTAGTAGAAGATCACGTTGATGCCGACGAACTGCTGGAGCACCGACAGGCCGATGCCGACCCACACGACAGGCAGCAGGCCGAGGGCCTTACCGCGCAGGTCGCGCAGTCGCGACCTGCGCTCGGACGCCAGCACCGACTGGATCTCCTCGACCCTGGCGTCGAGGTTCGTGTCGGGGCCCTCGACGTCGGCGAGGACGGAACGCGCCTTGGACAGCGACCCGTTCGCCACCAGATAGCGCGGCGACTCAGGGATGACCAGGGCGAAGAGGAAGTAGAGCACCGCCGGCACGGCCTCGGCACCCAGCATCCACTGCCATGCCTCCAGACCGAGGAGTCCGCCCCGGGTGTCGCCCCCGGCGAACTCCGTGATCGCATAGTTGACGAGCTGCGACACCGCGATGCCGAGGACGATCGCCAGCTGCTGGAAGGACGCCAGCCGGCCGCGGTAGGCGGGCGGCGCGACCTCGGCGATGTAGGTCGGGGCGATGACCGAGGCCATCCCGATGGCGACGCCGCCGATGACGCGCCACATCGCCAGGTCCCACGCGGCGAAGGGGAACATCGAGCCGATGCCGCTGATCACGAACAGGACGGCGGCCAGCCGCATGACGAGGAGACGCCCCTGGGCGTCGGCGACCTTCCCTGCGACCGACGCTCCCGCCGCGGAGCCGAGCAGCGCGGAGGAGACGATGAGGCCGGTCGTGCCGGCACCGATGTTGAAGTGCCCCTTGATCCCTTCCACGGCGCCGTTGATGACCGCGCTGTCGTAACCGAACAGGAAGCCGCCGAGCGCCGCAGCGGCGGCGATGAAGACGACACGAGCGAGTGGTTGGGTCCGCTGCAGTGGCACAGCGACGCTCATGTCGCCTCCAGGGGGTTGCCGGGTTAAAGGTCGATAACGACCTTAACTTCCTCTTCACCCTGGTCGAACGCCTCGTGCGCGCGCTCCAGGGGCAGCCGGCGCGTGATGAGGCCTTCCAGCCATGAGTGCTCCGCCCGGCCGAGGGCCTGGACGGCCTGCTCGTAGTGGCGGTGGTTGGCGTTGACCGACCCGAAGATCACGTCGTTCTGCAGCACGATCTCCCGGTTGAGGGAGCCCGCGTCGACCTCCATCGGACGTCCGGTCGGGGACACGCCGGTGAGGCACACCACGCCCGCCGCCGCGTTGTTCGCCATGGCGTCCAGCACGAGACGCGGGACGCCCGTGGCCTCGATGACGATGTCCGGCCTCGCCCTCGCCGCGACCTCCGGGATCGATCCGGTGTGGTACGTGGCGCCGAGCTCGGCCACCAGGCGCGGTTTCGGGCCACTGGTCGCCCTGTCGAGCACGTGCACGTCGAGGCCGCGCTGCACGCCGAGCAGCGCGGCCAGCAGCCCGATCGGGCCCGCGCCGGCGACGAGCAGGCACTGCGGGTCGAACCACGCCCGGTTGCCGATCCGCTCGATGTGGTCCCACGCCTTGGCCACGACCGTCGTCGGCTCCAGCAGCACGCCGACGTCCTCCATGGACGGGTCGAGCCGCACGGCGTAGTCGGTCTCGACCGTCCACTGCTCGGAGCCGTAACCGTGGAGCGCCTTGATGCCGCGCTCGGTGTAGCGGCCGTTGCGGCACATGTCGAACTCTCCGCGGGCGCACGCCCCGCACGGCACCGGGTCCGGCCGCCGGACGACGCCCACGACCAGGTCGCCCGGGGCGAACCCGCTGCCCTCCGGCGCCTCGCGTA
>JAOPYL010000372.1 GCA_025964625.1 Actinoallomurus sp. | reverse complement strand
ATCTCGCCACCAACATCATGGCCACCGGCCACCAGTCAGACAGGACGCCCACCACCACTCATAAATGTCCGTCAGCATCCTGATTGAGAAGAGCGCGGCCCGGCAGCAGGTCAGCCATCTTCCTTCGGTAGCAGGATTCCAGGCCGCCGACCGGGCGACCTGGTGGGTGAGGCAGGAATCAGATCGGCGATCTCCGGCAGGCCGGCGGTCATTTCTCCCGGATTCTCTGCCGTCACCACGCCGCCGCATGCCAAGAACTCACAGAGGCGGCCCCCGGGTCGGGCAGAGTTCGACGGAGGAACTCCTCATCCAGTCGGTCGACGATCCTGCGGAGCCCTCCCCGGGCTGCAGGCGGCAGTCGGCGGAGCGCGTCTTCGAGGGTGTCCCGAGCGTCAGAAGGATCACAGCAGGGGCAGTCGTCCCAAGGCAGATACAAGTACCGGCCGGGTTGGTGCAGGAAGCGCTCGTATTGGTGCAGAGCCTCAGCGACAGCACCGCGCCCCAGGTGCTGGGCCTCGATCCGGTTGATGGCTGCACGCGTTCGGCAGGGAATGCCTGGAATCTGACGGACGGGACGAGTCGAGCTGCAGGCTGGCCACCGCTGAGCACGGATGGCACCCGGCGGCCTACGCGCCATGGGCCTTTCGGGTCTGCGTCATGGTGCACATCATGCCAGGGCCCAGGAACATCGTCATCGGCCTGGCCCGCCAGAGCGTTGGATGTTCATACGCATTCGCTCTGCGGGTTCCGGCTCACGCCGGTGTCGGACACCTCGAGCTGAAGTCGTCCGGTGCCAACACTCGTGACCAGGTTCCAACTAACGTGTCCTGGCTCATGAACTAGCAGGTCCAGGCGCGAATTCGGTGCCATCTACCGTCAGTATGTGCCAACTAAAGTTCGTAGCCGCAACCGGCGCGCTATCGGTCCGGTGGGGTCCATGTCATTCCCAGATGACGGTGATGGGGTGGTGGGGGCGGTCCAGGACGAACCGGCCGGCGGCGGAGTCCAGGGTGGCGGGGGCGTCGGGGATCTCGAACCGGACGGTGCGGGTGCGGTAGTGCGCGTCCCAGGTGCGGACCTGCTCGGCCATTTCCTGCGCCAGTGCCGAGCTCGTGGGGCCGTGGCCGATGACGCCGACTTCGTAGCGCTTCTCGCCGTCGACCGGTGGGGCGGGGCGCAGCGTGAGATAGGCGAGGTCATGGTTTCGGGTGGTGGTCATGGAGCCCCAGCCGAACATGGGGGTGACCTGGCCGCGGTCCTTGGCCGATTCCTCGACGGACATGCGCATCAGGGCGTTGTCGAGCGTGCAGGCCAGCCACAGGTCCAGCCACTCGAACGAGATCATGGGGGCGAAGTGCACGTCGGTCCAGGCTTCGTGGCGCGGGGTGTCCAGGACGCTGGTGAGGGCGGTGGCGTCCACCGTCTGGTCCTGATGGGTCTCCATGGTGACGTCTTGTTCGGGGGTGAGCGTCACGGTGCGCCGTGTGTCGTCGCCGATGCCTCTTCGCAGGGGCATGAAGACCGCCATCTCGCTGCCGCGGCTGCGCCAGGCGTCGCCGTCGCGTTCGAAAATGATGGACCGGGACGCGGCGCCGCGCAGCCGCAGCGGCATGACCAGGCGTCCGTGGGGGGCGAGTTGCCTGAGCCATGCTGAGAGGGGCTCAAAGGCGCTGACGGTAGCGATGACGCGGTCGTAGGGGGCGGTGTCGGCGTAGCCGAGAGCGCCGTCGCCGAGGATGACGTCGACGTTGTTGATGCCTGCGGAGGCCAGGTTAGCGCGGGCGCCGTCGACGAGGTCCTGGTCTACGTCGATGGTGGTGACGTGGCCGGTGTCGCCGACGATGGCGGCCATGAGCGCGGCGTTGTAGCCGGTGCCTGCGCCTGCCTCCAGGACCTTGTGGCCGGGCTGCGCGTCGAGCTGTTCGAGCATCATGGCGACGATCCGCGGCTGGGAGGCGGCGCTGATCGAGGTGCCGACCGCGTCCGACTTGGTGTAGACGGCATTGTCGGCGTACGCCTCCTCCAGCGGCACGTCGGGGACGAACAGGTCACGGGCCACGTCCCTGAAGGCGGTCTCGATCCGCGGGGTGCGCACCACGCCCTGGTCGCACAGCTGGTCGGTCAGGGCCGCGCGCAGCTGGTCGGCAGAGAGTGCGGGACGATCGTCACTGAGAGTAGTCACCTTAGTTGATCCTAGTAGTTGTAGGGGGAGTGGCAGGCGGGGAAACAGAGTCCTGCGCTCACGGTCGAAGCCTTTCAGCCTCGGAGAAGACGGCTGATCAGGCGCCCTTGCTCATCGGCCTGTACGGCTAGCGCGTCTGCCATCGACGCTTCACTGATCCTCACGGATTCCGTGAGATCGTCCAGCAGTTCGGCGGGCATCGTTCCGCGTCCCAGCCCGGACGTCCGCACGATTTCGGTCAGTGCTTTGGAAGCGTCCACTGCCGTATGCGAAAGGCATGTCTCATGTGAGAGCGCGTCGTGAGCGGCGTAGGCGTCTGTAGCTTCCAGGGCGTCGCGCACGACTATGCCAGCGACTTGCGGCACGTCACGGGCACCAGCAGCAAGATCAATGACGCACAGCCCAAGACGGACTTGGAAGACGGCGTTCTCGCGCGCCGGTTCGAGCCCGAGATACCGGTCCACCATCGTGGTGATGTCGGAGTCGGCCGGACGGTCGGCCATCCTGAGGCAGAGGACTCTTAGGCAGGCCGCTACGGCTTCCTCCCATGGGGTGGGGGTAGAGGTGTCGGCCAGCAGGCTGCAGGCCGTGTCGTAGTGTCCGGCCTCGCACTGGGCGAGTATCGCGACTTGGCGGCCGTCGAGCAGCCGATCGCCGATGCCCTTGTGCTGCTCAGCATGCTGGAGCGCTTCAGCCCATCGGCCCGCCCGTGTCAAGGCCCGGGTGCCGTCGGCCAGAAGGACCGACCATAGCCATTGGACCACTTCACGGCGCTCGTCATCATCCCTGATGCGATCATGGAAGCTGATGTTCCTACCGTCGATCACGGTGTTCGCCTGGGTTTTGACCGCCTCGAACAACGCCTCCAGCAGTTGGTAGGCGGCGGTGCCGTCGCCGTCGCGGATGAGGAGACGGCCGAGGTTGACGAGGGGCTGTAACGCGAGCTTCGCCGTCGCCGCGTTGAGAGGCCGGACCGTGAGGAAGACCTCGAATTGCTGCCAGCACAGGTTCCGTGCGATATCGGGCAGACCGCAATCGCTCATGATCAACGCGGCCAGGTTGTGCGCTTCGGCCGCCCGCACGAGTGATTCATCCGTGCGCTGGTCCGCCAGGTGAGCCCGGTCGCGGACTCGGGCGACGCGGACCTCAAGAGCCCGACATACGGGCTTGGCGCGCGGAATCAGCGGGAACCGACCTGCCGCCATGGCGTGAAGGTCCAGTGCTGAGGTGACCTGGTCAGGTCCGGTCTTCCTCACGGTCTTCACCTCCCGGACGACTCGGTCACCACTCGATCGTCAGCCGCGTGTTAGGCCGGTTGATGAGCGTTCCGGGCGAGAGCTGGTCATCGGGTGTTCTCGCTGGGTGGGCGGTGATGATGGGCTGGCAGGGGCGTTCGCGGTCCCACTGGTGCAGCAGGTCGGCAAAGGTGGCAGCGAACTTGTCGCTGTCGGGCCCGTGCGCTATCACGCCCAGCTCTTCCGATTCGTTGCCGTGTTGGCATAGCGCGAGGTAGGCGATGGTCCCGCCGTCGTACAGGGCGGCACCTGCCCACCGCAATGCCGGGTTGACGAGGCCGCTTTCGCGGGCCGCTTTTGTTACGAAGAGGCGGCCGAAGCGGCTGGCGTTCGTTGCCAACCACAGGTCGAGGTGCTCGACGGGTTCGCCGTCGCGAATCTGCACGCCTGTCCAGTGCTCATGTGCGGGATGGGTGAGGGCCTGGCTGAGCGCCGCCTCATCCCGCGGGTCGCGGGCATCGAGCTTGAGGACGACGTCGCTGGTGAGCTGGAGGGTGCGGTCGTCGTGGGCGGCGGTGCCGCGCATGGGCACGAATCCGCATACCCGCGCGAAGCTGCTGACCATCCGGCCCGACTGGTCGAGGTCGAACGCGATCGAACGGGTCAGGCCGCTGCCGTGCAGGCGCACAGGCACGACGATGCGGCCCCCGACGGCGAGCTGCTTCCACCATGGCGAGGAGATGTCCCACGCCTCCGCAGTGACGATGATCCTGTCGTAGGGCGCACCGGCGGGGTAGCCGGCTGCGCCGTCTCCGCAGATCACTTCGACCTGGTCGTATCCGGCCGTTGCCAGCGCGGCGCGTGCTCCGGCCGCGAGGTCGTCGTCGATCTCGATGGTGACGACTCTGCCGGTTTGGCCGACCAGTTCGGCGATCAGACCGGCGTTGATGCCGGTGGCCGCGCCGATCTCCAGCACGCGGTGCCCGGCGTGAACGTCGAGGTCCTCCAGCTGGGTGGCGACGAGGTTGGGATGGGAAGCAGAGGAGATGGCGCTGCCGTCCTCGGCGCGTTTGGTCACGACGACCCGGGGGGCGTAGGCAGTCTTCATGTCGACGCCGTCCAGGAACCGGTGCCGCTCCAGCGCGAGGAAGGCTTGCTCAACCTGAGGGGTTCGGAACGTGCCGCGCTGGCGGATGTAGTCGACCAGGTCGGCCCGTAGCTGCTTGGGGTCCAGGACGGAGGTTTCGGTGGTGTCGGTAGTCACCGCGCTCAGGCTAGCCAGGGAGGGTGCGGTGGGCGCCGAAATCAGGGCGGAGGGGCGCTCGGGATCCTGCTGGAAAACGGAGTGGGCCGCTGTGCCTGCCAGGGTGGCTTGTACGTCTGCCGGGAGGCCTATCCGGTTCCAGGCGAACAGGATGTGGTGGGCGAGTACGGCTCGCAAGCCGCGAGTCAGGCCGCCCTGGTGCGCCAGTTCGGCGAGGCATCGGCCGGCGCGGTCGAAGGCGCCGGGCCAGGCGGGTACGGCCGCAAGAGGGCTGTGGGCGCTGTGGGTACGGGCGGTGATGAGCTGGTGCACGCTCTGCGCCGCGGTGCCCGACGGCGGCTGTTGATGGGTGGTCCGGTGGGCGGCGACCTGGGCCCAGACGTCGCCTTGCTCGTACCAGTCCAGGCCGGCGGCGCGCATCAGCGCGGTGCCCAGGATCAGTCCTAGCTCCCGCCGGTGGTCGGTGCGGGCCTGGCGGAGGTGGCCGAGGATGTGGCGGCTGTCGACGTGGAACAGGTCATGGGCGATGTCCATGCCCTCTGGGCCGCCGAACGCGTCGATCTCGGGCTCGTAGACCGTCGCGGCCCACCGCCGGATGGCGCCCCCTACGGCCAGGTCCTGCATCGTCTGTTCCACGAGGGTGGTGGCCTGCTCGTATCGGCCCGGGGCCGGAAGGTACCGCACCCGCCACGACTCGGCTTTGCGGACGAACCACCAAGAGCTGATGATCTCGGCGCGCTCGGCTCCGGCCAGCTGCGGCCCCAGGTGGCTGACGGCGATCTGTTCGGCGGCCTGCCAGTCGTCGCACCACAGGCTTACCTGCCGCCATCCGATGCGTGTGTCCGGGATGCTCATCACGTGTTCCTTTGCGTTCGTCGTTGACTAGTTGATCAGCAGGCTGGTTTCCCAGCCGCCACTCGTTCCGGTCGCCATGGTGTGCAGGGTCAAAGCGATCCCCGCGCTCCCGTCGATCAGACCGGGCAGCTTCAAGAACGGTGAGGCGCCGGTGCCGGCCTGGTCGAGGAAGGTGTCGAGCAGGCGCAGCAGGTGGGCGCCGAGGTCCGGAGACAGGGCGTCGGCGGCGGCGTACCACGTGGTGGCGATCAGGCCCGCCCAGCCGTGGCAGAGGGCGGGGTCGGTGAAGCGGGCGAGCTGGGCGGGGTCGGACAGGCATCCGATTAGGGCTTCTTCGGCTCTGTGCTGGCGGGCGAGGTCGCCTGTGGCGTGTCCGGCCAGTTGCTGGGCGCGGGCTATGCCCGGGGTGCCGTAACACCAGGAGGGCCGGGCGGGCCCGCTACGGGCGGACCGGCCGGCACGGAGCTCGGCGAGGGTGACCCGCTCAGGCCACCAGGGGCCTGAGCGGCCGTCGTGACGCCAGGCGTCCAGCCACTGGCAGATCCGGTCGATGGCGGCGGCCTGGCCGTCGACGGTCATTCCCCGCCGCATCGCCAGCGCCAAGAGCGCGAGCGGGCCGCTGATGCCGTGGGCCATGCCGAGGTCCGCGTGCCCGTCGCGAAAGGCATCAACGGGTCTCCCGGAGGGGATGTCGCTGGTCCACCAGCCTGGCGCCGTATTTCCGGCGGGGTCGTCGGCGGGCAGCGGTTCGGTGAGTCGCACCAGATAGGTCAACACCTGGCGGATGAGTCGGCTGTGCGGGTCGCGGCGCAGCAGGTACGCGCCGAGCCCGGTCAGGCCACGCACCAAGTCGAATTCGCCCAGGGATGGCCGCTCGGCGGCGGCCATCCGGGCTGTGGCCGCGTCCAGGCGGGTCCGCACCAGTGTGGTGACGGCGGCGTCCAGGCGCTCCATCGCCCGCGGGTATTGCCCGGGTGGGGCGGCGGTGGAGATGGCGAAGGCGACCGCGGGGGCTCCGTGCCAGAGGCCGGCGCCGGGTCCGGCACTGAGGTCCTCGCGGGTGGCGCAAGCCAGCCACTGATGGACCCGATCCCAGCTGTCGGCGCCGGCGTGCGCGCGGACCCCGTGCAGGACGGCGACGCCGGCGGCGCCTTTGGACAGGGACTGGCCCCGCCAGCGGGGGCTGGTCGGGCTGAGGTCGGCCCCGGGCTCTGGGGGTGGGGGTACCGCCAGAGCGTCCGTCAACCGGGCGGCCACCGTTTGGGCGTCGCGTAGCTGTCGATGGGGCAGGACGTCGGCGAGCAGGGTCATCGGTGGCCTTCCTCGGTCGTGTCGTGGCGGGCGGCCCAGGCCAGGGCGACGGCGCGGGCCAGCCGGTGACACAGACGCTCACTGTCGGGGTTGATCCCATGCGCGCGGATGTGGTGCATGTGCAGCAGTGACCCGAACGCCGAGGCTGGCTTCACGTGGGCGGCATCGGTGGCGAGACGCTCGACGTAGGTTGCCGCCGCGTCGCGCCGTGCTCGCCAAGCGGCGGTGATCTGCGGGCCGCCCGCGATCGCGTGGAAGGCCGTCCGGTCCCCGGAAAGGTCGGCCAGGCGGATGGTCTGGCGGACGATGTCGCGATCGGGCGCTGGCGTAGGACCGATGTTGGCGTGGTCGATGAGCCAGCGCATCCCGGCGGGCAGGCTTCCCGTCAGGGCGGACGCGAGGTCGACCATGCTCGCTGCGGTGAGCGCGTGGGAGTGCACCTCCCGCGCGGTGGCGAGGGTTTCGAGCTGGGCGAGGACAGCGGCGGAGTCGGCGGCGAACAGCGCTTCGGCAGCCGTCTGGGCCGCTCCCGAGCCGTACCGTGCTGTCTCCGGGTAGTAGGTGTCCAGGGCAAGGTCACCGACCAGGCCCCGTCGCCGCAGGTCGGCGGTCCACGCCCCGACGCGGACAACGGCCTTCCCATAGTCGTGGGCCCTTGCCAGGTGCAGCCGCAGCCGCAGATGCGGTCGCGGGTCCCGGTAACGGACGAACCACCACCTCGGCGGTTCCTCCCACGTCGACAGCAGCTCAGGCAGATAGCGGGTGAGGATCGTGTCGAACACGTCCGGGTGCCCGTACACCTTGGCGAACAGGACGTGTGAACCTGGAAGGACGCCGTCCTCGCGGCCGATCAGCGGCAGCGGCCCCGAAATGTTCACGACGGCTGGCGCGGGAGCGGGCGGCGCGGTAGCGGCTAAGGGCACGACGATCTCATGGGCGCGGCCGGCGAACCACCCATGATCGGCGGCACTCGGCGCCTCCGACACGGTAGCGACATCTCCGGCCTTGTTGGCCTTGTCCAGATGATCACGCAGGAGCGCCAGATCCATCGGCTCGTCCAAGCTCAACCGCAGAAGACGGTCGGCTTCCCCGACACTCACGCTGGCCGGCAGACGCAGGCGCTCGCGTAGGGCGTCCATGGCCGAGACCCACACCGGCCACGGCGCGTCCGGCCCGGGCAGTGCACCGCCGGGGATACGCCACCGCGCCAGAACGAGCACGGTCCGCCCGTAGCGGACGCGGGGCAGGAACGGCAGGCACCCGGCCATTCCCCAGGCGAACGGCGACACCGCGGAATGCCGAGCACGTGGGATCTCGAACAGGAATCGGGCGATCGGCGGCATGGTGTGCCGCGCTGCCGCGTTGGTCAGCATCGGCTCCACCACCCGGCGCCGGGACAGCGACACCAGATACAGCCGGTCGTTGTCGGCGGTGACCGCCAGATCCTGTATCGGGAGACGGCCCCGCTCACCGTCGCGGTGCTCGGCCACGCTGATCAAGTCAGGCAACAGGCGCGGCGCGCAGGCGACGTTCTCCATGCGCGGATGCTTGGGCGGGAACGACAACTGCGCCGGTATCGCGCCGTCGACTCCAACCGGCAACTCGCCGTACAGGCCGATCATCCGCTGCCGGTCCTCGTCGGGTAGTAGGTCGAGGAACCGGCCGGTCAGAGCTACGCCCGTCCGGCTGACCCCGATCACCATGAGCGTGAATGCGCCTTCGGTCAGCGCGGCCATCGTGGGCGCGCACACCTCAGCGCACAGCCCCACATGCGTCGCCGGCCGCAGCTCGCCGGCCCCGTCTGGCGCCAAGGCGTCGAGGAAATCCTCCTCGAGAACGACTTCCTGCACGCCGTCCAGGGCTGCCTGCTGGGCCAGAGCCAGCAGGCGTTCGTTTCGCCGCGACATCTCCGCGGGGATGGTCGGCTGCCCTGGCTCCGCATAGTGGGCAGGGAACCCGAGTCCGGCCGTGGGGTCGACGAGCTGTTCGACTAGGACCAGGGCGCCGACGCCATACCGGGCCAGGAACCTGGTGTGGAAGTCCCGCCACGCTGGATGCCCGCCAGGGTGCGGGGTCAGCCGCAGGAGCGCCCCCGCGGCGTTCGCGGCTTCGGTGGCGACTTGCGGTGGTAGCACCATGGCGCAGCCGAGCCGCAGATCCAGCATCAGCGGCTGCTCAACGGCACTCGAGAGCACCCGCATCCGGCTGGCCGTCACCTGTCCATCGACGCTGCCTGCCGACCGGGTCGCCGTGTCGAGCTCCGCGCGGATCTCGACGAGCTCCTGGACCAGCGGTGCCACCTCCCCAAGAGCGGTGGCGTTCACGTCCTGGAGCTGGTCAAGGACGTGAGCAAGGCCATCGGTGCTCGTCGATGGCGGACGCAAGCTGGTGATCAGGGCGCCGCATGCGATCAGCTCCGCCAGTACGCCCTCAAGCGCCGAGACCGGAGCATCAGGGATCTCGGCAGCCAGTTTCTCGATCAGGTCACTGCCCTGAATCGGGGACGAGGCTGCCTGCATGATTGTCTGGACGGCTCGGTTACGGCGCACTGACACTTCTGCCGCGGTGCTTCGGGCAGGGTCACCGGCGTGCGGTTGCCAGGGCACCACCAGCCGCTCACCACGCACAAACGCAAGATCGTTCATCATGGTCGGGAGGCGATGCCGCAGCGCGGCGCACGATTCCAGCCGGGCGATCACCCCGGTCAGCCACACCGTGTCAGCTCGAACCCGGACGTGGTGCTGGTCGGTCCACAGCGCCGACACCTGCGGTCCGAAGTGCAGCGGAGCCACACCCGCGAACAGTGCGAAGGGCGTCGCCCGGCCGCGCATCCGCACCAGGTACCGGGCCAGCGACAACACCATGCGCCGCACCTGGCTGGCGCGGGGCCGCTGTCCCTGACACACCGCTGCAACGCGAGCCGCCAGCACGGGGCTGGCGATCGTGACGGCGTTGACGATGGGTGCCTGAGCCCAGATTTCAGTGAGCCAGGCGCACCACTGCTCGACATCGGCTTCGTCGTCCAGGTCCGGACAGAAGCTAGGGACAGAGCTGCCCGGATGCGTGGTCGCGCGGACCAGCGCCGCATCGAGGTGCCGATACCGTCGCGAACGTCCCTCACTGCTCAACCTGACGCCTCCGCTCTGTCTGGTAGCTGTCTCACGCAGCCCGGCCCCGGGTCATCCCCGGCCGGGCAGGCCCGCCGGGGACGACCCGGGGTCGCGATCAGCAGTCGCCTTGCTTCTGGGTGTCGCACCCGTCGTCCGTGTTGCCCAGCAGCACGTTCACCGCGTCGCCGGACTCGACGATGCTGACGTCGAGGTCGAGATCACCCGGATACGTGCGGACCGGCTGAGCCAGCGTCTGGGTGGTCATGGCAATACCTCCTGCCGTTGCGGATATTCCGGCCCGATATTCCGTCGAATCCTTTTGCTTTGTCAACCCCAATTGTTGGGCTATTCTTCGGCCGGATTTATTGCACGTTAAATTCAACTCCGTGCGAATCGCGAAGATTCCTGAGAGGCCATTGTGGTCTCAGTTAGGTGCGGTCGGCCGGGGAGGTGATCTCTCGCGACCCAGTGCCTTCCGCGCCTACAAGAACGGTGTAACCCGCATCACCACCCTTTCAGTGCAATCCCCGGCCGGCCGTCGCTCTATGCGCCCCTCAGACCGTCAGCCCGCTCCCGGATTTCGGACAGCCCGGCGGTCGTCTTGGTAACATGGGATGAGGTGAATGTGGACGTGCGGAATGCTGCGCCCTGACCCTGTGCCCTCGTTGATGCCGATCGTGTAGCCGATCGGCTTGGTCACCTTCTGGTCGTTCCGAACCGGCACGTGGAGTCGTGGTGGGACCTGACCGTCCGGGAGCGAGCTGACGCGTTCTGCCTGCTGGATGAGACGAAGCCGCGAATCGATGGTCACGTCGTCCATGACTGCTCCTTCTTGTATCGGTTCTTCTTGTTTCTCACGGCCCCGGGGTCCGCGCCGGATACCCGGGGCCGTGAGGCTTCATTGGTCGGGCTCCGGTGCGATGACGTCCCAAAGGCGGAGCGCCTCCATAAAGGCTTCTTCGACGTGCTCGGCCGCGTGCTGCCACGCACTTGCTGGGGCGCCGAGCAAGGCTGGCAGCTTCGAGTTGCCGCAAGGCGTTTACCGGCGGCCCTCTGCCGATACCGGGCCGCTTGCTGATAAAGGGCATCGCGCTGATCCAGGACCGCCGCGATGGCCTTGCGGAGCGTCGCCGGGTCGGCGGGGAGCGCCGTAGCTGCGATCAGTGCGCTGATGTTGTCGCCCTGTTCCACGGTTGCTCTCCTGGTGGTTGGGGATCAGGACGCGCACGAGCGCTGAGGCAGGCGACGCCGACGCATCTGCTCTCGCGCCCGCTCCGCGCCCGGCCCCGGGGTGTTCGCGAAACCTTCGACCTCCGTGGTGGGGTACCGGTACACGCCCGGGCGGATTTGCTCGCGGTGAAGGTGTCCAGCGGCGCGCCAGATGGCGAGTTCTTGACTGGTCGCAGCGAAGATCTGTTGGACGTGCCGTTCGGTGAGCGACAGCGGGCCGATCAGCCGGAGCATGACGATCCTCATCCGTGGGGTGGGAGGGAACGAGCCCGGCGGGGGCGGGGGCGGCCCCGCCGGGCTCGTTCGGGTGGGGTGCCGGCCACCTCTGCGCAGGCCGGGGGTTGACGGGCCCACCATCGTGTGGCCCTGCCCTGGCCTTCGCTCCGTGCTCGCGGCATGGGACCGCGCGGTGGCGTTGACGCCCGGCACCCCCTGACGGGGCCGCGTGGAGGTGCCTAACCGGGACGCGGCTCCGCCCGCCGCGCGGTTGTTGCTCCGGTGAGGTGGAGCCGCGCGGACGAATGCGGACGCGCGCTCAGGCCGCGATGCCATCAAGGGTTGGCGCCTTACATCGCGCCTGAGCTGCGCGCCCACGTCTACTGTCCGACCTTGACCGGGCGCACAGCGGCCAGAGCGGCCAGTTGTGCGTCGCGCATCTGGTCAATGAGATCGTCCACTCGCTTGTCTTCGATGATGGTGCACTCGGGGGTGCAGGCACCGAACGCGGTGAACGCGCGCCGGGCCGGCGACCACATCACCGACCAGCCCGGGAGCCGGTCATCGAGGTAGGCGGCGAGCCTGGCCATGTCCGCGTCACACATCGTCGCCGTCCCCGGCCGATTGCTCCTCACGCAGGCGCACGACGTTCGCGATGAGATGTGCCGCACGCGCAATGTCGGCGGCCTCACACATCGGCTCGATCTCCGGCTCCAGTGTTGCCGCGCCACGCTCGGCCGGCCTGAGCGGGTTCCAGACCC
>JAOPYL010000359.1 GCA_025964625.1 Actinoallomurus sp. | reverse complement strand
TCATCGTCATCGACGTGCAGCGGGCCGGCCCCTCCACCGGCATGCCCACCAAGACCGAGCAGGCCGATCTGCTGCAGGCGCTGCACGGCCGCAACGGCGAGTCGCCCGTGCCGGTGCTCGCGCCGTGCACGCCGTCGGACTGCTTCGACGTGGCGATCGAGGCGGCGCGCCTCGCGGTGAAGTACCGCACACCGGTGATGCTGCTCTCCGACGGCTACCTCGCGAACGGCTCTGAGCCGTGGCAGGTCCCCGACGTCGGGTCGCTGCCCGAGATCGAGGCCGGCTTCGCCGAGGCCGGCGATGAGGACTTCCAGCCGTTCAAGCGGGACCCGGACACGCTCGCCCGCCCCTGGGCCGTGCCCGGCACGCCCGGCCTCGAGCACCGCATCGGCGGCATCGAGAAGGCCGACGGCAGCGGCAACATCTCCTACGACCCGGCCAACCACGACCTGATGGTCCGGCTCCGCCAAGCGAAGATCGACGGTATCGCCCGTGACATCCCGCCGCTGGCGGTCGACGACCCGTCAGGCGAGGCCCGGGTGCTCGTGCTCGGCTGGGGCGGGACGTTCGGCGCGATCACCGCGGCCGTGCGCCGGATCCGCGCCGCCGGTGGTCAGATCGCCCAGGCGCACCTGCGTCACCTGAACCCGTTCCCCGCGAACATCGAAGAAGTGCTGCGCTCCTACGACAAGGTGGTCGTGCCGGAGATCAACCTCGGGCAGCTGGCGCTGATGCTGCGCGGCCGCTACCTCGTCGACGTCATCGGCTACAACCGGGTCCGCGGCCTGCCGTTCAAGGCGGCGGAGCTCACGGACGTCATCCAGGATGTGATCAACTCATGAGCGATCCTCTCGCACTCGTTCCGAAGGACACCGCGCGCCAGACGGCCAAGGACTTCAAGACGGACCAGGAGGTTCGCTGGTGCCCGGGCTGCGGTGACTACGCCATCCTCGCCGCCGTGCAGGGCTTCCTTCCGGAGCTGGGCCTCAAGCGGGAGAACGTCGTCTTCGTCTCCGGCATCGGGTGCTCGTCGCGGTTCCCGTACTACATGAACACCTACGGGTTCCACTCGATCCACGGCCGCGCGCCGGCGATCGCGACGGGCCTGGCCTCCTCCCGCCCGGACCTGTCGGTGTGGGTGGTGACCGGTGACGGTGACGCGCTGTCGATCGGCGGCAATCACCTGATCCACTCGTTGCGCCGCAACGTCAACCTGAAGATCCTGCTGTTCAACAACCGGATCTACGGCCTGACGAAGGGCCAGTACTCCCCGACGTCCGAGGTCGGCAAGATCACGAAGTCAACCCCGCTGGGGTCGCTGGACTCCCCGTTCAACCCGATCTCCCTCGCCCTCGGCGCCGAGGCCTCATTCGTGGCCCGCACGATCGACTCCGACCGCAAGCACCTTCAGTCGGTGCTGCGCGAGGCCGCCCAGCACAACGGCACGTCGCTCGTGGAGATCTACCAGAACTGCAACATCTTCAACGACGACGCGTTCGCGCCGCTGAAGGACCCGGAGACCCGCGACGACGTGACGATCCGGCTGGTACACGGCGAGCCGATCGTGTTCGGCGCCGACCGGGAGAAGGCGCTGCGGCGCTCGCCCTCCGGGTCGCTGGAGGTCGTCCCGGCGGACTCCCCGGGCATCATCGTGCACGACGCCCGCAACGAGGACCCGTCCCTGGCGTTCGCGCTGTCCAGGTTGGACTCCCCCACGTTCGAGCACACTCCGATCGGCATCTTCCGGCAGGTCGAGCGGCCGGCGTACGACGAGCTGATGCGCGAGCAGATCGACGAGGCCGTCGCCCAGCAGGGCCCCGGGGACCTCACCGCCCTGCTCGGCAGCGGGGACACCTGGCGCGTCGACTGACCGCCCCCGCCGTTCACACACGCCGATGATCGTGGAATCGTGTGCGGCATGAGCGTGCGGGTGGAGAAGCAGGGTCCGGTGACGACGGTGGTGCTGAGCCGCCCCGAGGTCCGTAACGCGGTGGACGGGCCGACGGCACAGGCCCTGGCCGAGGCGTTCCGGGCGTTCGACGCCGACCCGGAGGCGGCCGTCGCCGTGCTGTGGGGCGACGGTGGCACGTTCTGCGCCGGCGCCGACCTCAAGGCGCTGGGCACCGGTCGCGCCAACCGGGTGGACGCGCCGGGTGTCGGCGCGTCCAGCCACGACCTCTCGCATGCCGCGGAGGGCCCCATGGGGCCGACCCGGATGAGACTGTCCAAGCCGGTCATCGCCGCGATCAGCGGCCACGCGGTGGCGGGCGGCCTGGAGCTGGCGATCTGGTGCGATCTGCGGGTGGCCGAGGATGACGCGGTACTGGGCGTCTTCTGCCGCCGCTGGGGCGTGCCGCTCATCGACGGCGGCACCGTACGCCTGCCGCGGCTGATCGGCGAGTCTCGGGCGATGGACCTGATCCTCACCGGTCGTCCCGTGCCGGCGGCGGAGGCGTACGACATGGGCCTGGTCAACCGGGTCGTGCCGCCGGGCCGGGCACGGGCGGCCGCCGAGGAGCTGGCCGCCGAGATCGCCGGCTTCCCACAGGTGTGCCTCCGGCATGACCGCATGTCCGCGCTCGAGCAGCAGGGGCTGGAAGAGGACGACGCGATCGCCGGCGAGTTCCGGCACGGCTTCGCCACCATGGAGGAGACCGGCCTTTCCGGCGTGCGGCGCTTCCGTGAGGGCGCCGGCCGGCACGGCGCCTTCGACGGGTGATCAGGTGGACCGGGCGGCCCTGCCCCTGAGCCGGTTCACGATGCCGTCGGCGTCGCCCTGACTGAGATTTCCGGTGATGAGCACGCGCCCCTTGGTGATCGGGGCGTCCACCCGGGGTGCCGCCACGACCTGGTCGCGCACGGTCAGCGCGAAGGCCCTGCCCACGGCGCCGCGGGTGAGCCGTGTCAGGGCCTTGCCGTCGGCGGGAATGAGACTGAACGAGACGGCGTATCCGCCGGTCGTGGCCCGCTCGACGTGGATGTCGTTGACCTGCTTGATGCTGATGCCGGCCGTCACCTCGTAGCAGACCGGACCGGAACCGCTCTGGCCGACCACCCCCGACACGCCCGGCGGGCACTGCTGCCCGGGGATCTGCTGCGTCACCGGATAGATCTTCAGCGGTGACGAGAAGTGCATGGGGTGTTCCTGGGCGAATGCCGCGATGAGGGTGCCGGTCAGGGCGATCGCCGCTATCACCACCCAGAGGGTGATCACTATGGCGATCAGTCCCGGCCGTGCGTGGGGGTGCCGCGCGGTCCGCATCGTGGCCTCCGTTCTGCCCGTCCTCCAGTGAAGGACGATCGCGACCCGGCTCGGGTTGTCTTCACCACCGAAGCTCGTGCGGGCGCGGGGGGACGTACGGCCGGGGAGCCGCCATGGGCTACCCGGGATCATCGCACCCTGTGAGGGACCGACGCCAGAGCGCGGCGACCCCCGTCGGCGACCGTGGACCCGTCCGGTTCGAGCACGACCAGTGCGGGGTCGCCGAAGTCTCCGCCGGCGCCGGCGAACGCCCGGACCATCAGACAGCTGATCACGCCGCGAGCGTACCGGGGACAGGGGCCACGGCGATGGCAACGGCGCCCGCCAATGCCCGCGTTTAGGGACATGCCAAATAAGGTCAGGATATGAAACGGAGACGGCCGGCGCTGATCGCCGGGGCGGTGGCCGTGCTGGCCGCAGGCGTCACCTGGGCGGCAGTGGGCGGTGAGCCGCGGGTGAGCGCCACCGAGCAGCGCATACCGGTCGTCGACGGGCCGAAGAACGACCAGCACATCACTCTCGACACGACCTTCTTCAAGCCCGTGCACACCGGCAGGGCACCGGCGGTGCTGCTCGCGCACGGCTTCGGCGGCACCAAGGACGACACCCGCGCCGACGCCGAGCGGCTGGCCCGGCACGGCTACGCGGTGCTCACCTGGTCGGCGCGCGGCTTCGGCCAGTCGGGCGGGGACATCACGCTCGACTCCCCCGACTACGACGTGAAGGACGTCCGGCAGCTCGTCGACTGGCTGGCCCGCCGCCCCGAGGTACGCCTCGACGGACCCGGCGACCCGCGCGTCGGCATCGCCGGGCAGTCGTACGGCGGCGCGATCTCGCTGATGGCGGCCGCCTACGACCGGCGCATCGACGCGATCGCCCCGCAGATCACCTGGTACGACCTTGCCGACTCGCTGTTCCCCGACGCGACCGGCAAGGGTGCGGCCAACGGCGTCTTCAAGAAGATGTGGGCGGGCATCTTCTTCACGAGCGGAGCTTCATCCACAGCCTGTGGACGATTCCTGCCCTCGCTGTGCGCGATGTATCAGAAAGTCGCCGAGACCGGGCAGCCGACGCCGAACGCGATCGCGACGCTGCGCCGCTCCAGCCCCTCCTCCGTGGCTGGCCGGATCCACGTGCCGACCCTGCTCGTGCAGGGACAGGCGGACTCCCTGTTCCCGCTCGACCAGGCCGACGGCAACGCTCGCGCGATCGCCGGCGCGCCCGTGAAGGTGGTGTGGTTCCAGGGCGGCCACGACGGCGGTGACCCTGAGAGCTCACGCGTACGCGGGCTGGTCACCGGCTGGTTCGACCGCTATCTGAAGGGCGGCCCGCCGGCGCCGGGCGGTTTCACCGTCACGCGGGCCGGCGGTGTCGACTCCTCCACCCAGCGGGTCACCGTGAACGCCGCGTCCGCGGCCCGCTACCCCGGCCTCTCCGGCACGACACGCCGCACGATCCCGCTGACCGGTGACGAGCAGACGATCCAGAACCCGGCCGGCGGCTCGCCCGCGTCGATCTCCGCGCTGCCCGGGCTGGGCGCGCTCAGCGGACTGAGCGGTTTCGGCACCGGCGGGACCGACGTGGACATGCCCGGCCAGTCCGCGAGGTTCGACTCCGAGCCGCTGAGCGCGCCGGTCCAGCTCACCGGCGCGGCCCGGGTGCGCATCCGGGTGCGGGGACCGGGGGTGGCCGGGCGCGGCCAGGGCGGCGAGAACCAGCCCACGCTCTTCGCCAAGGTGTACGACGTGGGGCCCGGCGGCCAGGCCACACCCGCCCGCCGGCTCGCCGCTCCCCTGCACGTGAACGGCACGGCGGACGTGGCGCTGCCGGCCATGGACTACCGCTTCGACCAGGGTCATCGGATCCGGCTCGTGCTCAGCACCACCGACATGGGTTTCGCGTCCCCGGCGAGACCGGCGTCGTACCGGGTGTCCGTGGACTCCCCGCTGACCGTCCCGGCGGATCCGGCGCTGCGCACGCCGCCGACCCCGCTGCCCTGGTGGGTCTGGGGCTTCCCGATGATCGCGGTACTGGCGGCGATCGTCATCGTGGCCACCGCCCGCTCCCGGCGGGCGCGCGGGGGCGACCCGGCGAACCCCGCCACGCCGCTGGAGATCAGCGGGCTGACCAAGCGGTACAAGAACGGCCACCTGGCAGTGGACGACCTGTCGTTCCGCGTCGAGCGCGGCAAGGTGTGCGGCCTGCTCGGCCCGAACGGCGCGGGCAAGACGACGACGCTGCGCATGCTGATGGGCCTGATCCATCCCGACTCCGGAGAGATCCGGATCTTCGGCGAGCCCGTACGCCCGGGAGCGGCGGTGCTCTCCCGGCTGGGCTCGTTCGTCGAGGGGCCCGGCTTCCTGCCGCACCTGTCCGGCCGCGACAACCTGGAGCTGTACTGGAAGGCCGCCGGACGCGGCGAGGCCCACATGGAGGACGCCCTGAAGATCGCCGGGCTGGGCGATGCGGTCCGGCGGCCCGTACGGACGTACTCCCAGGGAATGCGGCAGCGACTCGCTATCGCGCAGGCCATGCTCGGCCTGCCCGACCTGCTGGTCCTCGACGAGCCGACCAACGGCCTGGACCCGCCGCAGATCGCCGAGATGCGCGAGGTGCTGGTCCGGTACGCCGCCGAGGGCAGAACTGTGATCATTTCCAGCCACCTGCTGGCCGAGGTCGAGCAGACCTGCACCGAAGTGGTCGTGATGCACCGGGGCAGGCTCGTCGCCGCCGGGCCGGTGTCGGAGATCGCCGGCCACGACGGTTCCGTCGTCATCGGCACCGCGGAGGTCGACCACGCGCTGGGCGTGCTGAAGGCGCTGGCGGGCATCGACGGCGCGGAGCCGTACGCCCCCGGCGTGCTGGTGCGGATCAACGGCTCCGCCCCGGCCACCGTGGTCGCGTCGCTCGTCGCCGCGGGCGTGCCGGTCGACCGCGTCACACCGCACCGCCGCCTCGAGGACGCGTTCCTCGCGTTGATCGGGGAGGAATCGTGAGCGAGCGCCCGTCCTACAACCCGCGCAAGACGCTTCCGCTACGTGTCGAGGCGGTACGCCAGTTGCGCCGGCACCGCACGTGGATCGCGTTCGCCGTACTCCTCCTGCTGCCCTGGGTGCTCGCCGGCGCGTTCAAGATCGGCGGCTCGCCCTCGGGGAATGACGCCAATACGCCCGGCCTGGTCACCGTCGCCACGGCGGGCGCGCTGAACTTCACGGCGTTCACGCTGTTCGTGTCGGCGGGTTTCCTGCTCGTCGTCGCGGTGGCGCTGTTCTGCGGCGACACCGTGGCCAGCGAGGCCGGCTGGGCGTCGCTGCGCTACCTGCTCGCCGCGCCGGTGCCGCGCACCCGGCTGCTGCGGCAGAAGCTCATCGTCGCCATGTCGTTCGCGGCGCTGGCCGTGGTGAGCGTGCCGGCGATGGCGATGATCACCGGGATCTACGTCTTCGGCTGGGCACGCCTGCGGCTGCCGGCCGGCGACACGACGCTGCCCAACGGCACCGCGCTCACCCGGATGCTGATCATCGTCGGCTACGCGCTGGTCTCCCAGCTCGTCGTGGCGGCGCTGGCGTTCCTGCTGTCGGTCACCACGGACTCCCCGCTGGGCGCGGTGGGCGGCGCGGTCGGCCTGGTGATCCTGAGCAACATCATCGACGCGGTCACCGCGCTCGGGCACTGGCGGGAGTTCCTGCCCACGCACTGGCTGTTCGCCTGGACGGACGCCCTGCAACCGCAGCTCGTGTGGACCGGCATGATCAAGGGCAGCGCGCTGTCGGCGTCGTACGCCGTCGTGCTCCTCGCCCTGGCCGTACGGCGCTTCCGCACCAAGGACGTGGTCAGCTGAGGCCGGCCATGACCGTTCACCGGATGGGGACGACGATGCCGGTGACCGGCCCTGGCATCATCGTGGTCGCGTGGCGGCGGGCCGCCGCGCCCAGGCGCATCACGGCGTCCTACCGACCGGAGTGATCATGGAAGAACTTCTGGTGTTCGGCGGATCGGGCAGCCCTCGTCTCACCTCGGCGATCTGCCGTCATCTCGGAGTCGAGCCCGGCAGCGGCGAGGTCATCCGCTTCTCCGACGGAAACCTCTTCGTCAAGGCGAACCAGAACGTCCGCGGACGGCACGTCTATCTCGTCCAGTCGACGGTCTTCCCGGCGAACGACAACTTCATGGAGCTGCTGTTCTGGGTCGACGCGTTCAAGCGCGCCAGCGCCGCGTCGGTCACCGTCCTGATGCCGTACTTCAGCTACGCCAAGGCCGACAAGAAGGACGAGCCGCGCGTGTCGATCCGGGCCCGCGTCTGCGCGCAGTCGATCGAGGCGGCCGGCGCCGACCGGGTCATCACCATGGACCTGCACGCGCCCCAGATCCAGGGCTTCTTCACGCTGCCCGTCGACGACCTCTACGCCCTGCCGGTGCTCACCGATGCCGTCGGCGGCTCCGGTGACCTCGTCGTGGTCTCGCCCGACGCGGGCTTCGCCAAGCAGGCGCGCAAGTACGCCAAGCGACTGGGCGCCCCGCTCGCCATCGCCGACAAGGAGCGCGTCGACCACAGCGAGACGGCACGGATCGTCGACCTCATCGGCGACGTGAGCGGCCGTGACGCCGTGATCGTGGACGACTTCACCATCACCGCCGGCACGCTCGTGGAGGTCGCGGAGTGCCTTGTCGAGCACGGTGCCCGCTCGGTGCGCGCGGCCGTGACGCACGGCGTCTTCACCGGCAAGTCGATGCAGCGGCTCGACGCGAGCCCGATCTCCCGGCTGTACGTCACCGACACCGTGGAGAACCAGCCGGTGTCGCTGTCCCCCAAGGTCGAGACGGTCTCGGTCGCGCCGCTGTTCGCGGAGGCGATCCGCCGCATCCACCACCGCGAGAGCATCAGCGTGCTGTTCGAGTCCTGACCCCGGCGGCACACCTATCAGGCGTTCTTAGTCCCGGCGGCGCATCGGGTGGTCGTCCGGCACTTCGGCGACGCAGATCCGGACGCCGTCGGGGTCCGCGATCCACATCTCGATCAGGCCCCAGGGCTCCTGCTTCGGCTCGCGGAGGATCGGCACACCGTCGAGCTCGCGCCTGACCGCCTCGACGTCGCGTACCTGCAGCCACAGTTCGATGCCCTCGGCGGGCGGTGCGGCGGCACGCCCGGACACCTCCAGATAGCCGCCACCAATGAAGAAGACGGTGCCCAGCCCCTCCGGGGTGGCGAACTCCCGGAAGATCGGCAACTTCAACGTGTCACGGTAGAACGCGCGGCTGCGGTCCGGATCGGTCGGCCTCAGCAGGACGCGACTGGCAAGAACCTCCATTCCGCCACCGTACGACGTCACGTGGCGGGCCCCTCCACGACGAGCCGCCGGACACGCTCATCGCGCGGGCGGCCCTGGAACGGCCGAGGGCGCCCGCGGATAGATCGCTGTCCGTGGGTAAACCAGTGCTCGCGGATGGTGTCCGCGGAACGATTAGGAGAAAGCCGTCATGCAGATCGTCTTCGCGCTGTACGACCAGTTCACCGCGCTCGACGCCGTCGGACCCTACGAGGTGCTCTCCCGCCTGCCGGGCGCCGAGGTGGTGTTCGCCGCCAGGGAGCGCGGTCCGGTCCGCACGGACAGCGGGCTCACCGTCGTCGCCGACGCGGCCTTCGAAGAGATCGACAAGTGCGACCTGATCCTCGTACCGGGTGGCCCCGGCACGCGCGAGGCGGTGCTGGAGGGCCAGGGCCTCGTCACGTGGCTCCGCCTGGTGCACCCCACCGCCCAGTGGATCACCTCGGTCTGCTCCGGCTCGCTGATCCTCGGCGCGGCCGGGCTGCTGAAGGGACTCGACGCCACCACCCACTGGAGTGTGCGAAACGAACTGGAGGCGACCGGCGCGACGTACGTCCCCGAGCGCGCCGTCTTTCAGGGCAACATCGTCACGGCGGCGGGAGTGTCGGCCGGCATCGACATGGCACTGAGCCTGGCCGCGCGCATCGCCGGCGACGTCGCCGCCCAGGCCATCCAGCTCCTGATCGAGTACGACCCGCAGCCGCCGTTCGACAGCGGTTCGCTCGCCAAGGCATCCCCCGAGACGATCGGCTTCCTCACGGAGAACCCGTCCGCCGGGTGACCGGCCGACGGGCCACCTGGCCGACGGCAGTGATCAGATCACGAGGCAGAACTCGTTGCCCTCCGGGTCCAGCATGACCTGGAATCGCCCGTGCGAATCGGTCACCAGATCGTCGAGGGCGGTGGCCCCCTCGGCACACAGGCGAGCCTTCTCCGCGTCGATGTCCTCCACCTCGAGGTCGAGGTGGAGGCGGTTCTTCACCTGCTTGCCCTCCGGCACGCGCTGGAAGGCCAGCCGCAGCCGGCCGTCCGGCGGATCGACATAGGACCAGTCGGGCTCACGGTCGACCGGCTCACCGCCGAGCGCGGCCGTCCAGAAGCGCACCAGGCGCACCGGATCCGCACAGTCGATGACGAGTTCGTCAAGCCTTGTCCTCATGCGGGCCAAGCTACGGCAGGCCGCTGACACAACGCCCGCGGATTCCCGCCCTCCCGGGCCATCCGGCGAGCCGCCCGCTCCGAACTCCTCCCGCGATGGTCATGCGCCATCGCCACGCCCCCGCGTCCCCTGCGAGGTGCGTAATCGGGTTGTTCGAGCGGCTTTGTGGGTGCTTCTTTTTGAAAAGGCCTGCGCTTGCGCGGCCGTGCGCCGGGGGTTACGGCGTGAGATCGGGAAGGTCCTCTATCGTCGAGGTATCTCAGATGGCCGCTGAGCAAAGGGGACAGGCATGGCGGATGAGCTGGAGCAGTTGACGGGCTTCGTCTACGAGATCGGGCTGCTAAAGCGCTACAAGCGCACCGGCTGGCTCGTCGCCGGGGTCAGCGACCCGGAGAGCATCGCGGACCATTCGTTCCGGGCCGCCGCGCTCTCCGCCATCGTCGCGGCGATGGAGGGAGCCGACGCCGAGCGGGCCGCGCTGCTCAGCCTCTTCCACGACAGCCAGGAGACCCGGCTGACCGACATCCCGTACCTGGCGAAGTCGTACGTCACGCGGGCACCGAACGAACAGGTCACCGCCGACCAGACACGGGGACTGCCCGGCCCGGTCGCCGACCTGATCTCCGGCAGCGTCGCCGAATACGAGCAGAAGACCAGCCTCGAGGCCCGCTGCGCCCGCGACGCCGACAAGCTCGAATGCCTCATCCAGGCCATTGAGTACCGCGAGCAGGGCAACCAGAACATCCAGCCCTGGATCGACAGCTCCCTCGCGGCGCTCCAGACCGCGTCCGCGAAGAAGCTGGCCGACGAAGCGCTCCGGATGCGGTCACTCGACTGGCTCGCCAGGTTCTTCAACGG
>JAOPYL010000160.1 GCA_025964625.1 Actinoallomurus sp. | reverse complement strand
AAGCAACTCGACAGGATTGGCGATCGCAGTGCCCCTCCAGGACTCGTACTCCAGTGACGAAGATCTGCTCAGCCCACGAGAGGTGGCAGAGGCTTTCGGCGTCCGCCCGAGAACGGTCGCCCGCTGGTCCCGGACAGGAAGATTGTCCCCCGCGCGAACACTGGGCGGCCATCGGCGCTACATGCGAGCCGAGATTCGCGCACTTCTGGGCGACGAAGTCCATGAGAAAGACGAATCGCCGCCGACGGATCAAGAGAAAATGGAGGAAGACGCGGCACGGCTCTACAACCAGGGATGGAGCATACGCCAGGTCGCCGCACAGTTCGGATTCAGCTACAGCGTCATGCACCGCGTACTCCGCAAACATACGACCTTAAGGAGCCGAAGCGGCCTCTCCCCGGTCATCCACGGCGAAGACTGATTTCCCAACACTCGACACCCCCCTATGGGCTCACCTCCCGCTACGCACCGGATTCGCCATCACCTGTCCGGGCGGATGCGGACCAGCCGGGGGAACGGCCGAGCAGGGCGACGACGCGATCGAGCGGGGGCGCGTCGACCGATGCCGCGATGCCGGCCTGGAAAGCCCGACCGGGACCGCGGATGTCCGGCGCGTCTGGCACCTGGGCCGCCAAGGGCAGTGCGGCCCCGGCGAGATCGGCATCCACGTTGGGTGGGACACCGAGCGCCTTGGCCAGATCCCAGCCGTGCACCACACAGTCGATCAAATGGAACCCGATCGCCAGCTCGGATCGCTGACCCGACGCGGCGAACGCGAACCCGTGATTCTGCACGATCTGATGTTCCAGCAGTCCGTGAACTGTCCACTGCGAGCACGGCGTCGGGCGGTCCAGGTCGTTCGCCGTGATCGTGCCGACGATCTCCACGGTGGCCTGCACAGCGCGCCGGTCGAGTTCCCTCATATCCACGATCACGCACCGGTCCTTCGAACGGGTCTGATAGTCGCGTCCGCCGCCGGTTCCTTCTCATCCTTCGTCTCCACCCGGGCCGGCCCTCCCGGCAACTGCTCGCCCAACTGGGTCGGCACCAGCTCACGAATCGTCGCGGACCGGCCAAGGAGCGTCAAACACTCCTGGTCCAGCCCTCGCCGGTCAGGTCGGTCTCTCGATGTGCGGGTCGGCCGGTGCCGCAGGGGGCTGGTTGTCGGTAGCGGATGGCAGGAGTTGAGGCAAGGACCTTGACCGCGGTCAGGTGAGTGGTGCCTCGAGGGCGGCCGCGAGTCGGCTTCGGTCGGGCACCTGGAGCTTGCGGTAGACGTGGGTCATGTGCGTCTCGATCGTCTTGGCCGTGACGAAGAGCGCCTGCGCGATCTGGCGGTTGGTGCGGCCGGCCGCCGCCAGATCGGCGACCCGGCGCTCGGTCGGCGTGAGCGCGGCCCGCCCCGTGACGGCGGCGCGGCGCGGTCGTGCGCCGCTGGCCAGGAGCTCGGCCCGTGCTCGTACGGCGAGTGGGCCGCAGCCCATGGCGTCCGCCAGCGACAGACCCCGTCGCAGTGCCCGCCGGGCCTCGTCCTGCCGGTTGCCACGGCGCAGTGCGACGCCGAGGGAGACGAGCGCCCGTGCGTGTTCCAGCGCCCCCGGCGAGCCCTCGAGCACCTCCACGGCACGCATCAGCAGGGCGACCGACGATTGCGCCGGGGCGACCAGACCGGCGGCATGCAGGGCGACGCCGAGTGGCCGTGCGACGCCGATCGCCTCTGCCCGGCTGACGCCCTCTGCTGACAGAGCTCGGGCTTCGTCGAACCGTCCGGCCGCATGCGCGGCGAGCGCCGCGAGTGGCCGCCACGCCACAAGGCCCGGGTGGTCGATGCCGAAGCCGTCCATGAGAAACCGCCCGGCCTGGAGCGCCGCCGCCGCCGCGGCGTCCGGCTCCCCGTCCAGCAGCAGCAGCCGGGCCGAGGCGGCGAGACAGAGCGCGTGCTCCATGCTGTCCTTCGGCGCCCGCTGCGCGAAGCGCAGGCCCGCTCGGGCGGCCTCGAGGTCACCGGTGTCGACTGCGAGGTCCACCAGCAGTGCGCCGATCCAGCCCGCAGCGCCGGAGCCGCCCATCGCCCCAACGATGCGCACCTGCTCCAGATCGGCCCACGCCTCGGCCAGGGCTCCGCGCACATAACGGCACAGGGCTCGGTGATAACTGGCGTTCGCGTAGGCGATGACGGAGCCCAGCCCCTGCGCGGACGCGAGTGCGTCGTCGGCGATCTTCTCGGCGGTCTCCAGCTCGTCGACGAGGACAAGCGCGTGGATGAGCAGGCCGGCCAGCGTGCCGTTGCTCTCGGCGACGACCGGCGGGTCGCCGCCGAGAGCAACGGCGTGCTCGGCCACCTCGCGGGGCCTCGCCGTACCGCTCAGGGCCAGGTGCAGTGCGAGGTGTGTGCGCAGTCCGGCGTGGGTGGGGTGGCGCCCTGCCCTCGCCTCCGCGACGAGGGGCGCCAGCCACGACCGCGCCTGGGACATCTGCCGCGGCTGGAACACCACCGCGGTGAGGTGCCGGGCCAGTACGTCCTGCCACGCCGGGCTGCCCGGGCTCAGCAGGTTGAGTGCCTTCGCGCTCTGCGCGGCAGCCTCCTCGTTCTCGCCTCGGGCGACGAGGATCTGCGCAAGGACGTCGTGGACGCGGGAACGCGCGGCGGGCTCCGCCGCGAGGCCCAGCGCCTCGCGGCAGGTCCGCGCCGCGGCGGGATCGCCCGTGCGAAGCTGCACGACGGCGAGCTCGGTGAGCAGTACGGCGCGGTACGGCCGGGGCGGTGGCTCGGCCAGAGCGCGCCGAAGCAACCTTGCCGCCGCGACACCGTCGCCGCGCAGGGACGCCCGAGTGGCGGCGGCCTCCAGCATCGCCACCGTGCGCTGATCGCCCGTCGGCTCGGTGAGCAGCAGGTGTCCGGCGACGCCGTCCGGGGGTTCTCCTTCGGCCGTCAGCAGGTCCGCGGCACGCCGATGCGCCCGGGCGCGGGCGAAACGGGGCAGGTCGGAGTGGATCGCGCCGCCGATGAGCGGGTGGGTGAAGGCCAGCGGCGCTCCGGGACGCAGCAGGTGCGCCGTGGCAAGGGTGTCCGCGGCCTGCTCGGCTGCCACCACATCGATGCCGGCGAGGGCGGCCGCGCGGGCCAGCGGCACGTCGTCCCCAAGGACGGCGACCGCTCCAGCGAGCTGCCGCGCCTGGGCGGGCAGCTGGGCGAGCCGGGCGAGTACCGAGCGCAGCACCGCGTCGGGGACGATCTCGGCGATACCGCCTGCCGCCTTCTCCGTCGGGCGGATACCGTCCGCCTGGAGCGAGCGCAGCAACTCGACGAGGAGGAACGGGTTGCCGCCGCTCACCTGGGCGCAGGCCTGGGAAAAGGCCGGGCGGGCACCGGGGAGAGAGCGTCCCACGAGTAGCGCGACGGCGTCATCACTGAGCGGCCTGGGGGTGACGGCGACGCTGTGCGGGTGTGCGGCGAGCCGATCGAGCCAGGGCTGCCGTGCGTCGTGCCCGCCGGCGCGGGCGCCGACCACGACCGCGAGCGGCAACTCGTCCACGTGATCGGCGAGGTGGCAGAGGAACTGCAGCGATCCCACGTCGGACCAGTGGGCGTCGTCGACGGTGAGCAGCAACGGGATGGACTCGCCGCTCTCGTCATCAGGACAGCACAGCGTGGCGGCCAGCCAGTACAGGCCGAGCACGACCTGCTCGGAGGCCGGCGCGGGACCGGCCGCGGGACGGGCTTGACCGGCCCTCGATGCGGGGTTCAGCACGTCGAGCAGCGCGGCGGGGAGTCCGGCAACCCCGGAGAGCAGCCCACGCCGGTCCTCGGCGGGCATCGCCAGGACGGGCGGCCCGAGCAGGCCGGCCGCGACGCCGAAGCCGATGTCACGTTCGAACTCGCGCCCCCGGGCGTACAGGTCGCGCAGACCACGACGCCGGCCGAAACCGCGGACGGCGTGCACGAGCGCGGTCTTCCCCGCACCGGGCGGCCCGGCGATGACCGCGACGCCGCCCTCACCCCGGCTCGCTCGCCGGAGCAAGGCATGCAGGACCTCCAGCTCGCCGTCGCGTTCCAGGAGGGTGTCGGCGTCTCCAATGGCCATCGACACGAATTTATTACTCCAGCGACATTTCGTGACCACCTGAGGGTGGCCGCTTATCGACAGTAATGAGCGGTTTGGGCTGAGCTTGATGGCGTTGCCGCTGCATGTACCGGCAAAAGTCCGGGGTGGTCACCCTGATGCGGCGGTGACCCAGAACGACGAACGCGGGTGCCATCTGTCGACTCGTTGCCTGGAGGGTGACGATGGCCGATCCGTTTCCCGACGCTCCCGTCGTCCAGGGCCAGGGGCGACCATCGAGGGCGATCTGATCTGGCTCGGCGGCGACCGCATCCTGGAGTGGTACCCGGACAGCGGCCTCTATCGGTTGTGGCTCTACGACACCACCGCCACCGGCACGGACTACCTGTTGCCGGATGTGCCGCGTGCTGGAGATCTATCCCTCTGTGGTCCAGCCTGGTGACCAGTACCGGCTGTGGCGCTACGACCGCGACGTCACGAGCGGTGACCCCTTGGCGGGGCCGGCGATCGCCGAAGGCGTGTTGACGCCAATCATGTACTTCGCCCGGTAACGGCTACATCGGCCAGATCGCCGTCGGCAGCAAGGACATGGTCTGGCACCGCAACAGCCTCGGCGAAATGTGGGCCTGGAACGGCAGCGGATGGAACCAGCTTCCCGGCCAGGCACTCGACATCTCCGGCGCCGCCGACGGCACCGCCTGCCGGGTGAGTCTCGACAACCACCTCTACCGCTGGGTCGGCGGCCAAATCGAGACCAGCAACAGCCCGCAGAACAGCACCGATGCCTTCAGCCTGGAGCGAATCTGCCCGAGCCGACTGTTTCCGGAGGTGAACGCCGAGCGGGCCGACGCATTCGGCAGGAGGCCGACGACCGGCTCTACCGGCCGCGGCTGCGTACTCGGCAGCAACGTGCACGCCAGGCGGCCGCCGTCCGGTGCGTTCACATAAGCGCCGCCGCTCTACTGCGACTCTCCGGTCCATCCCGAGCTCGGCCGTACGACCTGCGCGCCGCCTGTCAGCGCTGCGGCCTCCAGACCTACGGCGCGGCGATTGACCGAATCAGTCAGGTTCGGGATAATCACCCGGTTATCCGAAGAGTCCACGGGGAGAGCGAGGATCC
This sequence comes from Actinoallomurus sp., assembly GCA_025964625.1. Classification (GTDB taxonomy): domain Bacteria; phylum Actinomycetota; class Actinomycetes; order Streptosporangiales; family Streptosporangiaceae; genus Actinoallomurus. Next base: position 11,239 of record JAOPYL010000160.1, on the reverse strand, counting down.
GGTGACTCCATCCGCGCAACCGCCTGGGAACGCCAACGGCAACGCGGCCATCCCGTGGGCGAACTGGCCGGCCGTGGATCCCGGTGCAGGGACGAGGGTTCATAGAGACGAGCTCAAGAAGATCGCCAACAGGCTTGAGGCGCACCTTGAGCACCTTCTGGGAACGGTCAGCAACCATCTGGAGACGGCCAGCAGCGCGAGGGCAGCGGCGTACGGCACGTGGGACGCGGCGGGGCAGCTGTACACGAGCGTCACAACCTCGCACGGATCGCTCTCCGACCATCACACTCGGTACCTTCATGCCTTGATGGACGTGATCAAGAAGCTCCGGCAAACGGCTCATGTGTATGACGAGGCCGAAGCCGCCCTTGAGGCTCAGATTCGGCAGGTGGAGCGGATATTGAGCTCCGGCGATACCGCTGATCCGGCCGATGGTCCCAGGCCGACCCGCCAGACGCGTACGAATTCGGCGACCTGAGTACGGGAGGGAACGAGATGGACGAGAACGTTGCCACGTCCCCCCTGAAGGCTGGTTGCCCGGCCGGCTCCCCGGGGCAGTACAACACGAAGCAGATCGATTCCTTTCTGCGGTCGACGCAGCCCGAGGATGTCACCTCGGCTGGCAAGGCCTACCTCGACCTTGCCAGCGCCTACGAGGACTCTCTGGGAGTCCTGAAGAAGGCCGCCGGCGATCTGGCCGGGGCGTGGGGAGGGCCTGCGGCGGAGGCGGCGCAAGGTCAGCTCCAGGAGATGGGCAAGGCGGCCTACAACATCAGCGTCGCATCGGGCGGTCTCGGCGGTGCTCTGCAGCAACACGGCGGGTTCCTGTCCTGGTACGAGACGAGCATGCCCCCCCTGACCGACGCCAACGCCCATGCCTGGATGCAGGGCGGCAACCAACGCATCGTGCAGACGTGGTCAGCCATGCCGGCCGAGGTCACGACGGGGCTGCCGCCCGTCAAGGGCCAACAGGGCGGACATGACGTTCCTTCGTCCGGGAGTAACTCCAGCGGATCCTCCACTGGGGGTGGCTCCGGCTCCTCCACAGGAGGCTCGGGAGGAAGCGGCGGAAGTGCCGGCGGCCACTCTAGGAAGATCCACGGTTCCGTGGGCGGCCCGTACAGTTCGGGCAGCAGCTCCACGTCGCCGGGTGGTACGCAGTTGGCGGGGTTCACGCCAAGCGCTGGCTCATCGGGCGCCGGGGGTTTCGGCGGCGACCCGAGCGTGGCTGGATCCGGCATCGGCGGGGTCGGCGGTTCGGGCGCCAGCGGAGTCACGCCGGGTGGTATCGGCGGGTTCGTGCCTGGGGTAAGTCGGGGTGTCGCGGGTGGCGGTATCGGTGGCCGAGGGATCGCTTCGGGTGGGCTGCCGGGCTCGGCTGGTGCCCTGGAAGCCGAACAGGCCGCAGCCGAAAGCGGTGCCGCCGGTGCGACCGGCCGTTCTGGCGTGATGGGTCCGGCGCTCCGAGGCGCTGGAGGCGGGAGTGAGTGGGAGCGTACGCGCACCACGTGGTTGAGCGAGGACTCCGATATTTGGGGTGGTGACCTCGAATCCGCGCCGCCGGTCATCGGGGCGCCGAATTCCTCGCAGAAGAGGCCGGAGGACCTGTCCTTGGCCGGGTCGCGGATCGATGACACGCAGCGGACGGCCGAACTGCTGAAGCAAGCCCTGGCCAAGCTTGAGCATCTGGAGAAACAAGGCATCCGTCTACCGGATGACGAGGTCGAGGGCAGCTTCGGCGACCTGGGCTCGGTCTCCGATCTGTAGTCGGCATCCGGCCTTCCGCGCTGGCGGCGGCCTGGTCAAACGCAGGATACGGCGTGTGCTGGCCGCTACGGCGGTCGGACTCGTTCTGTTCCCGGCGGCGCCCGCCCGGGCAACCCCCGACCCGAGTTCGGACCAGTGGTGGTTTTCGGCCTGGGGCGTTCAGGAGCAGGTCTGGCCCCTCAGCAAAGGGGCCGGGGTCACGGTTGCGGTCCTGGACTCGGGCGTGAACGCCAAGCTCCCTGAGTTGTCGGGGGCGGTGCTGCGTGGTGGCGACACCATCGATGCGAGCACCGACGGTCGTACCGATCTCGACGACGAAGGGGACGGCCACGGAACGGCGATGGCTGCGCTCATTGCGGGGCAGGGAAAGGGAGCCGGGCATCTGGTCGGAATCGCCCCTGACTCCAAGATCTTGCCGGTCCGGGCCTACAGCCAGCGCGGGGACATCAACTTCGATCAAACGCTGGCGAAAGGCATCCGCTTCGCGGCCGACCACGGCGCAAAGGTCGTCAGCATGTCCGTCGGTGAGGATGCCCGGTCCTTCCCGGGCCATTGCTCACAAGAACTGCACGACGCGGTCGCTTACGCCATCCAGCATGACGTGGTGCTCGTGGCCAGCGCTGGAGACGATGGGCGCGGCGCGAACGCCCCTGACCAGCCTGCGTCATGCCCTGGAGTGCTCGCGGTCGGCGCCGTCGATGGCATGTTGCGGCCATGGCCGGATACTCAACGGCAGTCATATGTCTCGGTGGCCGGCCCCGGCTACGGTGTCGGCTTCGTCGGCAAGACCGGCAAGTACTTCTCAAACGGCTGGGGTACGAGCCAGGCCGCGGCCCTGACTGCCGGCGCGGCCGCTCTCGTGCGATCGAGAAACCCGCAGATGGCCGCCCGGCAGGTGGTGCAGCGGATCATCGCGACGGCCAAAGACGTCAGCGCGCCCGGCCGAGACGACCTCACCGGTTATGGCGTGGTCCGGATCAACCGAGCGATGGACCCGGCCCACTATCCAGTGCCGCAGAACGCACCGAACCCCGTCTTCGACGCCCTCGGCAAGGGATCGACGGGCCGGCAAACGGCATCCCAGCCCCGGCACGCCGCTCCCCGCAAGAAGCGCGAAAACACACTGCCGATCGCATTGGCGCTCGCCGGCATCGCGGCTGCCGCAGTGGTCGTGGGCACCGTCATTGTCCGACGGCGGTCGGGGCGGCGCGCACCAGCATCTCCAAGCCAGGGAACAGCGGGAGGTACCCATGACGTCACCATCCGATGATTCCAAAACCCCGCCCGCAGGCGGTACCGAGCACGGAGCTGAGACAACATCGCCGACGGTTATGGATCTGCCCGCGGATACCGACCCGGTGTGCGTGCCCGCACGTCCCAGCCGGGACGGCGATCGCGTCGGGGTCAGTCTCGAGTTTCGCCGTTTGGACACGGGAGAGATGATCGCTGTCGCGTTCACCAGCCCGGACGCCCTCGTTGCGGTGCTCGGCGAACACCAGCCGTGGATCGCCCTGCCCACCATCGGGCTGCGGAACCTCGCCGAGGCATTCGGCGTGCGCAGGATCGAGATCAATCCTGTTCTCGATCCCAACGTCCCCCGCTGGAGCACCGAAGACCTCGTTCAACTGGAGAAAGCGATGAATCCATGAGCGGATTCCAGGTCATCTACCGCGACCTGGCCGCCACCGCCCAGGAGTTCAACGACGCAGCCTCCGGCGTCGACAAGCTACGCGGCGACATGACACCGAATCCGGTGCCGACCGGGGACGGTGAGCTCGATGGGATGCTCGGGGCGCTGTTCATCAACTTCGGTGCCCTCCAGGATGGAATCGTCCGCAAGCTTCGCGACCACCACGAGAAGCTGGGCAAAGCCCATGACAACTACAAGAAGAGCGACTCCGACGTGGCCCGGCTCTTGGACAAACTGATGGAAGCGGCGAAGGAGTGACCGATGAAGATCGGCGGTGACATCACCGGGCTGCACGGAATCGCATCCAAGCTCGGTACGGCCGTCTCCTCCATGCGCTCTACCGTGTCGACGTTGAACAGCAAGGTCAACACGCTCGTGCACGACGCGAGCTGGCACGGAGCCGCCGCATCCTCATTCCGCGGCGCCTGGGAACGGGACGCCGTCGCGATAGGAGCCCTGGCGAAGATCATTTCGGACGCCGAGGCTGCCATCACCGAACTGTCCAGTGCGCTGTCGCGCGCCCAGGAGCATCTGGACGCGGCTCAGAAAAGCGCGGCCGGCGCCGGGGTGAAGTTCGGCGCGGACGGCAACTCCTGGCGCGGCCCCAAGGCAGCCGTGCAAACGCTCAACACCTCCGTGCAAGCAGCCAAGACCGAGGCGCAGACCGCACGCGACCACGCGAAGCAGAAGATCTATCCATTGCTCGCGTTGATCGATCCGAAGACTCCCGGCGCGTCGGAACTGCTGAAGGCGCAAGACGTCGCGGCGCTATCGGCTCTCCTCCATGACTACTACTACCTGCCGGAGGACTGGGCGCGAAGAAAGCTCAATCAGAAGCTCACCGCCTTCGACAAGTACTACAGCGATCTGAAGTATCAGCGTAAGCATGCAGGTGCTTCCGGGCTCAAACGCCAGCTCACCGATGAACTCACGGGCATGCGCAAGGACATGGCAGTGAGTCGCGGCGATCTCGCGGCGGTCGAGGCCTACGAGAACCAGGTCAAGGGCGGCAAGTGGTTCAACACCTCGCTCGGCGATCTCTTCGAACGCATCGGCGGCGAAAGCCGCTGGATCCGGGTGGCGGACCAGGTCCCTGCGCTGGACGCGCTTGCCGCAACCGTGGGTACCTATGCCCAGGCGAAGATGGACCATGACCGCGGATGGTCGTGGACACACTCGATCGTCGCCGACGGCGCTGCCAACCTCACCGGTATCGGAGCAGAGGTCGCCGCCGTTGAGACCGGCCCCTTGGCACCCCTCATCGGCTACGGAGCCGGTTCGCTGGTCAACGAGTACACCCACAGCACGCACTGGGCGAGCAATATCCACAACGACGGCGTCGTCCTCGGAGTCGGTCACAGCATGGGAGAGGGCTTCTGGAATACCCTTAAGAACGATGGCTGGAACATGGCCAAGACAGTGACGACCTCAGCAGCCGACCCGATCGGAACAACGAAAAACGTGTGGCATGGACTCTTCGGATAGCGGGCGGCCGTATCATTCGCCGGTGGAAACACCGGAGGCCGGGACGCGCACGCGCGATCAGCTTGGCACGTCGCCTCGTAACCCACTCATCGCGCGATGGGAGTTCTTCGTCGATGAGCTTCGAGGCAAACGCCAGTTCGCGCGACGGAAGGTTCTCGTCGACCGCTATCAGATGGAACGTGGAACACCAGAGCTGAAGATCATCGGCCGGACGTGGGTGAACCGTGGTCCGGCCTACTGGCTGCGCCGGATCGCGTGGTCCGTCGTGTGGCTATGGATTGCGTTCGTCGGCGTCGGATTCGCCGTCACTGCGACCGTGAAGCTACTCACATCCCCCCTCCCGCTAGCCGCTGGAATCACAATCGCAGTGGTCTGGTGGATATCGTCGGTTCCGGCCTTTGTCTTCCCCTGGCGGAGGCTTGCAGTGTTTCCCTTTGGCGAGAACCCTGGCTCCCCCTTCGTTTTCCCGGGAGTATTGCTGGCACCACTGTTCATCCTATTCTTGCCAGTCCTCGCGGGTATGTGCTCGGCCATCTTTTTGTCCACGTTGCGCCGGAACTTCCCTGGCGAGGCCGCCGCCCACGAGGCGTATGACGCCTACCAGGATCACATCCGGTCCCGTAGAAGATCCTCCCGCAAACGCAGGCACTGACCGTGCTCCGAGCGTCCCACGGTGCATGCCTGATGGCCTCGATCGACTGGGGATATCTCCCACGGAGAGTCCTATTCGAGATCACCGGTGCGACTTGGTCGACGGCTGGGAGGGAGAGCCAGAGATCTGGTACTTGATGAGCCTCCCATGGGACCTTCGTACAGATCGCGGTCGGTCCCGGTTTGCCACCTGTGAGTTCACCCGGGGCGCCGCAGGCGAACGCGATATGCGATCGCCACGATCAGTTCTCCTTCATGCGGCGGATCGCCTCACGAGCGCTCCGGACAGCGGGGTGTCCCGGCCCGTGGCGGCGCTCGAGATCGGATGCCAGCTTCTCCAGCCCATCGACGGCCTCGGCAGTGCGGCCGATTCCGTGCAGGAGCAGGCCGATCTGCTCGCGCAGCTCCGTCACCCGGCTGTCATCGTCCCCGTAGATCCGCAGCTGGTCGGCGAGTAGCCGCTCCAGCTGGCGCAGGGCGAGATCACTGTCTCCGAGGACGGCATGGCAGGTGGCTTCCTGAAGACGGAAGCGCAGCACCAGGTCGGCGTCGGGCCCATCACGGACGGCCAGGTCCTGTGAGAGGCGCTCGAAGGCGCCTGCGGCCTTCGCGTAGTCGCCGCCGGTGAACAGCACGTTCGCCAGGTCGATCCGCACCCCGATCACGTCGGAATGCTCGGTGCCCAGGAGCGGCCCGGCCTTCTCAGCGGTACGGCTGAGCATCCGCGCGGCCTCGTCGTAGCGGGACTCGCGCGTGAGCCGCTCGGCCTGCCGCCGGGCCCGCGCCACATCCCCGAGGCTGATCGGCTCGGGTTCAGCGGCGGAGGATGGCTTCGGAACAGGCATGGGCCGCACGACCGTCGGCGGGGTGACAAGCACGCGTCCGACCACGCCCGCGTACATACGCGAGGCGCTCAGGCCGGGCTGTACGGCTCCGGGCAGCTCTCCCAGTGCGCTCAAGTACGGCATGAGCAGCGCATAGACCTCATCGGCCGAGGCCGGCCGTTCTTCGGGCTTCTTGGCGAGCAGCCGGAGTACGAGCGCTTCGAGCCCTGCCGGCACGTCGGAGCGCAGCTCCCGGACCGGGGTCGGATGCCCATAGATCTGCCCGTGCATGATCGAGGCCTCAGTCGGGCCGTCGAAGGGCACCCTGCCCGTCAGCATCCGGTGCAGCACGCACCCCAGGGCATAGAAGTCGCTTCGTGCGCTCGGCTCGTTCCGGAACTGTTCCGGAGACATGTAGGCCAGCGTGCCCACCATCTGGTTCGTACGGGTGATCCTCGATCGGTCGCTGGCGTCGAGAGCGACGGCGAGCCCGAAGTCCAGGACTTTGACGGTGCCGTCGCGCGACAACATCAGGTTGCTGGGCTTGAGATCGCGGTGGATCAGCTGCTTGTCATGGGCGTAGCTGAGCACCGCGCAGGTCTGGGCGGCGATGGCCACGGCCCAGCTGACCGGCAGCGGATCATGTTCGGCTACGAGGTCGTCGACATTGACACCGTCGATCAGCTGCATGACCAGGTAGAGGCGACCCTCGAATGGGCCATCACCGACCCTCGCCGCGTCATGGATGACGGGCACGCCCGGATGATCCATCCGGGCCGTGAGCTGTGACTCGCGGACGAACCTGCTGGTCAGCTCCTGATCGGGCTTTCCGTCGGGGAAGCTGATGAACTTCACGGCGACCCGGCGGCGGAGCCGGGTGTCCGTGGCGCCCCAGACCTCGCCCATCCCGCCCTTGCCGATATGGACAGGATCCAGCTGATAGCGGTCGGCGATGGTCGTCACCAAGCCCCGTCCTCCTGTTCAGCCCGTCACAAAGCTACACACTCAGCCCTCAGGTCGCAGCGATGCGCCGCCAAGACCCTCGAATCCGAGGCCGATCAAGGTCTCTCCCGCGTCGCCAAGACCGCGCAGCGCCGAGGACAGGGTCTGAAGCCGCTCGAACGCCGCGCCGTACGGTCGCTGACTCTCCACAGGAAGCCGCGGGATCGCCACCCGCCGCACGTCCGCGCGTGAGGCCGTCGAGCCGGTACGGGAAAGGCCGGCGGCGCGCAGGAAGCACGCGAGGAAGTGCGGGTCGCAACGTTCGAGGTCCGGGCGGAACACCTGTAGTTGCGGGCCCGCCGCGATGCCGTCGGCGTCGACGACCACGGCGTCGATCTGCCGGGCGGCCAGCGGCACGACGACGTCTCCCCGCTGCAGCATCACGACTCCCGGACCATCGGTCGTACGTCCCGAGGCCGGGCGGCCGAGCATCACGTCCTTCGCCGTCAGCACCGGCAGCTCTCCGGTACTCGTCTCCATTTTGATCGGAGACTGCTTCAGCGAGACCGCGCCACTCTGGATCAGTTCGCTGACGGTGGTCATGGGAACGTCCCCGGCCTGCGTCCTGAGCGACACAAGGGCAGAAGCGGCCTCGTCAACGGCGGCCAGCAGCTCCAGGAACCGGTCTCGGGCGGTGGCGTAGTCGAGCCCGCCGGCGACGGACTGTGGCACATGGCGGGCTGAGGTCAGGTCCACCACGTCATCGAGCAGGTCGACCAGCGGGACGGCCTGGCTCACCCCCGAGTCATCGCTCTGCTCGGGCCGTACGTTGAAGGCCTTCCAGCGAGCCACCACCGTGGAGCGGACCTCGGCCGGGTCCAGATCGGAGACGTTCATCATGAGGACGCGACTGGGCAGCGGGTCGTCGGAGGCGGGCCGCCGCAGGACCCACAGGTGCGGTTGCGCGGCGGACGCGGATGAGAACCCCGCGGGAAGCTCGATCACCGCCCGCAGCGCCCCGGTCCGCAGCAGCTGAGATCGGATCCGGCGGCCGGACCGCCGGTCCGCGGCGGCCGTCGGCATCAGGATCACGGCACGGCCACCCGGTTTGAGGTGCCATAGGGCGTGCTGTACCCAGGCGAGCTCGGACTCGCCGCGCGGCGGCAGCCCGTACGTCCAGCGCGGGTCGCTGGTCAGCTCGTCGTAACCCCAGGCCCTGTCGCCGAAGGGCGGGTCGCACAGCACCACGTCGACGCGCTCGTCGGGAAACCCGTTCTCCCGTAGCGAGTCGCCGGTCACCGTGTCGATGTCCATCCCGCGAAGGGCGAGCCTGGCCCCGGCGATGGTTCCCGCGGCCTCGTCACGATCCTGACCGAACAGCCGGGCCGGACGGTGCTCCGAGGCCGCGACCAGCATGGCGCCGATGCCACATGCCGGATCGAGGACCGAGCCGCCGTCGATGCGGGCCAGCTCGGCCATGAGGGCCGCGGTCTCGCGCGGGGTGTTCGTCACCCGCCGGGAGTGGGCCTCGACGTACCGGTCGACGAGGAACTCGAAGGCGTCGCCGGCCCCGAGCCGTTTCGCCAAGGACCTGGTCGCGTCGTGGAGCGGCGCCAGCGAATCATCGGCCGAGCGGGCACCCCCGGCCAGGACGCTACCCAGATCCGCGACCACCGCGGCGAGCCGCAGATCGTCGGCGGTCGTGCGGATCTGCTGCCAGAGCCGTTCCTCCTCGGAGACCTCGACGGGTTTGCCCTGCTCCGCCAGCCAGTTCTCCACCTCGGAGAGCGCGAAGAGCGGGCTGCTCGCGGTGCCTCCGACGGGCTGCGGAAAGTCCTCGTAGCGACGCCGCCAGTTGCTGACGGCCGCCCGGCCATAGCCCGTCAGCCTCGCGATGTCGGCCGCCGTGACCGTTACCGCCTCCGGCATTTCCGTTCGTCCTTCTTCCTTGGTCAGAGCCGCTCCAGTACGCCGGCGGAGCGCAGGGCGGCGATGTGCTCAGCGGCCCGCTGCGGGGCCGTACCGCCACGAATCAGCAGGCCCGCCTCGATGTTCCTGCCGACTCCGGACTGGGTGAGGTTGGCGCTGGACACCAGTAGCCACCGCCGGTCCGCGACAGCGATCTTGGCGTGCATCTTGGCGTTCAGCTCAGTTCGTTTTCCGGCGGGCCAGTGCCATAGTTCCACGTCAAGCCCCTGGAACGCCGCAGCGGGCTCGTCCCCGGAGATGGCGCTGCCCGCGCCCTGAAGGGTCTCCACCACCGCGGTGACGCCGACGCCCCGCTCGACCGCGGACGCCAGGGCGGCGCGCAGCGGCTCGTACGGCTTCGCCGAGTAGGTCATCAACAGCAGCTCGGAACTCGCGTTCTCCACCAGCTGCACGAGCACCTGCGCGGTGGCCCGCACCGGCACGCCGTGCACGCTCGGCCCGCTCCACACCGACTCGACGGTGACCGCCGCCGCGTGCTGCGCGTGGCCGGCCGCGACCCCGTAGAGGTAGGCGGCCGTCTCCGCGTCCCGTACATCGTCGATCTCCTGCGCGGCCAGCACCGCGACAGCCGCGGCCGGAAATCCCGGCACCGGAACCGCCTGCGTGATCGCCTCGCGCGGCCGGCCGGCGGCGATCCGGTCGGCGAGCGTGCGCAGGTGTACGGGGCCGAGCGCGGCGACCGCGTCGGCCGTGGCGGCTTCCAGCGCCGGACGCCGGCTCATGAGGTCCCCGTCACGGCAGTTCCGGATAGAGCGCCAGATCGGTTCCGTCGATGGGGACGACGAACCGGCGGTCGAGGAACTTGTTGCCCCGCTCGCAGGTGGTCTCGGAGACGAACAGGCACACGTGGCAGGCCGCGCCGTGCAGGAAGTCGGCCGGCTGCTGCGGCAGGCGCTCCGCGCACAGCGGGTCGGAGGAACAGTGCCGGGCGTCGGCCAGGGCCCGGCGGGTGAGCCGCATGAGCTGGTCCGGCTCGGCCAAGGACACCAGCCCGCCGAGGGTGCCCTCGGCATCGGGTACGGCCGTGTAGATCAGGATGCCGGCGCGGTGCGGGTCGTCGTCGGTCCCGGAGTAGATCCGCTCCGACAGGCTGGCGGAGCTGTAGCCGCACTCCAGTGAGATCGTGCGGATCAGCAGGTGCGACAGGGTGTGCAGCGCGACGAACCGGGCTCCGGGCCAGTGCGCCATCGGGTCGAAGTCGGCGATGATCCGGTCGGAGTACCGGTTCCGGCGATGGCGGGCGTAGGCGTCCTTGTGCTCGCGGAGGGCGTCGGACTTCTCGACGCGCCGCTCCCATTCCTGGAGGAGGTCTTCGGGCAGCCGCAGGAAGATCCCCTCGCCACGCACCTCGCTGGCCGGCACCCAGCTGGGCCTGGAGCGGGCCAGCCGGACCCGCGTGACCAGACCGGGATCTTCGGGATCGGGGGCGTCGAGCCGGGTGAACCCGATCAACGCCCGCACCTCGCGAAGCCGCTCCGCCTGGATGACGTCCGCGTAGATCCCGGTCAGCGCCTCGGGCACTCCGTCGACGTCGCGGCGGAGGGTGAAGTCCGGGCTCTCCTCGGGGAGTTTCTTGGCGGAGAAGACCTCCCATTCGGGGGTGCGCAGATCCGGGTACTTGTCGTCCGGTCCCGAATCGTCGCCCCCGCCTTCGAGCTTGGCCCGATGGCGGCCCATCGCCTCGGCGATGTCCTCATCGCTCCACTGGTCGAGCTCCTTGAAGGCGGGCAGGTTCGTCCTCGCCCAGGGGAACATCGCAGGCCCGATCGGCTCGATGGCGGCCCAGTGCTGCTCGACCTTGGCGTCCAGGGCGCTGGCTCCGGACTGCGGCACGGCCAGCGCCGAGAGGGTCTGCGCGAACCACTGGTTGGAGGCGCCGACCACGAGAACC
>JAOPYL010000337.1 GCA_025964625.1 Actinoallomurus sp. | reverse complement strand
GCTGCCGCCGCAAGGGGTCGGGCGGTGGACTGGTGTATCGGTGCACGCCTTGCTCCGTACGCCTCCCATGCCTGGGTCCAAGCCGACGGACGCCCGGTCGGCGAACCGGTCGGCCCGGACCGGCCTTACCTGCGGCTCCTGACCATTTGACCTGCGAAAGGACCACGGTGACCAGCACCACCACGTTCAGCGTCCGCGTTCAAGCCGCTCTAGACGCAGTCGACGAGGCTGCCTACACGACCCAGCCCGATGGCTCCCGCATCCGGCAGTCGTCGGCGCCGCTGATCATCGCCACCATGCTGGACCTGCTCGACGTCCAGACCGGCCAGCGCGTACTGGAGATCGGCACCGGCTCCGGATACTCAACCGCCCTGCTCACCGCGTTGACCGGCAAAGACGGGCATGTCACCTCGGTCGATATCGACCCGGATCTCATCGCCCGGGCGCGACAACTTCTCGTGGCCGATGGCCGTCACAACACTCACCTGATCATCGGTGACGGACGCAAGGGTGCTCCCGAATGCCGCGAGCACTTCGACCGGATCGTCGCCTGGGCCACCGTAGAGCGGATTCCTGCCGACTGGGTCGCGCAGGCCGTGCACGGGGCGATCATCGTCGCACCGGTCAGTCTCACCGATCTGGCCAAGACCTACGCTGTCGTCCGCGCTCGCTATCACGATGCCGTGCCCGGGTTGGTCGGCGAGACGATCACTCCCGGCGGTTTCGTCGAGGCTCATGACGAGGTACTCGACCAGTGGCTCGTCCCACCGCGCGGCGCGGACGCGCTCGTTCGCGATGACGAAGGCCGGCCCTGGTGGCTCTCAGCCGATTGGCTACGCGCCAAGGGACAGGAGCGATCCGGTCGGCTCGTACTCGATCAGCTCATGAACAATGCCGACACAACGCCTGGACCACTCATCCGCGGGGAGGACGGCGCCGCCTTCCACGCTTACCTGCTCGCCACCCGACCCGAGGGGCTTACCACCGCGTCCCTCGGTTCCCCTGCCTGGTGGATCGGCTGCACCATCCCGGCCGGCGCAGCCTTCGTCTCGGCAGACGACGGACGGGAGACCGTCCACGGGGGCGATTCAGAGGCGCTCCATCGGCTCACCCGTTGGGCCGAACACTGGCGCTCCATCGGCCGCCCCGGCTACAACCACCTTCGACCCGAGCTGGATCACGCCGAACACGGATGGACGGTACGCGCGACCCTCCGAGAAACCTGATGGCGGGGAACCGCCAGTGCGCACAGCTTTGAACAAAGAAAATCCGACACCTGAGGAGTCGGCCGATATCAGGTGCCAGGAAATAAGTTCAGAAGCAAGGCACGCGGTAGGGGGCGGCTGCGGCGCTGCTGGTATGCGGCCACGTTGGCGTTCGCGCGCGGTTTTTCCGGATGTTGGCGTTCTGTCCTGATGAGGTCATCCGGCTTCACAGCCGATCAGGTGATCCGGTAGGTCTTGTGCGTTGGTCGGGGGCAACGCAGCCATGGGTCAAGGAGAACTGCATGAAACTGCGAGCGTCCCTATCAGCCGCAGGAGCCGCGCTCCTGTCCGCCGCCGCATTCGTGAGCGCGACACCGGCCGGCGCCGACACCCAGCCCGTCCGGCTGGTCTCCCCCGGGGATCCATACGCGAACTGCACCATCGGCGCGAGCCAGAACGGTGTCGGCTACCCCTCGGCCGAGGTCGAGCCGTGGGTCTCCGTGGATCCGCACAACCCGCGCCGGGCGATCGGGGTCTTCCAGCAGGACCGCTGGTCCGACGGAGGGGCGAAGGGCCTGGTGGCGACGTACACCAGCGACGGCAAACACTTCACCGAAAGCCCGCTCCCGTTCAGCGCGTGCGCTCCGGAGGGTGTGAATTACCAGCGTGCCTCCGACGCCTGGGTCAGCTTCGGTCCCGATGGCGTCGCCTACGCCAGCGGTCTGACCTTCGACGCGACGACCCCGCGCAACGGCGTCGCGGCCGCCACCTCTTACGACGGTGGAAAGACGTGGAAACACCTGTCCCAGCTCATCGCCGATACGAACCCGGCCATCGTCGACGACAAGAACTCCGTCACCGCCGACCCGGTCCACGCGGGCGTCGCGTACCAGGTCTGGGACCGGATCGACCAGGTCACGTCCGGCTCTAACGCCCATTACAACGGCCCGTCCTACATCGCGATCACCCGCGATCACGGCAGGACCTGGACCCCGGCGCATCCGTTCGTCGACACCAGCGTGATCCCCAACTCCCAGACCATCGGCAACGTCATCGTGGCGGACCCACGGAATGACACGCTGTACGACTTCTTCGAGTCGCAGACCTACACCGACGTGAACGCCACCACGCCCAGTGACCTGCACTTCGCCGTCGTGAAATCCACCGACCAGGGACGCACCTGGACCAAGCCGACCAGGATCGCGACCGACAGTTCGATCTTCGAGGTCGATCCCAACGCCCCCGACGACCCGAAAAAGGCGCTACGAGCCGGAGCCAACCTGATAAGCCCGGCCATCGACCCCAAGACCGGCGAACTGTACGCGACCTACGAAGGAACCGACTTCACCGGCGGCAAGTACAACGACATCCAACTTGTGCACTCCACCGACGGCGGCAGGACCTGGTCGGCGCCGGTCCGGATCAACCAGGCCCCGAACGCTCCGGCGTTCACCCCCTCGATCGCCGTCAACAGCCACGGCACCGTCGCCATCACCTACTACGACCTGCGCTACCTGCAGCCGGGGAACACCACGACCCTGCCCACCGCGATGTGGTACGCCACGTTCCCGCGCGGCGGCGCGAACTACCTGGCCGAGCGTCGCATCTCCAAGGTCTTCGACTGGCTGCAGGCGCCGTTCGCGGGCTGGGGCCACTTCCTCGGCGACTATGAGGGCATCGCGGTCAGCGGCGGTGAGTTCCGCCCGATCCTCATCGAGACCAACAACAGCGCGCAGAACAGCACCGACGCCTTCAGCGGACTTTTGGCGCCCAACGGAGTCTCCGCTCCGCACCCCGCGCCGGCCGCGCCGAACCTGACGACCCCACCCCACCTCAACGCCCACCGATTCCAGCACTGAAGGGTCGCAGTGCGCCTCTGACCGTTCCGATCAGCGGCGATGTCCTCCACGGACATCGCCGCTGGTTTCTGCTCAGGACACCCCCGGGCTGGGGGCGATCCACGGCGGAGTGCCATCCGACGTGCGCGTGAAGGGACGGCGACCTCAGATCCTCTCCTCCTGAGTGTCCTGCACCGGCCGCAGGACGATGCGCTCGTCGAGGCTCTGCTCGATGAGGTCTCGGCTGTAGAGCAGCGGGAACGCGTCATCAGACGCCCAGCTCGCGAACAGGTCGCGGTAGTGACTGCTCTCCGGCACCCCCGACTGGCCGGGAGAGTTCATGGCCACCGATTCATCCCACGAACCGACGTCGACGACCAGCCGGAACGTCGCTCCGCCGTTCTGGCGGAAGTCGGGGGTGTAGGCGGTGCTGCCGACCGTGTCGCCGCTGCCGCCGCGTGGCGCGGGACCCACCGACGTCCAGTCCGCGTCCGGCTCCCCCAGCAGCTCCGCCAGTGGGTGTCGCGGCGCGGCACGGTGCAGCGAGCCCCACGCCCACGAAGAGATGTCCGGGCCGAGCAATCCCTCGACCTCCGTCACCGCGTCGGCGAGCGTCGAGAGCGCGACCGTGCGCAGCGTGACGGAGGGGTCGGGGCCGATCCGGTCCCTCGGTGGCACCAGCAGCTCCAGATCCACGCGCGCATCGGACGAAAGGTCCTCGAACGGCATGATCCGCGCCAGCGCCTCCGCGCACCGATCCTCAGGCAGCAGCCGCTGAAGCGCCAGCCTGAGCACGGCAGGCCGCAGGTGCCGGCGGTACCAGACCTCGAACAGCGCTCCGGCGGCCGAGTCGGCCGACAGCGTGGCGTCCCACTCCCGGAGCAGGTCGAGGGCGGTCTCTACCCGTGGATCGGTGCTCGTGAGATCGACCAGCAGCGACTGGATCCGCTGCGCGGGCAGACTGACATAGTCGGTCTGCAGCCGCACGCAATCGTCGACCGTCCACCCGGTGCGCGAGTCGAGCTCCTCGGCGATGCGATCGTGGCGGAACCCGGCGTACCAGTCGTAGGCGACCGTCCGCTCGGCGTTCGGGTAGTCCGGTGGCAGGTTCATCTCGTTCGCCGTCGCGAACCAGCCCGACTCCGGATCCCGCACCGACGGCAACTCGTCGACGTCGTAGAAGCCGGCCCACTCGTACCGGCCGTCGCCGGGCACCGGCAGCGTGCCGTCCCAGTTCGGCCGGACGGGGACGAGACCGGCGGGGCGCCAGCCGATGGTGCCGTCCGGGGCGGCGTACACCTGGTTCTCCCCCGGCGCGCCCCACCGGTTCATGGCGGCGACGAACTCGTCGGGGCCGCTCGCGCGCATGTAGTCCATGCTGCCGAGGTACGGCGCCATGCCCGGCTCCAGCCATGCCGCGCGTACGGCGAAGGCGGCGTCGCGCTCGGCGTTGGATGCGATCACCGGGCCATGCCGGGTGAACCACAGCTCGACCTCGGCCGGCTCGCCGCCGCGGACCGGCATCGTCTCGTGCACCCGCACCATCGGCTCCCAGCGGCCCTGGTACCAGTACTCTCGCCGGTCGGCGGGGTTGGTCCGGTAGACGTACAGGTCCTCCTGGTCGATGGGGAAGATGGTCAGCCCGAACGCGATGCGGCCGTTGTGCCCGATGGAGATGCCGGGCAGCGCCGGCTCTCCGGCACCGATGACGTCGATGCCGGGTGCCGACAGGTGCGCGATGTAGCGCAACCCCGGAAGCGTGACGGCGCGGTGCGGGTCGTTCGCCAGCAGCGGGCGACCCGTCGCGGTACGGGACGGCGCGATGACCCAGTTGTTGCTGCCGTCGGTGTCCGGGCGTGGTCCCGGA
Source organism: Actinoallomurus sp. (assembly GCA_025964625.1). GTDB lineage: Bacteria > Actinomycetota > Actinomycetes > Streptosporangiales > Streptosporangiaceae > Actinoallomurus. The sequence goes on along the minus strand of JAOPYL010000337.1, from coordinate 512 downwards.
TCGTCCGAAGCAGGAAACGGCGGCGGCGTGGTCGCCAGCCGGTACACCCGCAGAACGTCGTCCGGGATCACGGACAGGTCCAGGCCGTCCGGCACCCGCAGCTCGTGCTCGGGCTCCCGTACGCGCCGCAACTCCTCCACCTCGGGGCCGTAGTCGCGCAGCGTCAGCGCCCGCGCGACCTCCTGCTCCAGGTTGTAGAAGAGCCCGTGACCGCGGATCCGGGCCACGTCGGACGGCTCCCAGAAAGCCGGCAGATACCCCAGCGAGGCGAACTCCGGCGGCAGGTGCGCCGGGTCCTCGCGGCACAGCGCGACGAAGGCGTTGACCCCTCGAACGAACGCGCTGGTCACCCGCTTGGTGTCCGAGCCGTACGCGAGCCACTCGGCGTGCATGTCGCCGCGGTACAGGAACAGCCGCGCGGCGCGGTCGCGTTCGACGTACGCCTCGCCGAAGACCTCCGACAGCAGTCCCAGCCCGCGCCGGCGCCACAGGTCGATCTGGAACAGCCGGTC